>JBKKBM010000067.1:0-12277 GCA_046714215.1 Terriglobales bacterium | reverse complement strand
GCGCTGTTCCTTACAGGAGCAGCTCCCCGTGTTCAGGTTCAGCCCGCATTGCGGACATAGCCCCTTACAATCTTCCTGGCACAGCGCCTTGGCCGGCACTGCCAGCAGGACTTGCTCCTTGAGCAGGTCCTCCAGGGCCAGCCCTTCACCCTGGTAAAAGCTGATCTCGGTGTCCGCCTCCGTGATCTCGACTTCGTCAGAAGCCTTTACCTGGATCTTCAGCGGCCGATACAGCAGGTCGAACTTGTTCGCCAACTCCAGCGGCACGCTCTCCAGGCAGCGCGCGCATTTCAATTCCACACGGGTGGCGAATTCGCCGATCACGCGGATGTCCTTCACCACGTGCTTACCCCCGTGGTGCTCTTCCAGTAGTTCAGCATGGCCCGCAGACATGAGCGGAGACGTCTGGACCACGTCTTCGATCAGTTCGATCTGCCCCGGGGCATAGGTCTCCGCAAATTCAATCTTACGGAGCTCCAATTCTTGAAGGCTGATTAACATCGTCGGCAATGTCCTGGGGGCGATCAGCCGATCCTAGCCCCTCAATCGAAAAACTGGGCCCCTAAAAAACTCAAACTGGCCTTGGCAGCCAGTCGGTATAGCCACTACGGGAATCCGCGCTAACAGGGCAAAATATAAGGATATAAGGGACTTGGCGTGGGTGTCAAGGTTGCGCGGGCGGGGACATCTCCCCAAACTAGTTAGCCTCATTTCCTTCATTTGGAGCCAGAAAAGCTTGATTGGCCTTCTCTCTCACAGCAGCGGCTTCCGCTTCCAGTTTGGCTTTCTTTGCGGCAGCCTTGCGGGCCGCACGATCGGCAACCTGTTGCGATCTCCGCTTGCTGTGCACGTTCCGGAGTCGAGTCTTTTATTGTCGGCCTACGCGGTTTCATGGAAAGCATCTTGCCACAAAATCAAAGACAAGGCTCTAAACTGCCCCGCACAAAAAAATAAAACCCCGCTCCCGAGGTGTCGGGAAGCGGGGTCATTTGAGCCTGACGAGCTAAACGCCCTGCGTACCGGTGCGCTCGCTGAAATCAGATGCCGCCTGCGAAGCGCTGCTCTTCACCTGATCCACGCCGGTCTTGACTGCGGAAAGCCCACGATTTAACTTCTCGCGGCCCTCTTCCATCGCGCCCCGGGCCTGATCAGCCAAGTCATTTGCGCGCTCCCGGATGTTGTCCCGGGTCTCACGGCCACTCATTGGGGCAAACAGTATGCCCAAACCGATACCGATGCCAATCCCTGCCAGTAAACTTCTCATATGAAAACCTCCTGATATTGAAAGCGCTGGTATTGAAAACGAACGTACGCCCATACGCCCACCTGTGTAGAGATGCCCCGCGCGAGACAGGGTTTGCCGCAAAATGAGGCGACGCGGTCGCGGTGCAGCACAACCGGTGCAGAAAGCCATAGGAAAGAAGCAAAAAAGAAAAAAGACGCCGTTTGGGCGTCCCTTTTTCCACAAAAACGTTCCAGAAAGCGCTATTTGACCGCTAGCTTCAACTGTTGCACCTTAGCCGCTGCCATCTCCTCTAGCGGTGTTTTGACCTCGGGCGCCGGCGTCATGCCTTTGGCGACCTTAGGAGCATTAGCCTTACGCGTGGCTTCTTCACTCTTCTGGATATCCTCGTAGATCTTCACCGCTTCCGCGGGATTCTTGCTCTCGTAGTGGCCTGCCAATTCCAGTTGAGCCGTAGTTTTGGGTACCGTGTGCGCATCAGCCGCGATTACTTCCTTGTACATGCGCACCGCGTCGGCTTCTTTGCTCTGCGCGAGATACAGCGACGCCAGCGAGAACTTCGCCAGCGACGAGATATTGCGGTCGTTGACTCCAGCCACCTTGTTCAGGATCTCTTCACTCTTCTTCGTGTCGCCGGACTCCATAGCGGTCACGCCGGCCAGGTACAGCGCGTACTTGCCATTGCGGGTGGAGGAGTATTCGTCGGCGACCTTCTGGAACTCTTTGTGGGCGGCGGCCGATCGCTCCTTGGTGCTGGGAAAACTTTTGGTGTCAGGCGGCAACGGTTGTTCGGGCGAGTTGATAGGCGCGGTATAGACGCGCATGGCTGTGCCCAGGGCCAGACTGGCCTGGTCATCACGCTTGCGCATCTGGTCCCAGGCGATAACACTGCCCACCGCCACCACCAGCAGCACAATGGCGCCGATGATCATGGCGTTGCGGTGTTCCACGGTCCAATGCACCTGGTCAGAGATGGCTTGGGCAAATCTGTCTTCTTTTAACTGATGGCGGGTATAACTCTTCACGCAGAGGTTCCTTTGGATGGAAAGACGTTAAAGGCGTTCAGGTCAGAAACTTTAAGTCTATCAAGCGGTTTTCCTGAGCGCAAACCGCGGGTCTGGCACAGCCCTTTGGTAACGCTTTGCGGGAAAATACTTCCGGCTCAAAGGTGGATACACTGGCAACGGAACCACCCCGGATCGGCTTCCAAATACATATCAGACTTATAAAGATAGAGTCGGCGCAGGGTTGTAGGGAAACGAGCCGGCAGGGAAACGAGGTAGATATGCGCAAAGCGTTGATCGCAGTCGGAGTCCTCATCGTGCTGGCCGTGGCGGCCATAGCCGCTCTCCCCTTCGTGGTGGACGCGGACCGCTATCGTGGGCGCATTCAGACGGAGTTGCAGACGCGCACCGGGCGGGTGGTGTCGCTGGGAAAGATTCGGCTCAGCGTGTTTCCCCTGGCCTTCCGCGCGGAGAACGCGGTGATCGGCGAGGACAAAAATTTTCCTTCGGCGCAGCCCTTTGCTCATGTCGGCGAACTGCTGGTCTCCGCCCGGCTGATGCCCCTGCTCAACGGCGACGTCCAAGTGGATTCGCTGGAGTTGCGGCGGCCGCGCATCGAACTCATTCGCAATCGACAGGGCGTGTGGAATTTCCTGACCCTGGGCGGCGCCCCTAATGCCCCCGCACCCGCGCCCAAGCCAGGCCAGGCTTCCCCTCAGCCACCGCCCCAACCCCAGGCGCAAACCGAGCCGCGTAAGTTTTCGCTAGCCGAGTTGAAGGTGGTAGACGGTCAAGTGGGATTCACCGACCAGCAGAAGAACCAGCCGCGCGTCATCTACGACCACATCGATCTCACACTGAACGACTATGCGCCCAATAAAAAGTTCACGTTCGAATTGGCGGCGCATCTGCCGGGCACGGGCGCGCAGCGCCTGAGCCTGGAAGGCGAAGCCGGCCCCATGCGCAGCGACGCGCCCAGCGCCACCGACTTCAAGGGCTCGCTCAAACTCGACGAAGTCTCGCTCTCCGGACTGAAAAAGTTTCTCAACTCGCAGGCGCTGCAGGACATTGAATTCGTGGCCAGCGGTAAAGCCGACGTAGAGAACAAAGCGGGCACGGTCAGTTCCAAGGGCGACCTCATTCTGGAGAACGGCCGCGTGAATGGCGTGAATATCGGCTATCCCATCTCCGCCGACTACAACATCACGGCGGATTTGAATGCTGCTCTCTACAAGATCGAAAAGGGCACGCTGAAGCTGGGAGCGACGCCGCTCTCCATCGTCGGCACCATCCATGGTGCGCCCACGCCCATGGTGCTGGACTTGAAAATTGACGCGGCCAATGCGTCTATCGCGGAGGTGGCCCGCCTGGCTGCGGCATTCGACGTGGCCTTCAACCCCGGCATGGATATCAAGGGGCGCATCGACGCGGCGCTCACCGCGCGCGGCTCCGCCGGCAAGCCGGTGATGAATGGAAAAGTCACCGCGCATGAGCTCGTCATCACCGGCAAGGACCTGCCGCAGGCCGTGCAAGTGACAAAGGTGGATCTGGCGCTCACGCCCACGACCATCACGTCGAACGAATTCATCGCGACCACCGGCGCGACCGCCGCGCATGTGAACTTTGTTCTCAACGACTATGCGGCAGACAGTTCCCGGGTACTCGCCAACGTGCGTGCCAACGGCGCCAATCTGGGCGAGTTGCTGAACATCGCGCAGGCTTCCGGCATCTCCGCGGCGCGGGACATGAGCGGCACCGGCGCGGTGAACCTGAATGTCCGGGTGCAAGGCTCCACCAAAAAGAACGCCGCGCTGGATTACTCCGGTAGCGGCAATCTCCGCGACGGCTCCATCACGTTGCCCGCCTTCACCAAGCCGGTGCAGGTGCGGATGGCCGACATCAAGTTCAGTCAGAACACCGCCATCCTCGACAATATTGTCTTTGCGCTCGGCTCCACCAACGCCCGCGGCAGCATGTCCCTGAAGGGTCTGAATCCCGGCGCGACGCCGCAACTCCAGTTCGCGCTTACGGGCGACAAGTTCGACGCGGCTGAGTGGCAGACGTTAATGCGCAATCAGCTCGTGCGCAATCAACCCGCAAAAGCCGCCGCCACCTTCAGCCTGATCCCGACTGCCTATGCCGCACCCGCGCCGGAAGCACCGTTACTCACGCGTTTGGTCGGCAACGGAACGCTGGAAATCGCCACCGTGCTCTATGACAAATTGCTCCTGACCAATGCACACTCCAACGTCACCCTTGATCACGGCATCGTGAGGCTTACGCCGTTCACCGCGCAGCTTTACGGAGGAGCGGTCAACGGCTCGTTGGTGATGGACACGCGCCCCACGCCCGCGACCTACACCGTCTCCACCAAGATGGACCGCGTAGATGCCAACCAGTTGCTCTCCGCCGTCTCCAAGGCGGACAAGATCCTCTTTGGTCTGCTGGCGGCGAATGCGAATACGAATTTCACCGGTACTACGTCAGAGAATATCGCCAGCCATCTCAATGGGAACATTCAATTGAATCTCCAGGACGGCAAGATCGCCAATCTCGATCTACTGAACCAATTGGCCGCCATCGGAAAATTCAGCGCACAGAGCACCACCCAGCCCTACACCAACGTGGTGAAACTTACCGGTAACTTCGACGTGAAGAACGGTGTCGCGCGTACCGACAATCTGAATGCCGTGATCGATGCGGGCAGCATGGCGGCCAAAGGCGCCGTCGACCTCGCCAACCAGACCCTCGACCTGCATGTGACCGCGGTGCTCTCGCCCAGCTTCAGCCAGGGCGTGGGCGGCACCTCGATCGGCGGATATCTGAATACGGCGCTGGCCAATGCCAAGGGCGAACTCGTGATGCCGGTGCTGATCACCGGAACGTTCACCAATCCAAAAGTCTCGCCTGACCTCAAGCGCCTGGCCCAGATGAAGCTCGACAACCTGCTGCCCAGCATGGGCTCGCCCGGGTCGCTGACTACCAGCATCCTCGGCGGCCAGGGGATCCTGGGCGGACTGTTAGGCGGCAAGAAGAAAGATGAGATGCCCCAGGCGGATCAACCGGCCAACGCGGACCCGAACAACACCACGCCGGCCAACGTCGCAGACCCCAATGCACCGAACGCTCCGGCTAATGCTCCGCCTAAAACCGCCGAGCCGGCTAAGCCGCAGAGCGTCTTCGACCAGATCCTCGGCGCAGTGGGCGCCCAGCAGAAGAAGAAACAGGAGCCTGCCAAGAAAGCTCCGGAGCCGGCCCCCCAGGAACCGCCGAAGTAAGTCATGGATGGGAGCAAAGCGCTTTCCCAGCGTGACCAATAAAAAAGACCGCCAACTTGGCGGCCTTCGTTTTTGCTTTTACTGGCGGCTGGTAGCTGGCAGCTGCTCTAAGACGTCTGCTCTTCCAGCAAACCCTGCTCCAGCTTTTCCTGGCAGGCGATGCAATACTTCGTCCACGGCACCGCTTCCAGGCGCTTGCCGTTGATCTCATTGCCGCAGTTGATGCACTCGCCGAAGACGCCCTCGCGGATGCGCGTGAGCGCGACCTCAACCATCTGCAAGAGCACGCGCTCGTTGTTGCTCTGATGAAAGAGAAATTCCTTGGTATAGGAGTTGGCGGCGCGGTCGGCGATGTCCTGCGCTGTGCCCACGTCCGCCTCGCGTCCGTCCTGTTCGGTGCGGGCTACGATCTTCCGCAGGTCCTGTTGCCGCGTTTCCAGCTGTTTTCTGAAGTTCTCTAGTTTCTTCTTGTCCATAAAGGCTTGCCCGTAAGAGTGCTCAATTCCCGTAAATGTTGCCGAGGCTGGCGGGAATCGTTCATGATAAACGCGCCGCGAAAGTAGCGTCAAATGCCCAAAAACAGGGCAGTCCGTTCTGGTAACGATGCAGCGGCTCCCCGTGGGAAAAATGACCGCCCCACAAAAACAAAAAAGGTGGCCGTTAGGCCACCCTTCCGAAAGAGGCTACGAGGTGGAAGGTTGATCAGGGAAGAGGATGGGGGACGTGTCTGCCGGCCGCAGAGCGACCGGACAGTGCAGAAGCAGATAGTCTGTCGAGGATGAATATCATTTGTGGAGTTGTACAGCCTCTTTTGTTGCTTTATTAATGTGCACTTGCTCCACCAAACTAAGGTCTTTCTAAGTGGAAAAATCTGATGGCTGGATTCTGTTGATTCACAATCACTTAGCTTGTGGGGTTGAGGCTAAAAGGAGAATCCCGCCGCTCAACCAATTCGGGGTATAGGGAATCGGAATACCAATCTTAGGCTGGGCCCTGCTTAGATTCGGCCTGATCCTGCTCTTCCATCAGCTTCAACTTGTTCAGCAGGGCCTTATAGCTGATCTTCAGGATCTTAGCGGCTTGGCGTCGGTTCCAGCGCGTTTGCGTAAGGACCTTCTCTATCGCTTCGCGCTCTGCCTTCATGGCGGCGCGCCGGCCGATGTCGAGCAGCGAAGGTGCGTCTGCGCCATCGAGTTCGTGCGGCGCAGGTGGCGCTGCCGCTGCGGCCACAGGAGCAGGGACCGGATCTTGGTCATTGCCGGTAGACGTCACGATAGGTTTATGCGTGGCCAACTCCCGGATGATCTGCGCTTCATTGCCCACGATGGTGTAGCGCTTCACCAGGTTCTCAAGTTCGCGGATATTACCCGGCCACGAATAGTCCATCATGCGGGTCATGGCATTCTCGCTGAACGGCGGTGGGTTCTTGCCATAGAACTCCGAGTACTTAGTGAGGAAGAACTCGAGGAAGACGGGAATCTCTTCGCGGCGCTCCCGTAGCGGTGGAATGTGTACCGTCACCACGTTGAGGCGATAGAAAAGATCTTCGCGGAACGTGCCTTGTGACACCGCCCGCTCTAGCGGCTTGTTGGTGGCGGCCAGCACACGCACGTCAACGCCGATATCTTTCTTGCCGCCCAGGCGGGAGAATTCGCCATCCTGCAATACGTGCAGCAGTTTGGCTTGCAGCGCAGGATGCATCTCGCTGATCTCGTCCAGGAAGATGGTGCCGGCGTTGGCCTGGTCGAATTTGCCCAGCTTCTGGCGGTTGGCGCCCGTGAACGCGCCTTGTTCATAGCCAAAGAGTTCACTCTCCAGTAATTCATGCGGGATGGCCGCGCAATTCACCTTCACGAACGGCTTGTCGCGCCGTCCTGACTGCCCATAGATCATGCGCGCCACCATCTCTTTGCCCGCGCCGCTCTCCCCGCGTATGAGCACGGTAGCCGTGGTGTCCGCCACTTTCTCGATGGTTTCTTTTACATCTTCCATCTTCGGACTAGTCCCAAACAGCATGGAAAAATCCCGGCTGGAGCGTGGTTGTCCGGCTGACGGTTTGGGTACGATCACCAACTGCCGGTCCAGGATCTTGTTCAAGCGCTGGTCAAGTTCTTTGAGGTCGTAGGGCTTAGCGATGTAATCATCGGCGCCCGCCTTCGATGCGCTAAAAACCAGATCCGGATCGCGCACGCTGGAAGAGACGATCACGGGCACGTCCGCCTTCATCTCTTTGATCCGTTCCAGCAATTCAACGCCATCCATGCCGGGAAGAGCCAAGTCGATCAACACTAGGTTGGGCGTGAGCGCGCGAAAGAGGCGCAAGGCTTCTTCGCCAGAGATTGCGGAACTCACTTCGAAATTGCGCTTGGAAAGGTGCAAGCTCAGGAAGCGGCTGGTGCCCTGGTCGCTGTCCACTATCAGGACGCGGGTGCGGCGCGACGGATTCAGGCCAGAGGCCTTCGATTCTAAGACTTCAAACTTCAAAAAGTCGCTCCCAGGGGTTCAGCGGGGGTTTGGGAACCCATCGTAATACAGGACGGGCCAGTGTGGTAGTCCAATACCAACTATGCGCAGTCTGATGCCGAGAAGACGGGAAATGGTTGGATGATAAGCCGCCAGTGGGTATCCGGATGCTCTCTTTTGACCATTCGTCCTCGGCCGTGGGGGCACGAAAAAGGCGTGGATTTCGGAGGGAATCCACGCCTGATTGGTCAAAAATCCGAGCCGTCTAGCTGCTGCCCGCGAACGTGCGCAGCTTGCCTGGCATAAAGTGGTAGGGCGGCCACGGTCCGCTGATCACCAGTTCCACGCCTTTGAGCTGGCTGGCGGCGCTGGTGAAGCGGTTCTGATACTTCTCGATGGACTTGTGATCGATGAGATGGGCGATGTCCAACATCATGCCCGTCTCGCTGCGGCGGCAGCTGATCTCTTCTTCCAGCGGATGGAAGAGCTTGTGGACTTGCACCGAAAGCGCGCGCGCCTTGGTCTGGCGTTCGCGTTGGCGGTAGGCTTTTTCGCGGAGCACCGTGAGGTAAGCGCCGCCGGTGGTCTGGGGCAGTTCTACGTCCAGGGCCTCGCGTACCGTGCCTTCTTTCACCACCAGTTTCAGGTGCATCTCCGCCTTGCCCCGCAGCTTGTCCACCGACGCCAGGAACTGTTTGCGGTTCCCGCGGACGGCCCGGCGCAGCGCTTCATCATGTTCGAAGACCGTGCCGAAGCGGAACGGCAGGACAGTCGTCTTCTCGAAGCACGCGCCCACTACTTTGGCGTGTTCTACCACCGATTGCTGAGTGAGGGAGCCGGAGACGAATTCACTTACGATGACGGCAAAATCCCCGCTGGGATACCCGAATACCTGGGCCCCGCCGATGCCGCGTAGGTTTTCAATGGGAAAGGGCCGTCTTGCTCGTGTGGTCCCGTGGAAGGCTTGCTGTTCGGTGATGCAGTACGCGTACCACGCCATATCCGTCTCTCCGACCACGCACTGAGCGCGGATTTCTCCGCCCCTTTGCGTCACTAGGGTTAGGGCCTGAGGCCAAGGATTGTCTAAATATTGTTGGGGCGAACTACAGAAGACATGTACCCCTTGAGCTTCCAGTGGCACTGTCTTTGCTTGAGGCCAGCATAGTCCTATCGTTAGGCAAATTGCAAATGATTCATATAAAAGGCTTTGCGAAATGCGCGGGGCAATTTCCAGAAAACACCTAAGACTCCGGAAGAAAGCCGGAATAACTCTGTAGGAACCCGACAAAACCGGAGTGACCGGAATAGTAACGGTTTCTTCCGCAGCGGCCCGGTTTCGGGCGCATGGGGCGAATACCGTAGGCGCCATCGCCCGTTTTTCGCGGGAAAAACTGCATCTAAGCCAATGCCGCTTGGAACCGCTCCAGGATGCGTACTGCTTCCGGGGCACCAGCGGTCTGCCCATGATCCACCAGCACAGGATACAGCCGACCCTATGGTTCAGAAACAAGTGATCCCGAAGCCAGAGCGTCGTACCACGCCGGGGGAGAAGTTTCTCTTGGAGTTGAGCGCTGAACTCCCGCAGAAGACGCTGCACGATCGTTGGCGCGATGTGAATGCGGTGCTTCGCATCGGCATGATGAGCGGCCTCCAGATGCAATTGGACGCCACCCTCACCCTGTTGTGCGATACCTGCGCGGAGATCACTCCCTACCGCCTTGCGTTGGCCTACTTCTGGGACGCCAAAGGTGAAAGCTCCACCTTGCGCCTGCTCTGTGACAAGACCGGTGCCGCGGACCAGGCGTCCTTGCGCGCAAGCCTGCACGCCGCCAACCTGCTGGACCTCTGGGGCCGTATCTATCGCAAGCCGGTGCGGGTGCGTCGCGGAGACAGCGAAGAAGTGGATGAGATCTTCGCTATCACTGGCGGCGACTGCATCCTCGCGCTGCCGCTGTTCGTCAATGGCCGGGTGATGGGGTCACTGCAACTGGTGGCGGGCGACCGCGAAGCCTTCAATGAGGAGGACGCCCAACTGCTCTGGGTGCTGGTGCACGTGGCGGAGAATCTGCTCACCCGCGAACACGCCAATGAGAGCCTGATGATGTTCGCCTTTACCGACCATCTCACCGGACTGCGCACGCGCGGCTACTTTGAGCAGCAGTTGGAACTGGAGATCAAGCGGTCAGAGCGCAAGTCGGAAGCCTTCGCGCTGCTCATGCTCGACATCGATCATTTCAAGAACTTGAATGACACTTACGGCCACGGTATCGGTGACCAGGTGTTGCGTGAGATCGCCGCCGTGCTCACCGAGGACATGCGCGAAGTAGACACCGTGGCCCGCTATGGCGGCGAGGAGTTTGTCATCATCCTGCCGGAGACTACGGAGCCGGAAGGCATGGCGGTGGCGGAGCGCATCCGCAACGCCGTGGCCCAGCGCACGTTCCTTAGCGGTCCGGAGATGGCCGGTATCGCGCCCCTGGCGCTGACCATCAGCATCGGCATCAGCAATTTCCCCGCCGACAGCCGCGACAAGAAAGAGCTGATGGGATTTGCCGACGCCGCCCTCTACGCCGCCAAAGACCAGGGACGCAACCGCGTGCTGCCCCATGCGGCCTCGGTGCGAAAGGAAGCGGTGTAAGCATGGCTAGCCCCGCTCATCGCCTGTCATCGGCTCGCGGCGTGTCATCCGTCCAGCAATCGTCCTCCGCTGCAGACTCGTCCTCCGCGCAGCATTCGTCCGTCGCCGAGAACGTGCCATCCGTTCTTCACGCTTCATCCACCCACTCGTCATCGGACCATAACTCAGACTCCCCCGCTCCTTCACAGCTCGTGCCTACGCCAAAAGACCGCGTGTGGCGCGTGATCCACGCCTGCGATTCCATCCGCTCCGTGGCTGATCTGGTGGAAGCGCAGATCGCGGCGGGCATGCGTCCCTTCGTGCTCACCGGCGACGCGCGTCCGCGGGCCGCCTCGCTGCTGGAGACGTGGAATGACGTCCGCGCCTGGCGCACCCATCTGCAAGGTACTGACGCGGCTACGCATCCGCTGCAATCGAGTGTGGTGCATGCGCATTCGTTCGCGCCCGCCATGGCCGCGGTGCGCGCCGGCCTGACCACCGTCTATGACGTCCGCGCCTGCGTCGAAGACTTTGCCGTGACCGCCGGCCAATGCGCCGAGCGCTCCTGGCTGGCCCGCTCATTCCGCACCGCCGAAGAATTTCTGCTGCCGCGTGCGGGCGCCCTGGTGGTGCACTCCGCGCTTATGCGCACGGCGTGTCTCGAGCGCGGCGTGGCCGAGGCGGACTTGTTTGTCGTCCCCGCACCGTTGCCGCTGCCCGCGCGGTCGGCCACGGGTTCGTATTCCGACGCCGGCTGGCTGCGGCGCGCCTTCGATTTCTACGTTGACATCGTCACCATCTTCGCGCGGCCCGCGGTCGCCGAAGATGAGACTCTCATCCGCGCGTTTGCCCAGACGGCCGCGGAAGTTCCGGGCGCGCGCCTCTTCCTCGCCGCGGCGGATGAGCAGGCCGCGCAGTTGCGCCGCTTCGCCCATGAACAGGAAGTGGACGAGCTGGTCTTCTTCCTCTCGCCCGAAGACGAACAGCCCGCGCTGGAGGCCGCCGACATCGTGCTCGCAGGCTGGCCGGTTTTTCCCGACAACTCTTCCTGGGGCCGCATCCACGCGCTGAATGTCGCCAACTCCGGCACCGCGCTCTCCGCCATGGCCCACGGACGCTGCCTGCTCGCCGCCGACTGCTCCGCCCATCGCGACCTCACGCCCGAAGGTCGCGGTTGTCTTTGGTATGGAAACTCCGGGTATGGAAACTCCGGGTATGGGAACTCCGGGTATGGGAACTTCGGGTATGGGAGAGCTGAGTTCGGCAGCGACTCAGTCGCCGCTTCTGATTCTGCTTCCTCCGTAAACGCCTCTGGTTCCGTTTTTCATACCAAAGACAAAGCCAGCGAGCTGGCGAATCGCCTGGCGTTTCTGGCGCGCAATCCCGACTTCCGGCGCGCCCTGGCGGAGAACGCTCGTCAACATTTGGCGCAGACGCGCGACCCCGAGCGTATCGGGAAGATGTATCGCGAGGTGTATGGGCATGCGGAGCTGCGTCGGCAGCGCGGTGACGATGCTACCGGGCCAACCCCGATCCTGATTCCCAGCCAGGCGAGTACGTAAGGCGCTCTTCTTTGCAGCCTTTTTTGGCTGCTTGGCGTGCAAACAAAAAGCTTTTTTACCTCTAAGTTCCCCGGAATCAACAACATGACTCCAGCATCGTGATTCTAAAC
>JBKKBM010000066.1:0-2811 GCA_046714215.1 Terriglobales bacterium | reverse complement strand
CGGCAGAACTATTTGCGGCCTCCTCCATACTTATGCGACTGACGCGCGACTTTGCCTCCGGCGTCGGCCTCGTCCTCCGCTTCGGCTTCTTCCGACTGCGCGGCCATGTTGTTCTCCATGTTGCCCTTGAGCACGTCATTGAAGAAGAACTTGCCGTTCGACGGCACCATCACCATCTGCAATTTGTCAGAGAGACGCTCCGCAATGATCTTGTTGATGAGCAGCGGATTCTGCTTGAGCAGCACCGCTTCTGATTGCATGCGCTCCGCATCCGCCGAGGCGATCACGCGAATGCGCTTGGCCTCCGCATCTGCAAGCAAGTTGCGACGCTCCATCTCCGCCTTGCTGTCAATCACTTTGGCGCGCCCCATGGCTTCCGCATTCATCACCGTCGTCTCTTTCCGGGCTTCCGCTTCCAGCCGCGACTGCTGGATCTGTTTCTCCTTGAGCGGCAACGTGTACTGCATCGCGTCCGATTCACCTTTGGCCAGCAGCACCCGCACGCGGGCATCACCTTCCGCGCGCTTTACGTCCCGCTTCTGCTGCGCCTCCGCCTCTAGTTCCGCGATGCGCACCTGCTTCTCCTTCATCTGCGTGATGTAGGTGAGTCCCTCGTTCTCCTGCTCTTTGAGTAGCAGGCCTTCCAGACCCTTGGCGAATTCAGCGGGCAACTGGATATCGCGCAGCATGACTTCCTTCACGATCACGCCATCGGCGGCGAGTTTGGCCGTGATGCGCTCCGCGGCGGTGCGGCGGATCTCTTCGCGCCGGCTGGAAAAGAGCTCACGCATGGTGAAGCCGGGTGTGATCTCACGAAAGACGCTTGCCACCACCGGGGGCACCAGTTCCTTCTCCACCGGATGCGGCAGGTTGGCGTGAATGTAGTGGAGACGATTCGGATCAAGGCGATAGCGGCCGGAGATGGCCAGGCCGATGGGCAGGCCCTCGCGCGCCTGCACAACGAACATTTCTCCTTGTTCTTCGCGGCTACGGATCGATTTCGATCCGACTACCGGCTTCGCCGTCTCCGGACTGGACGACGTAGTGAGAAGCTGGTCGCGGATATCGTAGAGCACCACGTCTTCCAACAACGGCCTAGTGAAGTGCACTCCTGGATACAGCGCGCCGGCCTTGGTACCGGAGATCTGGCTCACGCGCACGCCCGCCATGCCGCTGGGGACCACGTGAATGGTGGGCACCGTACATCCGCGGATGCGTACCAGCCGCTCCGCCCAGCGTTGTTTCAGGTAACGCAGCCGCGCGAACTTACGCTCGCTCACCAAGTTGGACGCCAACCAGTCGGGCGCCTTCAGCACCGTACAGTTCGATGGCGTCGACGCCGGCAAATTGGGCGGCATTCTGCTGGATAAACATCAGATCCTGACCACTCCCATCGTCGGACCCGGCTTCAACGGGCTGCGCATCTGCCCGAATGTCTACATCACCGCCGAGGAGATCGATCGCTTCTGTGCCGCGGTGGAAGAGAGTGTGCCCGGGCTGCGGAGGCCGCGTAACCCGGTGGCAGAGGCCCGTCAGCCGGTGCGTTTGTAGAAACGAAGCGTACCTCAACCTTAGCGAGGCGCGACCGGCAGGGAGCGCAGTTAAATGGCCCTGCCCTCGCGATGCTGCTAACCCTTTGTTTACCGGTTCTCCCGCTGTGCCCACAAAAAAAGAGCGCACCCGATTTACTGGGTGCGCTCTGTGCGAACGCGAATCTTACATCATCTGCTTACTTCGTCTGCTATTTCACTTCGAAGGTTTTGGAACCCTTCTCGACGCCGTTCACATAGGCGATGACCTTGTAGTCACCCTTGGGGAATCCGCCCGGCTTGGAGATGTGGAATTCGGTCCAAGCATCGCCGCCCGCGGAGACCGTACGTTTGTCTTCTTTGACCAACTGTCCATCCTGGAAGGTCCAGCGGACTTTCACTTCGGCGTTGGCCGCGGCGCCATCGGTCTTCACGGAAAGATAGATGGTGTCTTTGGGCGTGAAGTCATCGGTACTGTCGGTGACTTTCTTGTTGGCGTCTACGCCGCGGCCGAGTTCGAGGTCATCGACATCGGGAGCGGAGTCACGCTTGTCCAGCGGGCCGGCGGGTTCCTGCACCGTGGTACCGGAGTTGGAGGTCGTTTTCTGTTCATCCGCCCTCTGCTGGTTGCAACCGGCAAGGGTAAAAGCAACCGCGAGAGCGAGGAAGAGGGATTGGAGTTTGCGCATGCTGAGTTTCCTTTCGTCTTTTACGAAGTTGTCGTCTTTACTAATGTTGTCGTCTTGCTAGTGCTTGGTCTTTACAACTGTTGGTGAAATCGTGCATCTAGGCTGCGGGGATCTTGAGTTCCTGGCCGGGATGGATCAGGTCAGGGTCTTTGATCTTGTCCTGGTTGGCGTCGAAGATGCGGCGCCATTTATTGGCGTCCCCGTATTCACGCTGAGCGATTTTGGAAAGACTGTCGCCGCTGCGCACGATGTACATGCGATCGGCGCCGCCAGCGGTTGAGGAGTTGCCACTTTGGACGTCAGAAAAATCCGGTTTGGCGGTGGAAGAATTTCCGCCCTCGACATCAGAAAAATCGTGCTTGCGGTCGTCTTTGTTGCCGAAAATACCCATGAAGCCTCCTTGCCATCAGTTGGAAGGGGCGTCAACGGCGGGGGTTGGCAAGGCTAACGAGATAAAACGGATATAATAAGGGCGGAAAACGTAGCCATCGCGCCGCAAGAGCGCGCCTCGCATTTGACCCCGCTGCACATGGTTGTTAGTATCGAAAGTGCGGGGTGGAGCAGTCTGGTAGCTCGTTGGGCTCATAACCCAA
>JBKKBM010000065.1:0-25657 GCA_046714215.1 Terriglobales bacterium | reverse complement strand
GCTGTTGGCGAGCACAACTTGTGGCTCCGCCCCATGAGTGGTGGACCATCAGTCCAGCTCACGACGGATGGCATCGCCGACTACGCCTGGGATGTGGAGGAAGCTCTGTGGTCTCCGGACGGCTCGCGGTTGGTGGCGATGAAGGTAGATAGCCGCGGTGTAGCCAAGATTCCAATTGTGGATTGGCTGGGTGTGACCGAAACCGTTAAATGGGCCGCTCCCCACCGCCCGACCAGCGGCGGATCGCTGCGCCGGACCGAGCTGCACATCTTCCACGTCAACTCTAGACGGCGCGTCCAGGTGGACACCGGCACGGCAGACCAATACACGTACGTCGCGGGATGGTGGAGGGATGGCTCCGAGTTGATGGTCCTGCGCATGAGCCGCGATTTCAAGCGACTGGACCTGCTGGCAGCCGACCCGGCCACAGGCGCCACCCGCATCGTTCTTACTGACGCGCAGAAGACATTTCTGTGGGGAAACTTCTTCAACTACCGCGAGTGGCGCGAACAAGGTGGATTGTTCACCATGCTCAACGACAACCAGCGGTTCATCTGGATGTCGGAGCGTGACGGCTGGAGCCACCTCTACCTATATGACTTCGACGGCAAACTGCTGCGGCGTCTGACCAGCGGATCCTGGCCCGTCGAACGCCTGATCACCGTGGAGGAGAAGCGAGGATGGGTTTACTTTACGGCGCACAGCGACCGCCAGCGCCCCTATGACACCCACCTCTACCGAGCCGGACTCGAACAAAAGGCATTCGAGCAATTGACCAGCGAAACAGGCATACACGCTCCAGAGTTTTCACCTTCCCGGGAGTTTTTTCTTGATAGCCACTCGAGCCTCGACAGACCGCCAGCGGTTGATGTGAGACGAGCTGACGGCACGCTGCTCAAGACGGTCGCCCGCGCGGACATCGAGGGCCTCAAGGTCTTGCGCTGGGCTCCACCGGAAGAGTTCACGGCCAAGGCTGCCGACGACCGCACCGATCTGTACGGGGTGATCTACAAGCCTTTCGACTTCGATCCTGGTCGGAAGTACCCGGTGGTCGAGATCATCTACGCGGGAGCTATGACGACCGAAGTGCCGCGCACCTTTTTCGGCAGCCGCTCCAACCTAGCACAGCTGGGCTTCGTCGTCGTGGTGCTGGATGGACGGGGTACCACGGAGCGAGGCAAGGAATTTCAGGATGTGGTTTACGGCAACCTGGGACGCCACGAGATCCCCGACCATGTTGCTGTCCTAAAGCAGATTGCCAAGCAGCGCCCCTACATGGACATGGACCGCGTGGGTGTCTATGGCGGCTCTTTTGGTGGCTACTTCGCCATCCGGGCGATGCTCCTCGCTCCGGCTGTTTATCGTGTCGGCGTCGCGGGTGCGCCCGGGACTGAAGTTTACGGGCACGGTAGCCGGGTTGAGCCCTATTTGGGCTTGCCGACCGATAATCCTGACGCCTACGAGTATGCCTCCAACCTGCGCCTGGCCGGTAACCTGGAAGGCAAGCTTCTAATGATCCATGGGACCGCCGACATCAACGCGCCTTTTTCGCAGACGATGAAAATGGCAGATGCGCTCATCCGCGCGGACAAGCCGTTCGACCTGCTGGTACTTCCCGGGGTAGCGCACTTTCCCCGCGGTGAGGCGGAGCGGTACTGGCATGACGCTGTCCATCGCTACTTTCAGGAACACTTGAAGCCGTAAGGGGATTACTGGCGGTCGGCTTGAGCTTGCGCACGATGAATGACCAAAAAATGCCTCCGACCACGGCATGTAGGGGCACGCATGCCCATGCTTCATCAGCCACACCGTGTGCCACTCACTGCCTGTGTTGCCAAACTGCGAGAACGTGGCTGGGGAACCAGAATTCGAGCCGATAGATGTGGGGTGTAGATAAGCGAGTGTTGTTCCTTTCAGAAAAACCCGACCCAAAGACGGCAGGAGGCTTCGGCTCGGGGTTTATCAGCCGCCATAGCGACGCCCTATCGGCGAAGGCCAGTTATATTTTGATGTTGTTTGAGCCTGCGCGCCGCTTACCCGCGACAACAGCCCACATCTCCCTCCGCATCCCACCGAGTGGAGGTGCAACATGTCTTTTGGCATTTATTTCATCGGTTTTCTGATCGTGATCGCCGGCTTGGCGTATGGCGCCATGCTGATGCATGTGCCCCAAGTCTGGATCATCGTCGGCGTGGTGGTACTAGTGGGTATGGCGCTGGCCACGGGCGCGAAGAATACACGGCAGAAAGACCCGGCGTCGTAAGCCGGGGGCCCGCTCGGCTCAACCGCCTGCTCCACAAGCTCTACAAAGCGTAGTCTTGGATCAGGTCCGCCCGAGCCTTACCCGCGCCACAGGTGCTTGAGTCTTTGGGACGCTTAAGTCTTTGGGACGCTAAGTCTTTGGGACGCCGGTCGTAACTTCGAACCGACCCCGCCAATACCTCCGAAACCATTCGTCCCCCGCAGCGTCTAATACCTTCAGAGCATCCAAAAACTACGGGTATAATCGGCTAAACCACGTCGACAACCGGTGGTTTCTGCTTTATCGGGATTTCTGGAAGATCGTTGGATTTAAGATCGGGAGTTATGACCAAAAAGCTCAAATTAGTGATTGTGAGCGTTTCCGTGGTGGCGGCGCTATTCATCGTGGCCGGCGCGCTGGGCGTGAAGGCATCGGGCAAAGACGGCGCTTATCCGCAACTGGGCGTATACAGCGAAGTATTGCAGCGCATCCGCAGCGAGTACGTGGAAGAACCGAACTTCCAGGCGGTGAAGCACGGCGCCCTGCACGGACTATTGGAATCGCTCGACGCTAATTCCAGCTATCTCAGTCCCGCCGAATACAAAATATTCAAGGAACATAAAGACGCGCGCGCCGGCATCGGCGCCACCGTCTCCAAGCGTTTTGGCTTTGCCGCCGTGGTCGCGGTGGTCCCCGGCGGCCCCGCTGATCGCGCCGGATTAATGACCGGCGACATCATTGAGGCCCTGGAAGGCCGCAGCACCCGCGAGATGTCTCTGGCGGAAGTGCGCAACACGCTGAGCGGACAAAAGGGCTCGCACGTGAATTTCTCTGTCGTGCGCCCCCGCCGCGCCGAACCGGAAAAGATGGTGTTGCAGCGCGACGAAGTCAGCATCCCGCCCGTCACGGAGAAGGTGCTGGAAAATAATATCGGCTACATCAAAGTGACTTCCCTGTCGAAGGGGAAGGCCCAGGAAGTCGCCGGCAGGATCGTGGTCGCTCAGTCGTCCGGCGCCAAAAAATTGATCCTCGATCTGCGTAGTGTCGCCGATGGTGAGGTTTCTGAGGGGGTGGCCACCGCCAACCTCTTTCTTGACCGCGGCACCATCACCTATCTGAAGGGGCAAAAGTATCCGCGGGAAGATTTCAACGCGGAGGGACAGAAGGCCGTAACCAAACTCCCGCTGGTGGTGCTGGTGAATCGCGGCACCGCTGGCGCCGCGGAGATAGTAGCCGCGGCGCTGCTGGAGAATGGCCGGGCTGACGTGCTCGGGGAAAAGACCTTTGGCATGGGCTCGGTGCAGAAGCTCATCGAGATCAATGACGGCTCGGCCGTCATCCTGTCAGTGGCCAAGTATTATTCGCCTGGCGGCAAAGCCATCCAGGATTCAGCGGTCACGCCGAACATCATCGTGGCGGACGTCGCGGATGCTACTCCCGAGGGCGAGGAAGACGAAGACACTGACGCTAAGGCCGAACCGAAAAAGCCGGCCACGGAAAAGAGTGATGAGCAGTTACAACGCGCCATCGCTGTATTGAAGGGCAAGTCGGCGTAAGCGGCTTCCGTTGCAAAGCTCCCGTTTTAACGATCGCGGACTTCGGTCCGCGATTTTTTTTACTCGGCGCCGTCCCTCGGCCACCCCTACCCTCCGTGCTATGCTCACCCATAGCGAATCGCGATGAACTCTCCTGTTGATGTGTCCCCGGTCCCGGCCGCCGCCAAGGCCGTCGTCGGACGCTTTACCCTCGTGATGCTCGTACTGGGGGCGGCATTGCTGGGCGCCGTGGGCGGCTTGTTCGTCGTTTATTCCACTGACCTTCCCCAGACCAGCGAACTTGAGCGCTATCGTCCCAACGCCATCACTGAGGTCTATGACGACCAAGGACGCGTGATCGGCAGCTTCGCCCTGCAGCGGCGCGTGATCGCTGCTTACGGCGATTTTCCGGCCGTACTGAAAGACGCAGTCCTCTCCATTGAAGACAAAGATTTCGAGAAGCACTGGGGCATCGACCTGCAACGGGCCGTGGGCGCTGCTTATCGCGACATCAAGACCAAGTCGCGGGCGCAGGGGGCCTCCACGATCACCATGCAACTCTCCCGCAACCTCTTTCTCTCGACGGAGAAAAGCTTCAGCCGCAAGATGCAGGAGATCATCCTGGCTATACAGATCGAACGGCGCTTCACCAAGCCGCAGATCTTCACCATGTACGCGAACCAGATCTACCTCGGACACGGGGCTTATGGCTTCGAGGCCGGCGCGCTCCACTACTTCAGCAAGCGCGCCAAGGACCTTACCCTGGAAGAAGCAGCCCTGCTCGCCAGCTTGCCCAAGTCACCGACTCAATATTCGCCGATCAACCATCCGAAGAATGCCAAGCGCCGGCGCGACCTGGTGCTGGATGCGATGCTCGAAGACGGCAAGATCACCGCCGAAGCGGCAGCCCGCGCCAAGAGCAGTCCGCTCACGCTCAATGTGCAACCGACGGTCAACTCCGTGGCTCCCTACTTCGTGGAAGAGATCCGCCGCTACCTGGAAAAGAAGTATGGCAGCGAAGAGGTGCACCAGAACGGCCTGCGCGTGTATACCACTTTGAATCTGGAATGGCAGAAGACGGCTAACCAGGCCACGCTCAATGGCTTGGCTGCATATGAGAAACGTCATGGATGGAAAGGGAAACTGGAGAATGTGCTGGCCACGGGAGCTGCACTCGACACCTACCAGCACGCGGACTGGTCGCAACCCCTCAGTGCGGGGTCGTATCTTTACGCGCTGGTGACCGGGGTCGAAGGTGGCTCCGCCAGCCTCCGCTTCGGCGGCTACACCGCCACGCTGGGCCCGGCGGAGATCAAGTGGACGGGAAGAACATCTGCAAAAGACTTGCTGCGAGCGGGCGACTTGGTTTACGTGAAGGTGCTGGTGCTGCCCACGGCGGGCGAAGCGGTCAAGGTCAGTCTGGAGCAGAACTCCGGCTCGCAAGCCGCGTTGTTGGCCATCGACAATGCCACTGGCGACATCAAGGCCATGGTCGGGGGACGCAGTTTCGGCGACTCGCAGTTCAATCGCTCCACCCAGGCGCTGCGGCAGGTCGGATCCGCCTTCAAACCGTTCGTCTACACCGCGGCGCTCGACACTGAGACCATTTCCGTGGACGACGATATCCTGGACGCACCCACCACCTTCATCACTGCCTCCGGTCCCTACACGCCTTCCAACTACGATGGGAAATTCTGGGGCAACATCCCGTTGCGCAAAGCGGTGGCCAATTCGCGTAACATCCCCGCGCTGAAGATCGCAGAGGAAGTTGGCATCAAGACGGTGATCGAGTATGCGCGCAAGTTCGGCGTGACTTCGCCTCTGCCCGCTTATCTACCCATCGCGTTGGGCGCGGCGGAGGTCACGCTAATGGAAGAGACGGCCGCCTTCACTACGTTTCCTAACGACGGTGTAAGGGTCACGCCGCGTTACATCCGCAAAGTGACTGATTACGATGGCCACGTGCGCGAAGAGAACTTCCCCGAAGTCACCGATGTCATCAGCCCGGAGACCGCGCGGACCATGGTCTCGCTGCTGCAAGGAGTGGTGCGGCAAGGCACGGCCACTGCCGCACTCAAGCTCAAGCGTGAGGTAGCGGGCAAGACGGGCACCACCAATGATTTCACTGACGCCTGGTTCGTCGGCTTCTCGCCTTCCATCACCTGCGGCGTGTGGCTCGGCTATGACGAGAAGAAGACCCTCGGCGCCAAAGAGACGGGTGGCGAGGCAGCGCTGCCCATCTGGATCCAATTCATGGAAGTCGCGCTCACTGGCCGCGAGCAGGAAAAATTCACTCCCGCCAAGGCGCCGGATCTCCATGCGCCCGCCCGCACTAAAAGCGCTACCTCCGGTACAACCCCGGATTCCCGCAAAAGCGATTCCAACCTATGAGACGCTTCGTCCAATTCCTCGCTCTGGGACTAGTGCTGTTGCTGGTCATGATGGCGTCGGCGCTCACGGCGATGCGTTACGCCATCCACGGACGCGAGGTGAACGTCCCCAATCTGTTGGGCAAGACCGTGCCTGAGGCGCAGGAGGCGGCCAACGCGCTCGGCCTCACGCTGATCATGGAAAACAAATTCTATTCCGACCGGATACCCGCCGGGCGCATCGTCTCGCAATTCCCCGTGCCCGGATCGCAGGTGCGCAAAGGATGGCGCGTCCGCGGCGCGGAGAGCATGGGGCCGCAGAAGTCTGACATCCCCAACCTGGTGGGCCAAAGTTCGCGCGCGGCGGAGATCAACGTGAGCCGGCGCGGATTAGCACTCTCTTCCGTCGCGGTCGCGCAACTCGAAGACGTTCCGCCCGGACAGATCGTCGCACAGAATCCGCCAGCGCACGCCAGCGGCGTGACCTCACCTCAGATCAGTCTGCTGGTGGCCGCACCGGAGACCGAAGCCGTCTACGTGATGCCCACTTTCATCGGCCGGCATCTGGCGGAGGTCGTGCCGAAACTCGAAGAAGCAGGCATGCAGCTTGGAGAATTGACGGAAGTCGCGCCTGCTGGCACGCCGCAAGTGAAAACGAAAAGTTTTGCCGACAGCACCATCATCCTGAAGCAATCGCCGGCACCAGGACAAAAAGTCGCGGCGGGAACCACCGTCAACTTCCATATCAGCCGTTAGCCGGACGATTCGTAAAACACTGCGGCAAAAAACCCATCGCAAGGATGAACGCCCGGCACCGTGCGCAAGTACGGTCCGTCGCACAGCGACTGCGGCCGCGCCCACACCAGTTCACCTTTGGCCTGTAGCGCGTGGAGCGCCTCCCCGCAATCCGATATTCGCAGGTCTTTTCGCTCCGCGAGGATTTCTTCCACCACTTCCTGGTTCTCTTCTTTTTCCAGAGAGCATGTGGAATAGACCAGCTTCCCACCTGGTTCCAGATGATCAAGCGCAGCATTCAGGATGGCCACCTGGCGCGCGCGCAGATTGCGCAGGTCGTCCGGAGCCAGCCGCCATTTGATCTCAGGATTCCGAGCGAGCGTGCCCGTTCCGGAGCACGGCACATCGGCGAGCACGCGGTCGAAATCACCCTGAACCGCGCGCTTAGTCGAATCGCCGTGCACAAACTCCACATTCGGTGCATGCACCATCTTGCGCAGCAGCCGCAAGCGATGCTCATGCAACTCGACGGCGGTGATGCGCGCCTCGGGATTGCGCTCCGCTACGGCCGCGGTCTTACCCCCAGGCGCGGCGCAGCAGTCGAGAATGCGTTGCCCTTCGCCGACGAGCGCGGCGACCAGCTGCGAACCCTCATCCTGAATGGCGACCCGCCCTTCGCGGAAGGCGGACGTCTCGGTCACATCGCCTGAGCTCACGCGCCGCGCATTGACCAGCAGATGGCCGGGCCGCAGTTCCACGCCGCCCGCGAGCAATTCTTTTTCGACTTTTTCATGACCAGCCAGAGGCAAGCGTAGCGCGGTCTCCGGGATCTGCTGATCGAATTGGCAGATCACGGCGGCGCGCTCAGCGCCATACTGCGCGATCCAGCGGGCCACCATCCACTCCGGATGCGCGGATCTCTCCGCCAGATCGCCACTGGGATTACCGTCTCCCGCCTGTGCCAGCAACTTGCGCAGCACCGCATTCACAAAGGGCGCGGCAGAGCGCTTGCGTGCGCGTTTTACCAGTTCCACACTCTCATTCACCGCGGCACGTTGGGGGATACGGTCCAGAAAGCGCAATTGAAATAGCGCCAGGCGCAGCGCCAGGCGGACTTCGAGATCGAGTTTCTTGGGGGTGGCGAGCAGGATCTCCGCATCCAGCGCCGACTGCCAGCGCAGTACGCCCATCACCAACTGCATGCACAGCGCGCGATCAGCGATAGAAAGTTCTTCCGTCGGGCGCGCATGCAGCAGGTCCACGGCGAAACTCTGGCGCTGCTCCACTTCTTTCAGGATGTCGAAGGCGACGGCGCGGGCTGGAGTTGGGCGCGAAACGGGCATCTACGTTCCCAAACGCTCAGGGGCACTCAAGCGGTTGCCGTTGGCAAAATCGCGGGCCAACATCCGCTTCTTGCCCTCAGGCTGCAGTTCGACGAGTTGCAACGCAGTTCCCTGTCCGCATCCCGCGAGCAGCTTCCCTTCCGCCAGCGCCAGCATCCCCTGGGGTACGCCTCCACCGGGTGCGGCCACCGCCGCGTGAATGTTCAACAACTTGCCGCGAAACGTAGTGAACGTTCCCGGCCACGGCTGGAAGCCGCGCAGCCGGTTCACAATGTCAGCCGCACCTCGCTGAAAATCAATGCGCCCATCCTCTTTCGTCAGGATAGGCGCCAGCGTAGCGCGTGCGTTGTCTTGCGGGCGCGGCGTTATGCTTCCAGCTTCCAGCCCCCGCAGGGTCTTGACCAGAAGTTTCGCCCCTGCGTCTGCCAAGCGCGGCGCGTAAGTCACAGCCGTGTCATCCGTTGCGATCGACACTTCTTCCTGTAGCAGGATGTCGCCGGTATCGAGGCCCACATCGATGCGCATCGTCGTGTTGCCGCTCACGCTCTCGCCATTCGCGATGGCCCACTGAATGGGCGCAGCTCCGCGATACTTCGGCAACAAAGAACCGTGCAGATTAATGTTGCCATGCGGCGGCAACTCGATCATCCACTGCGGGACGATGCGCCCATAGCCGACCACGATGATCACGTCGGGCCGCAGCATCTCCAGTTCCTGCCGGAACGCCTGATTGTTCTTGATGGTTTCCGGTTGGATCAGCGGCAGCCCATGGGCGAGCGCCGTAGTCTTCACCGGGCTAGGTTCCAACTCCATCCCCCGGCCCCGCGGACGGTCCGGCTGCGTGACCACCAGCCGTACATCGAAGCCTTCCTCCACCAATCGTTCCAGGGAAGGCACAGCGAAGCGCGGGGTCCCGCAGAAGATCACTCTCATCTCACTGCCATTCCCCGGCCTTCATCAGCTTCCTGATCTTGCGTTTCATCAGGTCCCGCTTGAGCGCGCTCACGTGCGAGATATACAACTTGCCGTTCAGATGGTCGGTCTCATGCAAAAATGCGCGGGCCAGCAGGCCTTCGCCTGAGTGCTCCTGCCATTTTCCGTATTCATCCTGCGCGCGGACGGTGACATGGTTCGCCCGGCTCACGGTCTCGCGAAACTCCGGGATGCTGAGACAGCCTTCGCTGCCCGTCTGCTTGCCCTCTTTCTTGATGATCTCCGGATTGATCAGCACCAGTTTGGCTTTGGGATCCTCTTTGAAGGTGATGTCCACCACCGCGATGCGACGGCTGATGCCGATCTGCGGTGCGGCCAGGCCTACTCCGTGCGCCGCGTACATGGACTCAAACATGTCGTCCACCAGTTTGCGCATTTCGTCGTCGAAGACGGTGATTTCCGCGGCCGGCATCTCGAGCACGGGGTCGCCGTAGACGACGACGGGATAGATCTTCGAACCCGGCTTGGGTTTTATGTCCGCCTTGGACGTAGTGCTCATTGGATCATTCTTGTTCGCCATCCGCCGGTCCCACCACCCTAGTAGTTTTTGATCTGTTCGCGATAGCCCTGGAAGTTGCGGGCCAGTTCTTTCAGGGAATCGCCGCCGAACTTCTCCAGCACGCATTTGGCCAGCGTCAGCGCGACCATCGCCTCGCCCGCCACGCCCGCCGCCGGCGCCACGCATACATCGGAACGTTCGTAAGCGGCCTTGACTTGCTCACGCGTGGCAAAGTCCACTGACTGCAGCGGACGCCGCAGCGTCGAGATGGGCTTCAGGTATCCGCGCACCACGATGTCTTGCCCGTTGGAAATGCCGCCTTCCATGCCGCCAGCGTGGTTGCGGCTGCGGGTAAAGCCCGTGAACGCATCCGCGCCCGCGTTGCGGTCATAGGCTATTGCATCATGCACCGAAGAACCAGTGGAGACCGCCGCCTCCATGCCACGTCCTATCTCTACCGCCTTCACCGCTTGCAGTGACATCAGGGCCGCAGCCAGTTGCGCATCCAGGCGCTCGTCCCAATTGGCGTAGGTGCCCAGACCTGGCGGTACGTGATGCGCTACTACCTCGAAGATCCCGCCCACGGAGTCGCCGTTGCGCAGCACCGCATCCACTTCCGCTCTCATCTTTTCTTCGGTGGGAGCATGGGCGCAGTTCAGTACCACTGCCTCGCTCTTATGCAGCGCCTCCAACTGCTCCCAACTCACTTCGATATCCTTGGGCAGCGATGCCCCGCCCACCGCAATTACATGGCTGAGCACATCCATGCCCAGTTCGCGCAAGAGCAGCTTCGCAACCGCACCCACCGCTACGCGTGCGGCTGACTCCCGCGCCGACGCCCGCTCCAACACGAAGCGCGCCTCCGGCAGGTCGTACTTGATGGCTCCGGCCAGATCGGCGTGTCCCGGACGCGGCGCCGTCACGGCTTTATGCTTTGCCGGATCGCCAGCCGCTATCGGCAATGATTCCTGCCAGTTCTGCCAATCCTTATTCTCCAACTGGATGGCGATAGGCGACCCGATGGTCTTACCCTGGCGCACGCCGGAGAGAATATGCGCCCGGTCTTGCTCGATGCGCATGCGACCCCCGCGTCCAAACCCTTGCTGTCGCCGCCACAATTCGCGGTCCAGGAACGTCTGATCCACGGGCAGGCCCGCGGGCATCCCCGAAAGCACCGCGATCAGTGCTTCTCCATGCGATTCGCCCGCCGTGTAAAAACGCAGCATGATTCGATTCTATCCGACGCCCGGCAATGAGCCACCAACGGGCATCCCCAGTCCCTGCCCCTGCCATCTGTTCTAGTGCGTGGGCACCCGCCCGGCTCATATGTAAAACATTAATACCAATGTAATAAATACACTAGATTTGGAGTAGAATGGCTATAAATACGGGTGTTCCCCTAGTACCGTTGGAGTTATCACCCCAGGTTTTTGACACCCAAGGGCCCGGAGTCGCTGTGACTGTTCTCCCCTTTAAAGAGAGTTTTCATCCCCTGATCGCCGAAGTCTCAGCCGCCCTGCAGCCCAAGCTGCCTGAGATCCTCCAAGTCTGGCGCCACCAGTTGACGACGGAATTGAACTTGGAACCGCGAACCATCGCCACCCTGCAACGCATCACCTGCGCGGCCGGTTTCCATTTTTTCCAGCGCGGCCAGTATGCCGAGTTCTTCGAGAACCTGACCTATTTCGGCACCCGCCTCTCCAAGCTCCAAGTGGACATGCGTACCGTCCGCCGCGCCATGCAGATCTTCGAGGAATGTTGCGAACCCCATATCAACGCCACCTTCGGTGAGCGTAATGCCACGCTGATGGCGACGCTGGAGATGGTCTCGTCTTCGGCCTTTGTCGCTGTCTCCGCCGCCTTCTTTGATTCGCGTACCCGCGAGTCAACTGCCCTGCTCTCCGTGCTGGACGCAGAACTGGCCGGTGGCGATCTGGGCGAGATGCTGCAAAGAGTGCTCCAGATCACCTGTGCCTCCTTCGACGCCTCCATCGGCGCGTTCCTGCTGCGCGATTCGGAGACGGAACTCTTGAAGGTGGAGGCCATCAGCGGCCTGGAAGAGCATCTTCGCGGTGAATTCAGCGTGGAGATGTCCCAAGGCTTCGTCTCAGAAGTCTTCCGCAGCGGCGAACCCCGCATGATCCTCGATCCCCGCGGCGATCCCCAAGTGCTGAGCCCGGTCCTGCGCGAACAGACGCGTTCGCTGTGGGCTGTCCCGTTACGCGCGGAGCACGAAACCATTGGCGTGTTGTTCGTAGGATTTCCCCGTCTCTTCGAGTGGATGCCCACCGAGCGCAACTTGCTCAAGGCCATCGCCGACCGCTCCGCCCTCGCCATCTATCGCGCTCGTATCGCCCAGGTGCTGAAGGACCGCGAAGCCCGCATTGCGGAACTTTCCGGCCACCTGCTGCGCGTACAGGAAGAGGAGCGGAAGCGCATCAGCCGTGAATTGCACGACGAGACCGGGCAGGCCCTTATGGTCATCCGTCTCTACCTGGGCATGCTTGAAAACGACCTCTCCTCCCTGAGCGCGAAGGCCAAAGTCTTTGAAACGCTGGAAGTTGTGGATCGCACCATCCTCGGCATCCGCCGCATCATCGGTAAACTTTCGCCACTGGTCCTGCAAGAGCTGGGGCTGATAGCCGCTATCCGCAAGGAAGCAAAGGACTTAGAGAAAAATAACCAAGTCCAGACCCGCGTCGCCATTTCCGATGAAGTGGGCCGGCTCTCCGCCGAGACCGAAACCGCCCTCTACCGCATCGTGCAGGAGGCCCTGCATAACGTGGCCAAACACGCTCAAGCCAGCCTGGTGAACGTGGTCATGGACCGCCAGGACGACGGAATCCACCTGCTGGTGGAGGACGATGGCATAGGAATCTTTCCCAAGAGCAATTTCCGAGGGAACTCCTTTGGGCTGGCAGGAATCAAAGAACGTGTAGCAATGTTGGGTGGCAAGGTTCGGGTGTCGTCCCTCAAGGGGCAAGGCACTCGTATTGAGATCACTGTTCCGGCGACGAATCCGACCGATCTTTCGCCTTTGGAACAACTGACCCAAGACCGGGCCGTCTATGCCGCTTCCCGGTAATCCGGAAGAGAAAAAAGGTCTAAATGCCGAAAATCAAATGTCTGCTCACCGATGACCACACGCTATTCCGCCAGGGAGTCCGTCGGTTGCTCGAGACCGAGTCTTCCGATTTTGAAGTAGTAGGTGAGGCGGCAGACGCCTCGCAGGCGGTGGAGAAGGCACGCGAACTGCGTCCCGACGTCGTCCTGATGGATATCGGGATGCCGGGCCTGTCATCGTTCGAGGCGGCGCGGCAGATCCGCAAGAATCGTCCGGAGACCAAGGTGTTGTTCCTGACCATGTACGACGATGAGGACTACCTGGTGCAGTGCCTGGAAGCAGGCGCCGCTGGCTACGTGTTGAAAGACACACCGGCGCAGCAGTTATTGACCGCCGTCCGCGACGTTTATCGCGGTGGCAAATATCTCAGCTCGCAGGTCTTGAGCAAGCTGGTGGAAGACTTCCGCTCCCGCGTGCGGGATACGAAGCTGCGTCCGCGCATCTCCACCCTCACGCCGCGTGAGCGCGAGATCCTGAAGCTTTTGGCCGAAGGTAACTCGGTCAAAGAGATCGCAGTGATCCTCGGCCTCAGCGTAAAGACCGTGGAAGCGCACAAGTTCAACCTGATGCGCAAGCTGGATATCCATAACAAAGCCCAGCTGGTCACCTACGCGATCCAGAAAAAGATCATCAAGATCCCGGTCAACGGCTGAACCCCGGCAGCCGGCAAACCGGAACGCAGGACAGGAAGATTAGGCCCCCGCATGACGAAGCCGCGTGTATTGTTCGTAGATGATGAACCCGGGATACGGACAACGCTCTCGGCCATCCTGGAGATGCACGGGTTCGATGTCACCTCCCGCGCCTCTGTCCCGGATGCCCTCTCCGCCATCCAGACAGATAGTTACGACGTCCTGCTTACGGACTTGAACATTGGCCAGCCGGCCGATGGTTTCACCCTGGTCAGCGCCATGCGCCGCACCCAGCCGCAGGCCGTCAATGTGATCATCACTGGCTATCCCGCATTTGAGACCGCCTTGCACGCCATCCGCGCCCAGGTGGACGATTACTTCGTAAAACCCGCCGACCCCTTGGAATTGGTCCAGCGCATCCATGATCGGCTGGCGCTGCACGACCGCCGCATCCCGCCCCCACTCAAGAAGCTCTCCTACATCCTGCAAGAGAGTGCCGGCCCCATCATGGACCGCTTCGTAGACCAGCTCTGCAACGCGCACGTCTTTCCCTTGCAGTCGCTCAGCCGGAAAGAGGTCACCAACCATTTTCCCGGAGTGCTGCAAGAGATCATCACCGGACTGCTTGGCGGGCAGGAAGTATTTGGCGGTGATATGGAAGCTGCCCGCCAGCATGGCACCATCCGTTGCGAGCAAAAATTCAACATCCCCATGCTGGTGCATGAATTCAGTATGTTCCGCCGGGTGATCTACGAGACCATTCAGGCGAACTTGCTGGGGGTGGATGTGAGTTCCCTGATCCCGGATATGATCCGCATCGGGCAAAGCCTTGACGCCCGCTTGAAGCGCGCCATCGAAGCCTACCAAACGCGCTGCGAAGGCGACTACCCCCGCACTGCTTAGCCTAATGGCCTAGACGCCTGCGGCGTCTGCCAGACTTTTCAGATCAGGCAGCACCAGGTCCGGCTCACCCTCGGCCGCTTTGGTCGCGCCGGATCCATCTTTTCCCCTCCGCCGATACAGCCATACGGTCTTGAGGCCGATGGCCTTGGCCGGGATGATGTCGTGGTACACGCTCTCGGCCACGTGCAGCAGCTTATCCTTCGGCCGCCCGATCTTGGCCAGCGCCATCTCAAAGTTGAAACGCGCCGGCTTGTAGCTGGCGATCTGCTGAGCCGTGACTACATAGTCGAGGTCCACCGCCAAATGCCGCGCGCTCTCCCGGAAGAGATCACTATCGACGTTCGAGAGGATTGCGAGCTTGTACCGCGTAGCCAACCGACGCAGCGCATCGACCGTGTCCGGAAACGGCAGCCAGTCCTTGATGGAGTCTGCCAGCGAATCATTCTCCGCCGGGGTGAAGGTCACGCCAAAGTGCCGGCCCAGCCCTTCCATCACCCGCGCCAGCACCACGCGATACGGCACATACGGGCTCGCTTCGGCCTCCGCCTCAAGCGCCGCATATTTCTCGAGGATTTCCTGATCAGCAGCCGTCGCGCCGTGCACGCTGAGCGCCCGGCGCACCGCTGTGAGAATGCCCGTCTCCCAATCGATGAGCGTGCCGTAGCAGTCAAAGGTGAGAACTTCGAATTGACTAAAGTCGAGAGTGGATGCCGTCATTCTTTACCGGTGTCGGTAGCGGCTGCGGCTTTGGCATCGTCTTCTGCCGGCTTTTCTTGCTTGGTCAAAAACTTGCGCGTGTTCAACAACGGGCGCCCCAACGAGGGATTGTAGGCAGTCCACTCGGACTCCAACCCTTCTTCTCGCTGGAAGTGGGCGCGCATAGCTTCCATCTTGGAATCAAGGTCGTCCAGGTAATGCAGCATCAGCGCCTCGGGGAACATCGGTAGCTTAGGCGAGCCAAACTCATACTTTCCGTGATGGCTGATGATGAGATGCTCCAGCAGGATCTTCAGCTCCGCCGGGAACCCGGGCAGGCCCGCGATCTTGGCGTGGAGCATCTCCAGTTCGATGATCATGTGCCCCAGCAATTGCCCGGAGGTGGTATAGCTGAACGAGCGGGCATAAGTCAGCTCGTGGATCTTGCCGATATCGTGCAGGAACGCGCCCGCCATCAGCAGATCGCGATCTACCTGCGGATAGTTGCGGCTCATCAGGTCGCAGGAGCGGAAGAGCGAGACTACGTGGTCCAGCAGCCCGCCGATGAATGCGTGGTGCAGCGTTTTTGCCGCGGGCGCGTTCTTGTAGGCGCGTTCGATCTCCGCGTCGTCCATGAATGCTTGGATCAGCGCCTTCAAGTGCTGGTTCTGGAAGCCCTGCACATAGCCGGCCACCGTACCCCACAGCTCGTCCACATTCTTGTCGGTCTTGGGCAGGTAGTCGGAGTAATCGACCTCGCCCGCGTCCATGCTGCGGATCTTGTGGATGGTGAGTTGGAAACGACCGTTATATTTGTTCAACAGCCCGCGGACTTTGATGAAATCGTCCTGCTCAAAAGTGTTGATCGCCTCGGGCACGCCGTCCCACATCTTGGCCTCTATCTGCCCGGTGCGGTCGGCCAGCGTGAGTGCGAGATACGGCTCGCCATTCTTTTTCGGCTTGATCTGCTTGGAAGCTACGACGAAAGAGGAAGTGATGTTCTGGTTCTCGAGCGCGGCGGCCTGTTCAACAAAAAATTCTTTCATAGGGGGTCATCCAGTTCCGGGGGAAACGGTTGCGTCGTGGTTGGTGGCTGGGCCACGCCTAGAACAACAGGAATTTCTTTTTCTTTTTCGTCTTGTTCTCGGCGGCAGCGGCCACATCCGTGATCACCGGCTTGGTCTGGTTCGGGCTGGCGCCGGTATCCACATGACCCTGCTTGATGTCGATGTAGGCATCTTCCCGCAACTTGGTCAGAAACGCGCGCAGCGCCGGCTGCAGACGCTGATAGTAGAGGTTCTCGTAGATCGGCTGCTCGACTTCCTTGAGCGGCGGCACTCCCGCCTGCTGGTGTTGCAACACTTTCAGGATGATAAAACCCTGCCGGGTGCGGATCACGTCTGAGACTTCGCCCTCCTTCATGCTGAAGGTCTTGTCTTCAAGTTCCTTGGCCAGCGCGCCCCGCGCAAAGGCGCCCAGTTCACCGCCTTGCGCCGCCGTGGGCCCATTCGATTCCTTCTTCGCCACATCCTCGAACTTGGCGCCCGCCTTGATCGATTCCAGCAATTGCTTCGCCTTGGCTTCCGCCGCCGCGATGCGGGCCGGGTCTTCCGGCGGCGGGGGCGCACCCTTTTCGGTGCTGGCCGGGGCTTCGGTCGAGACCAGGATCTCGGCCAGTTCCACCTGCTCCGGACGCGCGAATTCGCTCTTATGCGCTTCGTAATACTCGGCGACTTCCGCCGGCTTGATGTTCAGCTTGCGTCCCACTTCCTGTCCGATCACCTGCTGGGTGATGATCCCGTTCCGCAGATTGCTCTTGAAGTCTTCGAACGAGACGCCCTGCTGCTGCGCCGCCTTCTCCAGATCTTCCATGTTCTCCAGGTTCATACTCTTACGGATCTCATCCAGCCGCTTGATGACTTCGGTCTCCGCGGTGATGCCGTTGTCCTTGCCATGCTGCACCAGCAATTGCTGGTCGATCAGGTCGCGCAGCAAATCTTTCTCTTTTTGCGGGAGCTGCGTATCGGCTGCGCCCTGCTGTCGGGCTTCTGTGTGCATCTGCTCACGGCTGCGTTTGAGATCGGAGGTAGTGATGATCTCGTTATTGACTCGGGCCACAATCTCCTCCACCACGGTCTGGGCGGAGGCAGCGACGGTCAGGCACAGGGACAACGACAATACGAGCAGCTTCTTCATGAGTTTCCGTAAAATCCAGAGATTCCGTAACTAAGCGACTTCGGCCAACACTCCCGCTCCCGTGGTAGTACCCGGAATTACCGCGAGAAGTGGTTGATTCTTCTAATTTTACCGCGTTCGGGCAGGCATGGCCATAGCTGCTAATAAAAGAGCCGCCCGCAAGATTTTTCCATTTTTCCCGGCGACCCTGCGGCATCTAACCCAGCTACGAACTCATCCCCAAGGTACATGGCCTGAAGGCAGTTTGCCAAAGGCGGGAGATGTTGTATTGTTTGCGCCGATGGTGCTCTGATGGAAATGACTAACTACGCCGGACGCCCGACCGAACGCCACTCGACGAATCGTCGGGCATTCCCTCGCTGGCCCATCCCCTATGACCTGCTTTACGGCGATGGCAAAGAGCGGCGCAGCGCGGAGCCATTGGAGGTCGGCGAAGGCGGCCTTTCCTTCCACACATCCTCCGAAGTCGTACTAGGCAGTGAGATCGCGGTGGAGTTCCGCCTCGGCCCCACCCTGGAATGGATACATGTGAAATGTATCATCCGCCACGTGGATAAAAAGAAGGTTGGCGTGGAATTCCTCAACCTCCGCATGGCTGACCGGCTGCGCATCGTCGACTTCATGGCCGCAAAATAACGGCTGCACAATAAACTGGCTTACTATTCTTTTTTCTTCTTCCCGAACAGCCCGCCAAACATCCCGCCTACGCCTTGCACCCCTTGCACCGGCGCTCTCATGGTGTTGCCCATGGCCGCCGCTACGTCAGGAACAAACACCGGATTGCTGGTAGTGCCCTTGATCATAAAAGGAATCTCGCCCTTGGACTGCCCCAAGGTGGACAGCGCGGACATGCCGCCGATCAACCCGCCTCCCCCTTGCAGTTGCGCCCGCATCTTGAAGTCGAGGGAATTGTTAGCGCCGATCACGCCATCACCCATTACCGTGCCCACCCCCGGAAGCACTACGTGGATCCCTTCTGCGCGGATACCCTCCGGGGCCACTCGCAATCGCGAATTCAGCGCCTGGATGATCAAGTCGGAGGCCGACGGCATCCCCGCCAGCGACGACACCGCTGACGCGCGCGACTTCAGATTGAATCCGCTCAGCTTCGCATTCGTTACCTGGACGGGGCCCGTCGTCACCAGGCGGTCCAGAGGCCCTTGCAGCCGCAAGTCGGCGTTCACCGTGCCGCCCTGCAGTTGCGTGCCCGCCGGCAGGATCACTCCGAACGCCGGCAGCACGCCCGCCAGTTGGTCGATGGCCATGTTGTCGCCCTTCAGGCGCGCATTCACCACGATGGTCTCGCCCCGAGTATCAAAGTCGCCGGTCAGCTTCGCTTTGCTTTGCCCGATGAGAATGTCGCCGCGCGTGAGCGTGCCCCGTTTTTGCACCAGGTCGAGGTCGGAGGCATAATCCAGCGTCACCGGACGCTGCGCCGGTGCGCCCCCTTTCACCACCTTCAACTGCGTAGTGGTCGCCTTGCCTTCCGCATGCAGCTTCTTGCCGTCTGACTTGATCTTGCCCTGATAATCCAGTTTGCCCCCGATCCCTGAAGCCGCCGGCACAAATCCGGTCGCACCCAAGTCGAGATCTTTGACCTCGATGTTCGCGCTCAACGGCGTTTGCGTCATGTCGCCTGCCTCCAGCGGTCCGGCGTTACCATCAATCTTCAGGCTGCCGCCGCCCGGGGTCTGGGCACTTACTTCAAAAGGGAAGTTGGACGTGGTGGAAAAATTCTTTACCACCACGTTCACGTTCTCATATACGCGCTGCTGGCCCCGCTGCACCAACGTGATCTTGCCATCGGTGATGATCAGGTTTTGCACGGTGAGTGCCGGGGGCGGCGTCTTCTTCGCGGGATCCTTCGCTGGCCGGGCACCGGGCACCGTGCCCAACGAATCAAAGTTCCACTTGCCCGCGCTGTTGCGCATCAAGCTGATCTGCGGCTCTTGCAACTCCACCGACGTGACCTTGGCTTCACGGGAGAAGATCATTGGCAGCATCTCCACCCCTACGGCCAGCGACTTCGCCACCACGAATGGCGCCTTGCTGAAAGCGGGATCGTCCGCGATCTGCAACTGCTCTGCGATCACCCCACCGCGCCACAGCGACAGTTCCAACCGGCCCACCTTCACTTCGCGGCCCAAGGCCGCCTTGGCTTGGCTTTCCACCATGGGCCGGAATTGTTCCGCATTGATGAGTAGAGGGAGCGCAACCACCAGCAGGATGAGGAGGAGAACAGCGGAACCAGCGATGACGAGAGGCTTCTTCTTCACGTGTGACCTCAACGGGTGCCTTCAACGGCGGAGTCAGTAGCGGCCGGGTAGACGTGCGCATGCTACCACCGCCCTCCCAACAGCGGCAATCGGCAGCCCGGCTACTGGCCCGCGGCTTTGCGCACCAGCGCCAGAACGGTGAGATCGTTGGGTTCCTGCCGGCCGATGCCGGCAAAACTCAGGCTCGGGAACGAAGACCGTTTCTCATGGGCCAGCGCCGCCTCGTGCAAGCGGCTACAAAGTTCGTCGGCGGACGTCCAGGTCCCTTGGTCGATCAACTTGCGGGCGCCTTCAATGCCGAACTCCTGGTTCCCATTTCTCGTCTCCACAAAGCCTTTCGACACCAGGGTCAAGCTGGCACCCGCTCCCAGCGCGCAGAATTGCGCGTCGTGGGTGGCGTGGGAGAACAAGCCCAGCGGCAGTCCATTGGCTTCCAGCAAAAGCGTGCCTTGCGCATCCTTCATCACGCCCGGCGTGTGTCCGGCATTGATGTAGGTCAGCACGCCGATGGCCTCGTCGTAGCAACCCAGAAACGTCGGCGCATGGCACACCCCGCCCGCCGCCGTACTGATGATGGCGCGATTCATCTCCAGCAGCAGGGCCGTGACGGAAGCGGAGTCTTCCGCTCCGGGCGCGCCGAATAACTCTGCGCCCCGCAGCCGGAAGTGATCTTGCGCGATCGCCGCTGAGTGCAGCGCCGTCTCCCGCTTGCCCGCGATGTCCAGTATCACGAACAACAGCTTGGATCCGCCCACCAGTACAAAATCGTAAAAGTCGCCGCCGATGCGCGCTCCCCGATACTTAGCCGCCAGCATCGCGGTCGTCATCTCCGGGATCACCGTGTGAGCCGGCTGCCGGTTGACCGGAGCCGGTGCGCTCGACTGGAAAGATAGTTTCATGCGGGAGAACGGGTACCCTGGGGACGATTACGTTATCACAACTTTCGCCCCTTAGAAATGCCCTTAACTTTACTCGCCGTAGCTGCGGCGCAGGTGGCGGGCCAACTCCTGCTCGAACTGCGCATACCCGGAATGGATGGTGCTGCGCAAAGCGGATTCGGTGGATTGCCCCTCCCCGATCCGCTTCATCACCTGCGCCAGGGTGCTCACGCCGTAGGTGTCACGGATATATTCGGCGGCGATCAACGATTGCGCATACGCCACCGTCGCTTCGTCCGCAGAAAAGCGCAGGAACGACCCCTCCAGTTGATTGAGCGGGATATTGCGTTGGGCACCGTAAAGGGCCGCCAGTCGGCGCCCTTCCGGCGCCGCGCTGCGCGGTTCCAGCAATTGCGCGATGCCCTCATTCAGCCACGTGGGACACCTTCCCCGCGTCATCTGGTTGATGAAAGAGTGCGCCAATTCATGCTTCATCACCCGCGAAAAGGTGGTGTCCACCACCTCCACGCCGTTGATGGGCAGCCGCAGTTTGCCGTCATTGAGGGCCCCCACCCAGGCTGCCGCGCGCGTCACATCGAAAAATTGCTGGTCCGTGTAAAGCGAGACGGAGATGGTCTCCCGCGGAGAAAATCCTAAGTCGTTCACCAACTGGTTGTAATGGCGCTCCAGCGTATCCAGTATCTGGCGCCGCAGCTCAGCCGGCGCTTGCGACCCTTCATAGCGCAGCGCAAAGTGGGTACTATCGTCCTGCCGGAATTCCGCTTCGGTCTTCGACTCCCGCTCCGCTCTTTGCAGCAATTCTTCGATCTTCTCGTCCGGCTGCAACTCTAACGACCGCTTGAGCGCGCGGATGGCTGCCTTCGTCTTGTTCATTTGCAGGTTCGCATAGCCCAGCAAGGCGAAGCCGGTGGCGGAAGTCGGTGTGACCCGTATCGCTTGCTCCGCCACCGCGGCCGCGTCCGCATAGCGGTTTAACTGCAGCAGGATGGAAGCATGGTTCGTCATCAGCACATCATGTACGGGCAAAAAGGTTCGCGCCCGCCGGATGAAGCGCTCCGCCTTTTCCGGACTGCCATTCGTGCGCTCATGCTTGGCCGCCAGAAAATTCGCCACCGCTGACTTTTCGCTGTCCCCTTCCATCTCCACGGCGGTGAGCGCCGACTGGTCTACCTTGCCATTCACTACCACCTGCGCCGTGAGCATCATCTCCGGTCCCAGCGATTCGTCTTTTGGGACGACTGGCGGCGCCGGCAGGTCATCCCTGCGGGTAACATGGGGGGTGCCGCCGGTGTCTATAGAGACGACCGCCGACTTGGGAATGGCAAACGTGTTGTCACCGATGGTGTATTCCACCCGCCCGTCTAATTCGCGCACACTATCGGCAAGGATGATGCGTCCATTCTTCAGGCGGATGGTCTCCGCCTGGGCGCTCGCTACCGCCACGCTGACGAACAAGGCCAGCGCCGCCATGCGGCCAATACGGGAATGGGTTCGGGTGGGAGTCACAAAGCCAGATTCTACCAACAACTCTCCCTGCCTCCTATTGACCGGTTGGCTTCCGCGTTTGATCGGATCGACCCTTGTCTTGTTCGCGACTTTACCCGCCGCGGCTCAGACCCCGCCACCGTCCGTTGGAACCACAGCCCCCGGCACCACTGCCTCTAAGACCGCCGGCACTACCGTCGCCGACCTTTACCGCCAAGTGGGCAACCTGCCGCTTGACCCTGCCGCGGTCTATCGCGTGCGCGACGCCTCCATTGATCGCGAAGATGTTCATATCTCGCTCAACGATGGCACCATCGCCTTCACCCGCGCGGTCAATGGACGCATCACCGGTGCTCTCTTCGAAGGCGAAGGCGAGATCCTCATCGTCCCCCCGGACTTCACCGAACGTCACTCGCTTTCTCTGTTCGCCAAGGTTGCCGTGCTCAGCGAGCGCTTTTCTCTCGCTTATTTTCGCTTTGCCGACGACGCCATCGTCACTACCCTGGCTCCCCATCTGCGTCCTCCGGAGGGCGCCGCGGCGTTCATCGACAAGCACCACGCCCTCGCCCTGTCGCTCTCTGAGGCTGACTCTCTCCGGGTACTGATCGGCCTGACGTACGCGCCCAAATCTTCATCGGCCGATTACGCCGGGGAATTTCTCTACGCCCGCGTGAATGGAGAAAAATTGGGAAGCTTCGAAGTGGCCTTCGACCCTCTGTCGTCAGAGCAGATCTCAGTGCGGCAGCTCACCTTCACTCCCCACGGCCGCTTCTACGACCTGTGGATGTCATTCCCCATGCAGAGCGAGCGCAAAGCGCAAACCACGGGTGTCTCTGCTTCCACCGCTTCCCGCGTCGTCGAGATCTCCGATTACAAGGTCAAGATGGATGTACGCCCGCCCACCGATCTCGCGGGCTCAGCCACGCTGACCTTGCGTACCGTGCAATCGGGCGCGCGCGCCGTGCTCTTTGAACTTTCCCGTTATCTCAAACTCTCGCGCATCGAGTGGGAAACGGCCGGCCAGCCTCCGGTGAATCTGGACTTCATCCAGAATGAGGCCCTTGAAGGCAGCCAACTGGCGCGCCGCGGTAACGATACCGTGACCGTCATATTTCCGCAGCCGCTGGTAATCGGCCAAACGCTGCAAGTGACCTTCACCTACGCCGGGTCAGTGATGTCTGAAGCCGGTGGAGGCCTCTTATATGTGGGCGCGCGGGGCACGTGGTATCCCAACCGGGGCACCGCCATGTCGAATTTCGATCTCGAGTTCCGTCATCCATCCGAGTGGAAGCTGCTCGCCACCGGCAAACGCGTGGGCGCGGTCACCAGGGACGGGATGGAGGAATCACGCTTCGTATCGGAACATCCCGTCCCCCTGGCGGGATTCAATCTGGGCAAATACGTGAACACTCCCATGACGGTAGGCACCACCAAGCTGGATATTTACTCCGCGCGCGGCATGGAAACAGACTTCGAACGCGGACGCCCCGCTTCGTCTCCCTTTGGCGGCCCCCCCGGACGGCGCATCCCCGCGCCCCTCCCCGACCCCAGCCGGAACGCCGCCCTGGTCGGTAAAAATGCCGCTGCCATGATGGAGTTTCTCGTGCCCCGCATCGGCGCCTACCCTTACGCCTCACTCTCGATCACTCAGCTTCCCGGCCCCAACAGCCAGGGCTGGCCCGGACTCGTCTTTCTCTCTAGCTATGTCTTCCTCGACCGCACGGCCCGCGAACCCAGCCGCTTCGGCGCCGTCGCCATCAACGACTTGCTCTTCGATCACCTGATGACCGAACACGAAGTCGCCCACCAATGGTGGGGCAACAATGTCTTCTGGGAAAGTTATCGCGACCAGTGGCTGATGGAAGCGCTCGCTAACTATTGCGCCTTGCTCAAGCTCGAACACGAAGACCCGGATCTCTTCCGCAAGCTGCTCGACTACTACCGGAAATCGTTACTGGAAAAGCCCACCCGCGGCGACGACCGTCCCTACAAGGACGCGGGCCCCGTCCGCCTCGGCCTGCGCTTGCATTCATCGCGCTTCGCCGGCGCCTATGACCCGGTGGTCTACGGACGCGGCACCTGGCTGCTGCACATGCTGCGCGAGATGATGAAAGACGCCACTGCTGCGCCCGCGCGGGTTACCCCCAAGGCCGGTGCCGCGCCCCCTCCCGCCGACCCGGATGCGATCTTTTTCTCCGTACTACGCGGCCTGCAAACCCGCTTTGCCGGCAAAAAAATGAGTACGCGCGATTTTCTCGCTGCCTTTGAAAAGGCGCTGCCGCGCGCTGCCGCCTTTGAAGAGCGGCCGTCGCTCGACTGGTTCTACGATGGCTGGATCAACGGCAGCGCCATCCCTGCCATCAAGCTCGATAACGTCCGCATCGTCGCCACCGGCCGCCGCACCACCGCTTCCGGCGTCATCCTGCAGCAGGATGCTCCGGAATTGCTTGTCACCTCCGTCCCTATCTATACCGTCGCTGAGGACGCCCCGCCCGTCTTCGCGGGCCGCATCTTCGCCGACGGTGAGCGCACGGAATTCAAACTTACCGTCCCCGCCGGTACCAAGAAACTCCTCCTCGACCCTTATTCCACCGTGCTCCGCCAACCTTGACGCGCTTTCCTTTGAACGTTTTTTACCGCAAAGGACGCAGAGGAACGCAAAGGCAAAACAAGGGTAAAGCGAAGGAAGAGCAAGGTATGGGCAAGTTCACTTTTCTTTTCCTCTCCATCCTTGCGTTGGATTTCCTTGTTTTTGCGGTCTTTTGCGGTAAAAGCGTTCGCTTTGCTCTTACTCTGATTTTTCTTTCCGGTCCGCCACGTCCTTTGCGGTAAACGCTTTTCTTGCCCATAAAGAGCGGATATTTTGAGCCACGCGGCTCATCCCGACCAACACGGCGGCCATCCTCGCCACGCAAAATTCTGTCCAAAGAAGTAGCTTTTCTTGGAGGTGAGGTTATGGGTTTTCTTGCATGGATCGTTCTGGGTTTGGTGGCGGGAGCTATCGCCAAACTCCTGATGCCGGGGCGTGATCCCGGCGGCTGGATCGTGACGATGCTTATCGGCATCGCCGGCGCGTTCATGGGCGGCTTCATCGGTCGCGCCCTTTGGGGCAGCACCGGCGTCACTGGCCTTGACATGGGCAGCATCGGCCTGGCTATTCTCGGGTCGGTAGTACTGCTCGCGCTCTATCGCCTGATCGCCGGACGCGGTCGCTCGAACAACTACATCGACCGCGGACGTCGCGCCGCTTAAGCGCAATACCCTAACAACGAAAAGCTCCCTGCGCACTCGCGGAGGGAGTTTTTCTTTTTGCCCGCCACCCGCCCGGCGGTCCACCCTTTTCCGCTATAATCATCAGACCGAATTCAAGCCGGAGAGATGGCCGAGTGGCTGAAGGCGGCGGTTTGCTAAACCGTTATAGGGTCAAAAGCTCTATCGGGGGTTCGAATCCCCCTCTCTCCGCCAAACAGTCTGCTGCGAACGACCTATTTCTCTGCAAGTGCGCGTACTGCGCCCTTTTCGGCTGTGTATCGGAAAAAGTGGGTTACCCCGAACTCAAACGCTCGGGTCGGGAACTTGCACAAATTCACGAAACGTCAACCATCTTGATCTAATATAAAGCATCAGGCACACAGCTGATTCAGGAGCTTATATATGAAGGTCTCCATGGCGTTAAGCGCTACGAACCTAAGATGGACAAAAAGATGCGCATGCACGCGGTTACTAGCAC
>JBKKBM010000064.1:0-6397 GCA_046714215.1 Terriglobales bacterium | reverse complement strand
TCCTCACCGTGGGCATCTTTCTGGGCGCGCACTGGGCTTACGCCGTGCTGGGTTGGGGCGGCTACTGGGGATGGGACCCGGTGGAGAATGCATCGCTACTGCCGTGGCTTACGGGTACGGCCTTCCTCCATTCCGTGATGATGCAGGAAAAACGCGGCATGATGAAAGTATGGAACGTGTGGCTGATCTTTTCGACGTTCCTGCTGTCGATCTTTGGCACGTTCCTCACCCGTAGCGGCGTGGTGAGTTCGGTGCACGCGTTCGCGCAGTCTGATATTGGTGCGTGGTTCGTATGGTTCATGGGCGTGATCTTCGCGACGTGCCTCTTCTTCTTCATCAAGAACCGCGACCACTTGAAGAGCGAGAACCGGCTGGAGTCGCTGGCGTCGCGTGAATCCAGCTTCCTGTTCAACAATCTGCTGCTGCTGGTCTCCTGCTTCGCCGTCCTGTGGGGGACGCTGTTTCCTATTCTCAGCGAGTGGGTGCAGGGCAACAAGGTCACGGTGGGCCCGCCGTTCTTTAATAAGGTGAACATCCCGATCGGGTTGTTTCTGCTTTTCCTTACGGGCATTGGACCGCTGCTGGCGTGGCGCAGCTCATCGTTCGAGAGCGTGAGGCGGAACTTTGCCATTCCCACTGGGGTGGCGCTAGTGGCGGGTATCGTGCTGATAGTCGGCGGCATGCGCTTCTGGGCCGCCGACGACATGGCGCAGTTCTATTCCTGGATGGCCATCGTGCTCGCGGTATTTGTTTTCGCCACCATCACGTCGGAGTTTTATCGCGGGGCGCGGGTGATCGCCGGCAGCACCGGACAGAACCTGGCGGCGGCCGTGGTGCAGCTTACGCGGCGCAACACCCGGCGCTACGGCGGATACATCGTGCATTACGGCGTGGTCGTGATCTGCATCGGATTCGCCGGCGCCGCTTTCAACCAGACGAATGAACGCGAACTCGGATTCCAGGAATCCATGAGCTTGGGGCCGTACACGCTGGTGTGCCAGAAATATACGCAGGACGATTATCCGAATTACTCCACCGAACTCGCTATCATTGACGTCCTCAAGCACGGCAAGCTGGTGACGCAGCTCTATCCCGAGCGCCGCTTCTACAAAGCGAATCAGCAGTCGAGCACCATGGTTGCGAACTACAGCACCATCCGCGAAGACGTTTATCTCGTCTACGCCGGACGCAATCAGGACAATGACAAGCCCATCATCAAGGCGCATTTGAATCCACTGGTGAGTTGGATCTGGGTGGGCGTGATCATCATTGTGATCGGCACGTTCATCGCGCTGGTGCCGAACCTGCCCGCGGCGCTGGCCAAGCCCCGCGTACCGGTCGCCGTCGCATCTGCGCAAAAGCAGCCAAAGCCTAACCCGGTGGAGGTGGGCGACTGATGCGCCGCATTTTTGTCCTTACGCTCATTGCCTTATCCGCGCTCGGTTTACTGGGCGCTGGTGACAACACCCGCCGCTTTGAGAAGCTGGGCCACGAACTCATCTGCACCTGCGGATGTAATCAGATCTTGCTCGAATGTAATCACGTCGGCTGTCCGTCATCGGCGGGAATGCGCGATGAATTGACCGCGGCGCTAGACAAGAATATTGGCGACAACGACGCGGTGCTGCAGACGTTTGTCACGAAATATGGTCCGACGGTGCTCGCCGCTCCTACAACCACCGGCTTCAACTTGGTAGCGTGGATCGTGCCGTTTGCCGTTTTCGTCGCTGGCATCGCGGCGGTGGTGATGGTCACGCGCGTGTGGCGGCAGCGAACGCCGATGCCGGCCGTGGCCGGGACGCCGGTAAGCGATGAGCAGCGGGCGCGCATCCGCCAGGAGACCGAACAATGATCCTGCTGTTATGCGCACTACTTGCCATCGGACTCTTCGTCTACGTCTTCGCGCCGATTCGCGAGGGCGAACTTGCCCACGGCGAGAATAAAACGCGCCTCACTTTCCTCCGCGAGCGCAAGGAAGTGATTTACGAGAACCTACGCGACCTGAACTTCGAATTCAAAGCGGGAAAGTTCCCTGTAGCCGACCATCAGCGGATGCGCACGGAACTCGAAGGCGAAGCGGCGGTCGTTTTAGCGGAGATTGAAGATCTGGAACAGGGTCGTGCCCGATAAAAGTTTCCTGCAAAATATTTACCGATAGGAGCAAGTCTTGAGTCTTCGAAGTAGGTGGGAAACCCTGCGTGGGCTCGCGGTGCTCACCGCGCTGGCTGCCGCACTGTCGCTAAGCGCCGTGGCCGCGGAGATCACCGGTACCGTGACCAACCTCACCACGAATAAGCCCTCAGCGGGCGATACCGTGGTGTTGCTGAAGCTGGTGCAAGGCATGGATGAAGTGGCCACGACGAAAACCGATGCGCAAGGGCGCTTCACCCTGCCGCTGGCGGATGCCGCTGCGCCGCATCTTATCCGCGTGAATCATCGCAACGTGAATTATTTCCGCGCCGCGCCTCCGGGCACCACCGCGGTTGAGATCAACGTCTATGACGCCGCGGAAAAAATCGACGGCGTGAAGCAGACGCTCGACATCATGCGCATGGAAGGCGACCTGACCAATCTGCGGGTGATCGAGATGTTTGCCGTGGAGAACGCATCCAAACCGCCGCGCACGCTGATGAGCATGAAGAGTTTTGAGATCCAGCTGCCCGCGGGCGCCAAGCTGGAACAGTCGCTGGCCGCGGGCCCCGGCGGGATGCCGGTGAATACCGCGCCGGTGCCGCAAGGCGACAACCGTTATGCCTTCCTGTTTCCTATCCGTCCGGGCGAAACGCGCTTCCAGATCTCTTACACCATGCCCTACAGCGGCAGCGCGCAGATCGCGCCCACGCTATTGCAGCCGGTCTCTAGTTTTGCCGTGAGCGTGCCCACGTCGATGAAGGTGGAACCGGTTGCCGGTTCGGTGTTGAAGCCGAGCGGCGAAGAGGCGGGCATGACCATCTTTGTAGCCCAAGGCGCAATGCCCGGCCAAAAATTAGACTTCAAAGTCTCCGGCACGGGGACAATCCCGCAGACGGAGGCCCAAGCACCGGGTGGATCGCCGGCGGCACAGTCCGGTTCACAGCCAGATGGACAGCGCGGCCCCGGCGGCGGCTTAGGCACGCCCATCAACACGCCCAATCCTCTGTCGAAATATCAATGGTGGATCTTCGGGGCAGTGGCGCTTTTGTTAGTCGCGGGCGCGGCATTCACGATGAAAACGCAGCCGGAGTCGACCGCCGTGAGGGCGACGTCGCCGCTCGACACCTTCAAGGAAGAATCATTCTTACTGGAATCAGAGCGCCTGCAGGGCAAGATCTCAGAGGAAGAGTATGCCAAGGCTAAAGCCGCGTTGGATGTAGTGATGAAGCGGGCGCTGGAACGTCGTGCGGGCCGCGACCAAGGCTAGAAGCGGGCTAGATTTGTGCGGCGAGCGTGATGCGCCAACCTCGATTTTTGCCGCCGCATCTGTATAAGTAAGGAGAACATCATGCCCCTTGCCAATCGCGCTGCCCAGATGGTCGCTGACCGAATGCCCAAACTCGTGGATGCTAAGACCCACGCGGTACTCGATTATGTGCTGGGAGGAAGCTGCCTGGTGCTGGGCGTATTTTTCTGGAAGCGCAACAAGCGGGCCGCCATTGCCGCCACGATGTGTGGCGCGGCCACGCTGGCGAATGCGATGCTTACGGATTATCCCGGCGGCGTGAAGAAGATCCTCAGCTTTGAGACTCACGGCCGGATTGATGCGGGACTTGCCGGACTGACCGCCACCATGCCGTCGTTCTTCTCTTTCCGCGGCGAGCAGGAGGCAAGATACTTCACCGGACTGGCACTAGCGGAGACGGTGGTGGCCGGGCTTACCGACTTTGAGCCCAGCGGCAAGGTGCTGGAGATGCCTTCGGACCGGACGGCTTAGATCTAGCGAACTAGATTCTAGCTAAGCGGTGCGTTGCGAATCGCTGCGTTGGGAATCAGCCTTCCGGCCGCTATTCTGGGAGCGCGATTGCTTGCGCCCGCTCAACTCCTGCTCCGCGGAATACCAATCCTGTTCGTGGTAGCCATCCAGGCGACCACGCTGTTCATACAACTCATACGCGCGACGGCGTACTGCGTCCTGATCGATGCCGGTGTTTACATTTTTGGCCGCCAGGTTACGCGCGGGATCAACGGTGGCTTGCGGGGTTGCGACCGGCACTTCCGCGACGGCGGCTTCGATCACGGGATTTGTCGCAGGCGCGATCGTCTCCGCCAGTTTCGTCTTAGTGCTGGCGCGCGGGGTACGTGGGGTGGTAGGGGTGGTACGTCGGGCGGCAGTGCCGCGGGACTCTTTCTCGTTGGCCATACTCATACTCCATTCAAACACTGCTTGCTTACGGGAAAGCGACCGGGATTGACGATGAACGAGTGCTGGCATCGCAAATGCACATGCGTCATCCCTTTTATTTTACCGCGATTGCGGCCAAGAATCTCGCCTCGCGCAGCGAGCGGTCGTAAAAGGTTAGTGAAAATCATGCGACTGCATTGGGGCGGCGCTCACCTGTGAAGGCACAAAGGACAGGAAGGGCAAGCAAAAGCTTTAACCGCAAAGGAAAAAGCGGAAGAGCAAGAGTAGAAACTGTTTTCACCCACTAAGGAGAGAAAAGCAAAAGGACACAAAGGATGCAACGTCAGAGATCCCCTTTGCGTTCCTTTGCGTCCTTGGCGGTTAAAGATTCTTGCTGCATTTGCTTGGATTGGACTATGCGTTGTACCGGTAAAAGACTACGGACACACGCACCCCGTCACTGTATTGGCGTCTAACGTGACGGCGCCATTCCGCGCCAGGGCGCGGCCTTCCATTTGCGCGCCTGTAGCCAGGGAGATGGACGTCAGCGCCATGATGCTGCCTTTAAATATAGAGTTCGTGCCCAGCGTCGCGGAACTGCCCACCTGCCAGAAGACGTTGCAAGCTTTGCCGTTGTTGATGACCAGCACGCGGCTGCCGCTGCCGGTGATGAGCGTGGACGATATCTGGAAGATCCACACCGCATCCGGATTGCCCTGGGCGTTGAGCGTGAGGTCTCCCGTGAGTCCCAGTGACGATGTCGACTTATAGATGCCCGGGACCAGCGTTTGGCCGGTGAGGTCGCCCGCTACGGACGCTCCGCCGGGTCGCCCGGCCGCATCGATATACGCGGCGGTCAAAGCTGCCTGGGCCTGGGCGGCGGCGCCGTCCGCAGTGTGGATCGCACTCGCTTGTCCCGGGGGAAAGCCCGTGACGGCGCTGCCCGGACTCAATCCCACATCGCCGGCGATCACCGTGGAGCCGGTGTTAGTGACGGTGGTGCCGGCGAGCACGGCAAAATTTCCGATAAACGGACACAGCGCCCCCGGCGCCACGCCGCCACCCGCGCACGGGCCGGTGGTAAAGGTCTGCTGGAAGGGAGTGAGCAGAGGATTACCCGCCAAGTCCTTGGCGCCTACCGTTACGTTGATGGTGTAGGTGGTATTCGCCACCAGGTTCGCCGGCGTTAGGGTGGCTACTTGGCTGCCCGCGTCATAGGTCACGGACCCGGTGATCCCGGTAATGAAAAATGTAGCGGGATTGATCGTAAGCGAATCCATCGGCTGTTCGAAAGTGACCCTGATCTGTTGGTTCAGCGGCACGCAGATCGCGCCCGCCGCCAGGTTGATGGCGACGATCCGCGGCGGCGAAAGGTCCGCCGTGGCGCGCGTGAGGAATGAGAAATTGAAGGCCGCCGCCATCGGGGTGCCTTGCACGTCGCGCACGCCGGTGGTCACAGTCGCGTTGTAAGTGGTGTTGGGGGCCAGGTTGGCGATGGGATCACACATCGCGATGCGGTTAGTGGCGTCGTAGGTCACGGTAGACGTCACCCCGGCGATGGCAAACGTGGTGGGGTTGATGGTGGTCGGGTCCATGTCCCGGCTGAACACCACTCCGACGTTGCGGTTGGTGCCGACGCCATTCGCTTGCGGGAGCACCATGAGTACGGTTGGTGCCGCGGAGGCTTGCGGAGTACTCGCCGGAGTGCTGGCGGTATTCAGTCCGCGGCAGCCAATGAGGAATACGAACAGGGCTGCAGTGGTCACCAGTTTGGTGGATTGCGGGCGCGTCAACATGCTGAACCTCCGACCACCGCGTTGGCGGCAGGCAACGTCCCGAAAGACTTGAGACGCTGGTCTATGGGATGTGAGCCAGAGTCGCAGGGTGGGATGAGATGGGGGGAAACAGAAATAAGTACGCGGGAAAGTGTGCACAATTGCATATTCTGAAACGGGGAAAAAGGATCAATCCTTTCGCGAGGGTATGGAACCCTCGTCTCCGCTCACTTACGCTCGCGATTCGCTCGGGGAAAAATAAAACTACAGATTCTTCTTCAGTGAATCCAGCCCGGTCTGGATC
>JBKKBM010000063.1:0-13639 GCA_046714215.1 Terriglobales bacterium | reverse complement strand
ACCGGCAGCTTCGGCTCGCAGCTTACTCTAAACCTCGGGCGGTTCAGCCCGACCTTTGCCTATGATTATTTCTCCACCGAGACGCCCGCCTCCGCGGCGCTGCTGGGCACAAACGGGCAATGGCGCTCCCACGTGCTGAGTGGGGGCTTGACCTACCGCTTCTAGGGTATTAGGCGGAGTCCGATTAGGGTGAATTAGGCTGCGCAAAAGGCCCTATCAAAGGTAAACTGGCGGGACTGTTTTTCCATACACCAGGGAGCCTCGGGATTGATCGGGAAGAATTTCGGCAGCTATAAGATCGAATCTAAGATCGGCGAAGGCGGCATGGGCGTCGTGTATCGCGCCCAGGACACGGAACTGGATCGTCCCGTCGCGATCAAAATGGTGCTTTCTTCTGATAGCGACAACGAAGAAAGCGTGGCGCGGTTCATGCGTGAGGCGAAAGCGGCTTCGCGCCTGCAACACCCCTCCATCATGACCATTTACCAGTTCGGCGTGCAGGACGGCACCCGCTATCTGGTGATGGAGTTCATCGAGGGCAAGACCCTCAAGCGGATGATCAACTCCCAGCCGCTCCCCATCAATCAACTTTGCGATATCGCCGTGCAAGTTGCGGATGCGCTCTCTGTGGCCCACGAAAAAGGCGTTGTTCACCGCGACATGAAAGCGGAGAACATCATGGTCACGCCGCGGGGTCATGCCAAGATCCTTGATTTCGGCCTGGCGAAGATGAAAGAGGAAGACGTCCTCCCGACCGATGCCACCGTCACGGACATGTACAAGACGCAGGCGGGGACGGTATTGGGCACGGTCAGCCATATGTCCCCCGAGCAAGCCATGGGACAAGATGTAGATGGCAAAGCCGACGTCTTCTCCTTTGGCGTGGTGCTCTACGAGATGGCGACAGGCTTCAGCCCGTTCATGGGGCCGACGCCGCAGGCGACGCTGGCGCGCTTGTTGAACCAGTCACCGAAGCCGGTGAATGAACTAAATCCCACGATCCCGCAGGGACTGGAACAGCTGATCAACCGCTGCCTGGAGAAAGACCCAACGCGGCGGCCCAACGCTAAGGAGATGACGCTGGAGTTGAAGCGCGTCCAGGCGACATTGAGCGCCAAAGATATGGTACCCGCGCAGATGCAGTCGGGCAGCGGATCGTTCCCATCCGGTTCATTCGGTAGCGGCTCCGGTTCTTCCATGCGCGCCAGTGTGTCAGTGGTCCCGGTCTCTGCGTCGAAGGTCATGTTACCTCCGGGATCAGGATCGGGGTCGGCTTCGTCCGCGCCGGTGACACCGGAAGAGGCTAAGCGGCTGCGCTGGCAATACAGCGGCATCCGCGGCCTGCGATGGGGATTGGCCGCATTCACCTTGACCGTGCCTTTCAGCTTCTTCTTCAAGTTCCTGGTAGTGGGTCAAGTGATCAAGCCACAGTTTGTCACGGGCACGCGGCTCCTAGCTTACGTTGATTGGATGGTTGTCCCGGCGCAGAGCGCGGCTGAGAGCGTCCTGAACTTTACCACCAAGGTGAACAACTGGGACTTTCTCCTCGTGGGACTGGGCATCGCGAGTTTTGCCCTCCGTCACCTCGCCCTGTTGCCGGTGGACAAACTGGAACAATGGGCCAAGACCAAAGTAGTCCGCGCCCGGGCCAGCGGCGGTAAGGGTGCTCCGGTCACCGTGCAGGATCGCGTGAGCAACCAGCGGCTGGCGATGCTGCGCGAGTACAGTGAGGCCCAGCGCGTGCTGCAGCAAGGACGGCGCCGCCTCGCGTTTCTTTCGGTTGACATTGTGGGCTCAACCAAGATGAAGATCGGCGAAGACAAGCTGGTCATCGAACATGCGTTTGCGGAATACAAGAAGTTCGTAGAACGCATCCTCAAGGGCAATAACTTGTGGAAGGTCGCGTGGACGCCGGACGGCATCATGTGCGCATTCCCCAGCGCAGAAGAGGCGACCCGGGCGGCACAGACCGTCCTCAGCGAGCTGGAGTGGTTCAACGACGGCGTGCACCGGCTGCGCACACCCTTTTCCGTCCGCTGCGGCATCAACAGCGGCGAGGTCATCTTCCCGGACGACAAGGCGATGGAAGAGATCAGTGACGAGACCATCGACGTGGCCGGGCACATGCAGAAATATGCATCGCCAGCGTCGTTGTGGGTGGGAAAAGAAGTACTGACCGAGCTGGAATCGGCTGCCGGGTTCGAGGAAGTGACCACGCAGATGGTCGACGGACGCACGCCGTACGAATGGAAGCTGCGCACGACAGCGAAGGCTGTGTCTTCGAACTAGCTGCTCACCGCAGACCTGATCACATCTTTACCGGATTCCCCAAGCACCGCGCGAACCGCGGTGCTTTTCTGTTCTAGAAACCGCCCCCCGTACTCAACTAGAACGTGGTAGCCACCGTGAAGCGAAAAGTCTTTCTCGGCTCGCGCAGCACGTAGGAAGGTGCGAAGGCCCGTTGCGACTGAAGGAAGGTGAAGTCGCCCGCGGCGCCGGCGGGAAACATGCTGCGGGTCAGCAGATTGGGGGTGTGGATGGTGGTGTCAAGCAGTAGCGGGTTATAGGCGTAATAAATGCGGAAGGGGGCATTGACGATGGGCAGAATGACCTGCAGTTCCAGCCCGGTTGACATGCGGGGCACGAAGTTGGTACCGGGCGCGGGCTTCAGTGTCTGGGCGAAGGTGAAGCTCTGGGTGAAGGCCGGGTCGCAGGTGAAGGTGCCGGGGGCGATGACGGGGCAACCGAAACGGGTGGCGTTGAGGTCGTTCAACTGCACGTTGCTGAGCCGGAGCTGATTCGTGCGCGTAATGAAGTTCATGCCGAAGTCGGCAAAAGCGGCGATCGTGACGGGTCCGACGATGGGAACGCGGTACTCGAGATTGCCGATGAGGTTAGTGTCACCACCGGGCAAGGTGATGCGGCTCACGGGAACGGGAATGGTGACGTTGCCGCGACGCGGATTCGTAGGATCGAGTGGTACCGCGCTGCCATCAGGATTGAGCAGCGTAACGTTGGTCAGGTCGCTCAGGAAGACGTAAGGCGTGATGGTGCGCTGGTCGAAGCCGCGAACGTCCTGGTCGCCACCTGAGTAAAATCGTTCGTTGGGATTGGCGACGAGGCCGCGGTAACCCGTGATGAAGGATCCTTGGACGCGATAGCCTAGCGTGTGGGTGCCTTCGCGGTCCTTGCGGAAGTTGCGCATGGGGAGGAAATGCTTGAACTCTACGACCGGGCGGATAGCGGCAACGTTGCCGCCTATGCCGGAGATGTCGCCGCCCGCGAAGAAGCTGTAACCGGTGTGCGGACGCTGAGGATTATCGATGTTGCTAAAAGAGAATGAAGGGAACACTTTGCTGGTGATGACCCCGGCCAGCGAATTCGGGCCAGAGAAGTTGCGGAATGCCAGCTGCTCAAAGAGTTGGCGGGAGGCGGAACTGAATACGCGCACGGTGGAGATGTCGAAGGAATACGTGAGTCCGACGCGTTTGAAGGAGCGGCGCAGCGGATAACTGGCGCTCACGGTGAAGCCAGTGCTGTTCGAGCTGTAATTCTGGAAGGCGTCGAGCACTTCCTGGGGCAGGTTAATCTGCTGCTGCCGGGCGATCTCCACTTCCTTCACCTGGTTGAAGTTGTAGCGGCGGTTGAAGATGGTGAATCCGACGTTGAGCGGCCGGTCGAAGAGGTAAGGCTCGCTGAAACCGAAGACGATGTTGCGCTCACGGCTGCCTACATTGGCCTCGACGCGGAGCGTTTCGCCCAGGCCGAGGAAGTTGTTGGTTTCGTAATTAAGGCCTATAAAGGAGCCGGAAAGGCCGCTAACGCCGCCGGTCAGCCCGATGCTGTTCTTGCCTTTCTCCTTGACCTTGAGGGTGAGGTCGACGGTCGCGTCCTTGTCGTTGCGCTTGGTGTCGGAATCCTGCTCGGGCTTGAGCGGCTCGAAGTATTGCAGTTGGTTCAGGCGCAGGAGGCTGAGCTCCCAAAGCTCGCTGTTATAGACGCTGCCTTCTTCCAGGGCCAATTCCCGGCGGATGACCTTGTCGCGGGTGGTGGTATTGCCAACGAACTCGATGCGGCGAATGTAATAGGGCTTGCCTTCATCCAAGTCGACCTCAACGTCGATGGTCTTGTTCTCGTCGTGAATGATGGTGTCTGGAACGGGCGTGAAATTGATGTATCCAAGCGACCCGTAGGCTTTGCGCAGGCCTTCCAGGCCTTTACGGACGTTCTCCGTATTGAAGATTTCGCCATCCTTCATGGGAAAGAGTTTGCGCAGGGCAGGCAGGTTCGTGACCGCCTTGTTTCCCTTGAAAGTGATCTTGCCCAAAGTAAAGCGGTCGCCCTCTTCCACGGGGATGGTGATGTCTACGCGCTTTCCAGCCTTGCTGAAGGGATTGATGAAATTCCTCCCCACATCACGGAGTTGGGTGGTGGGGTCCGAGACAATGGCCTTGAAGTATCCCGCTTTCTGATACTCGAAGCGGACGCGTTCGGCGTCTTCCTGCAGCTTGGTGGAGTCGAACGTGCGGGAAAAGATATTTTCCAGGAAAATGGACCGGGGAATCCCGATCGGCTTGGTATTTTTCATCGCCGAGCGCAGGCGGCGAGCGCCCAATTTTTTGTTGCCTTCAAACTTAATCTTCCCGACTTTAACCTTGGGACCTTCCTTGACGACGAAGGTGACCCCGACGGCGGCTGGCGGAATAGGCCGGACCTCGGCGCGGATGATGGAGAATTGGCGTCCGTGAGCGGCGAGCAGGTCCTTGAGGACGACTTCGGCCTTTTTTAGCTTCGTGGGATCGTATTGGCTCTCGACGCTGAGACCGACTTTGCGCTCTTTATATTTCTCCAGCACATCGCTGTTGGTGACCGAGTTCAGTCCCCGATACTCGATGCTGCGGATGGTCGGCCTTTCCTTCAAGTAGATATGGAGAATGAAGCCCTTGGGGCTCTCTTCCCGCTCAAAGCGGATGTCTTCGTAATAGCCGGAATTCCAAAGAGAGCTGAAGTCTCGCTGCAGGCCGGCTTCGTCGTAGAGGTCGCCGGGGCGGGTAAAGATACGGGCGCGAACCGTCTCCGCCGGTATGCGGCGGTTGCCGTAGATTTTAATGTCCTCAACGAGCTGTTGCTGGGCTACGGCGGGGATCTGCCCCAGCAAAAGGGCCACAAACGCCGCAAAAATCAAGGCGCAGCGCTTGGTTTTGGTATCCACAGATGATTGCACGAATATTCCTGGTCTTGGTTTCGGCCAGCCTAGGTGCCGGCGTTTTTATATGGTCCTACGGAAAAGGAAATTATACGGGAAAGCGGACGCTTAGCCTAACGGAATCCTCCAGTTGACTTCTCCCGGTGTGGCAAAAAAGGGACATATGGTCATCCTTGAGCTGACAGCCTTTAGCCTTCATATCTAACCCGGCTTGACGATGATTGTTTGCCGTAAAATGCGAGGCCATGGCGAAGGCGAAACGATTTAGCGCGACCTTGGAACGCATGACCAGTAATCAACTGGGATGGACGATCATCTATCTACCGTTCGACGTGAACAAGGTGTGGGGCACGCGCGGTCAGGTAAAAGTCCGAGGCGAAGTGAATGGATTCGTATTCCGCACCTCCACGTTCCCGACGAAACGCGGACAACATTTCATGATGGTCAACAAGCAGATGCAGAAGGGCGGTAAGACGGCGCCGGGGATGAGTGCGAAATTCCGGATGGAGCCGGACTTGGAAGTCCGCGTGGTGGCTGAACCGAAGGAATTGTTGGGAGTGTTGAAGGAGGATAAGAAGCTTTTCGCGTGGTATCGCAGCAAGCTGAACTATTCGGCGCGGCGCGACATCGCAAAGTGGGTGGGAGACGCAAAGCAGGCCGAGACGCGGCGGCGACGGGCAGAACAGATGGCTGAACGTCTACTTTCGACGATGGATGCTGAGCGGGAGTTGCCCCCCATCCTGCAAAGGGCCATGGACGCAAACCCGAAGGCGAGAGCGGGTTGGAAGCGCATGACGCCCGCGATGCGTCGTGGCGAACTACTGGGGATTTTCTACTATCGCAATCCGGAATCACAGCAACGGCGTATCCAGAAGGCGGTGGGGCGGATGCTGGAGTATGCGGAGAAGGCGCGGAACGGCTAGGCAGGTTCCACTTCGACCAGGCAGGAGTAGAACGTGGCGCCACGGCCGATCTCGGTGAGCGTTTCTGATGTCAACACGTTGATGCTCTGCTGGTCGGGGGCCAGGCGTGACCAATTCAATTTTGCGGCGACCACTCCGGCGCGCACCGCGCCGTCCACGCGTGCGGTCAACCGGACTTCGCCGCGCGAGTTGAAAACGCGGACCTGGTCGCCGTCCTTGATGCCGCGCGGAGTCGCGTCTGCGGGGCTGAGTTCGAGCAGGTGCGACTCCTCCATCTTCTGATGTCCGGGCAGGTTGCAGAAGGTGGTGTTGAGGTGGTTGTCCGCCTTGCGGGCCAGCAACTCCAGGGGGAAGTGGGCGGTACGCTGCTGATTATGCCTCGATTCCTGCGGGGGAATGAAGCTGGCTACGGGGTCGAGACCCTTCGCGGCCAGCGCCGCGCTGTAGAGTTCGGCTTTGCCGCTAGGAGTGGGGAAGCCGCCTTGAGCAAACGGAAGGAAGGGATGGGATTCGGCGTCGCCCGCCTCCCCATTGACGTTCAAGCGAATGTGCGGCTCCCGCTCGAGGCGCTCGCGGTCGATGCCTTTGAGGAAAGGATGGTCGGACTGCAAGGCGCCCTCGATCATCTCGTCCACGGATTCGCGAAAGGCGTCGTCGTCCTGGTCCAGGCCCATCTGCAGGGCCAGGGCGCGGAACATGTCCACGTTGGAGCGGGCCTCGCCCAGCGGGGCGATGGCCTGAGTGGAGATCTGGAGATAGTAATGTCCGTAGGATTTCTGTAGCTCCTTGTGCTCGAAAAAAGTGGTGGCAGGGAGAACGATGTCGGCGTAGTCAGTAGTGTCAGTAAAAAACTGCTCGTGGACCACGGTAAAAAGATCCGGACGGAGGAAGCCGCGAACCACGTCGTTGCTGTTGGGAGCGACCGCCGCCGGGTTCGAGTTGTAGACGAAGACCATCTTGATGGGTGGATGGTTCGCGTCGGGTTGGGTCAGGGTGGTCAGGGCCTTGCCCAGTTCCGACATGTTGATGGTCCGGGCCGCGCGCTGCAGCGGACTCTTGAGCATCAGGTCAGCGCGGGTGAGCGACTTGTCGTTGATAGGGAAAGACCCGCTGAGGGAGAGTTGCAGCCCACCGCCAACTTCTTTCCACGAGCCGGTGATGCAGGGCAGCATGGCGACAGCGCGGGCGGCCATGCCTCCGTTCTCGCTGCGCTGGATGCCGTAATTCAGGCGAATCACCGCCGGACGGGCAGTCGCGTATTCACGCGCGAGTTTGATGATGTCTGCGGCGGGAATGCCAGTGAGGGCGGCGACGCTCTCCGGCGCGTAGCCAGCTTCATTCACCCGTTGGCGCAACTCCTCGAAGCCCAACGTGTACCTGGCCACGTAATCGGCGTCGTAGAGGTTTTCCTGGATGATCACGCGCATCATGCACAGTGCCAGCGCGACATCCGTGCCCGGATTGATGGCGATGTGCCAATCAGCGACGCGCGCGGTACGAGTGCGATAAGGATCGATGACGACCAATTTGGCGCCGTTGCGGCGCGCCTCTTCAATGAAAGGCCACAGATGGACGTTATTGCCGTGGATGTTCGCGCCCCAGGCGATGATGTACTTCGACTTGCGGAACTGTTCCGGCTCCGTGCCCATTTTTTTGCCGAGCACACTGATGAGGGCATCGCCGCCGGCGGTGGCGCAGATGGTGCGGTCCAGCTGCGAAGCGCCGATGCGGTGGAAGAAGCGATGGTCCATGGAGGCATTGTTCAGCAGGCCGAGAGTCCCTCCGTAGGAGTAGGGCAAAATCGCCTCGGGCCCGAATTCTTCTGCGATCGAAAGGATCTTGGAGCTGATGGTGCTCAAAGCCTCGTCCCACGAGATGCGTTCGAAAGCCCCGGGACCATAGTTGGCCTTGCCCTTGGGTTGAACCCGCTTCATGGGGTAGAGCAAGCGGTCGGGCGAATAAACGCGGTCGATGTACTTCGCCACTTTGGCGCAGAGGAAACCGCGCGTGACCGGGTGGCTGGGGTCGCCTTGGATCTTGACGGCTCGCCCGGAGAGTTCGTCGACCGTGATAAGGACGCCGCAGGCGTCTGGGCAGTCATGGGGACACGCGGCATGGACGACCTTTTTCATGCTATTCGATTATAGGCTGGTCTGTAAGTTGTTGAAAATTTGATTGACTATGGGGGGCAAGGGTAGTAATTTTTCGATATTCTCCCAGAGCTGAACCGCCGCTATCCCCAGCTGGCGCGCAAAACCCCTATCGATTGTGGGCGGGCCCTTTTTTTTTAAGCTGATCGAGGAGTTTTCCGATATGAAGCGATGGCGTTCCCTGTCGTTTGCCCTGCTGTCCCTCGCCTTGACGTTTCCCCCCTCCGCGTTTGCGCAAGAAAGTCGCGCCGTTTTAGCGCCGGAGGAGCCGGTGGGAGAGGTGCGTATGGGGGTGGAATCGGCGACCCCTGGGAGAAGTGTGCCGCGGCTGGTGAGATTCACGGGAACACTGCGCGACGGTGACGGGCAGGCGCTGACGGGGGCGCAAGCGGTGACGTTTGCGCTGTACGCCGAGCAATCCAGCTTGGTGCCGCTGTGGATGGAGACGCAAACGGTGCTGGCCGATGAGAGTGGACGCTACACGGTGACGCTGGGGGTGACGTTGAAGGGCGGGATCCCGATCGCGATGTTCGCCTCGGGCGAAGCGCGCTGGCTGGAGACAAGGGTGGAAACCAGGCTGGGAGCGGCCGAAGGCGATCGGGCGCAGCGCCTGATGCTGGTGAGCGTGCCGTTTGCTTTGAAGGCGGAAGACGCGGACAAGCTGGGCGGACGTTCGGCCAGCGAGTTCGCATTGACCGCCGAGTTGGAGCAACAGGTGACGAAGGCCGTAGCCGAACAGCAGGCCAAGATGAAGCCGGGCGCCGCGAAAAACAGCGGCCAAGCTTTTTACGCTCCCGATAAACCGATCTCGACGACGGTGCAGGACATCGCGCCCAACGGGGCGGCGCGTTTTTCTGACACCAGCCTGGTGGAAGTGGTGGTGGTGCAGCAGAACGGGACCGGGTTTGGATTGAACGTGGTCGCGATCAACGGATCGGCGATCAAGGCGCAGAGTCTGGGGGTGGGCTCGGGGAATGCGACCATCCTGGCGCAGGCGACTTCGACCACGGGCGCTCCGGTAGCGATGCAGGGCGAGAGCTTTGGGCAAACGGGGATCGGCGTCCAAGGGATCGCGACCAGTCCATCGGCGACGTCGAATGTGGGCGTGCGCGGCGAAGCGGCGGGCACGGCGGGGCGCGGCGTGGTGGGACTGGCGACCAACAGTTCGGGCGCGACCGCCGGCGTGCTGGGCGCGGTGACCAGCAGCACCGGCGCGGGCGTACGCGGCGAAGCGAATGCGACGGCGGGTGGCACGGGCGTGCTGGGTGTCGCGGGCGCGACGTCGGGCAACTCTATTGGCGTGCAGGGTGAGGTGTCGAGCGGGAGCGGTACGGCCGGTTTGTTCCGGACGAACAACTCGGGGGGCAAAGTTCTGGTGGGGCAAGGTCCGGGAGCGACGGATGTGTTCACGGTGGACGCGGGCGGGAACGTGACGGCGAGCGGCACCGTGACGGCGACGGGCGGGCTGACGACGACGGGCCCGGTATCGGTGGGCGGCGTGAATGTGCCCAGCGCGAACTCGTCGTCAGGCGTGCTGAAGGCGACGAACTCAGGGACCGGCGCGGCGGTAGAAGGTCTGGCCGCGGGTGCATCCAACGCGGGCGTCTATGGCAGGTCGGTGGGAGCCAGCGGTGTGGGTGTGCGGGGTGAATCGTCGAGCGCGACCGGTACGGCGGGCGTCTTCAACAACACCGGTGGGGGCAAGATCCTTAGCGGCCAGAACAACGGGAGCGAAGTGTTTGTCGTGAACGCGCCGACCAACGCCCTCAACTCTGCGGTGTTGACTGCGAGCCAAAGCGGGTCAAATCCTACAGTGCCGACCCTTGCCACGCTGCCGCCGACGGCACTCCTTGGCCAATCCACTGCCAGTTCAGGATTCACCACCGGCGTGATGGGATTGGTAAATAGTCCAGACGGGGTTGCCATCATCGGTATCAGCAACTCTACGACAAACGGAACCGGCGTGGTCGGTATCACCAACAGCACCACCGGCGATTACGGTGTAAGCGCGGAATCATTTGCGACAAGCGGCAACTCCAAGGCACTCGGTGGCCGGGTGAACAGCCCCAACGGCACTGTTTTAGAGTTGGAGGCACTCAACTCATCGGCCACTTTGGTTCGGGGAGCAGTGGGTCCCGAGGGTTCGCAAGTGAATGTTTTTCAAGTGGACGGGACAGGTTTAGTCACGGCGCTGGGTGCAACCTTCATTGGCGCGAACGGCGGGGCCATCGGACGCGACACGACTAACGATGGCGGCGCGCGCGTCGGATTTCAGGGCATTTCCGATTCGACCGGTGGCCGCGGCGTGGTGGGAACGACCACCACCGCGACCGGAACCACCATCGGCGTGCTGGGTAGCACGGCCAGCGATGCCGGCTTGGGCGTGCTGGGACGCGCGACCTCGCTCACCGGATTCACGGTGGGTGTGCGCGGCCGCACGGACAGCCCAGATGGGGTCGGAGTCCACGGCAACGCAACCAGTGCGACCGGAACTGCCATAGGCGTATCTGGTTCTACAGCTAGTGACGCCGGCACCGGCGTCCAGGGTACGACCACCGCCACCACCGGATTTACCCGCGGCGTACGGGGCAACATCAACAGCCCCGGCGGATTCGGTCTGGAGGGGACGTCGTTCGCCACCACCGGGACCGGCATGGGTGTGAACGCGGAAACGTTCAGCAATAACGGCGTGGGTGTGCGCGCGGCGGCGAATTCCACCACCGGCCCGACCATTGGGCTTACGAGTTTCGTTCTGTCGCCGGACGGGATAGCCGGAAAGTTTCGGAATTCCGCAGGCCCCGGCACAGGTTTGATTCTGAGCGGCATCGGCGATGGCGGGTTGCAGAAGTTCGCGGTGACCTCCGCGGGCGCCATCACGGCTGGCGGCATCATTCATAGTCAGTCGGGCGGCATCCGCTTCCCCGACAACACGGTGCAGGTGACGGCGGCCGGCGCGGGGACGGGAACAGCAGCCAATACACCCAATGCACTGGTGCAGCGCGACGGCACGGGCAGCTTTGCGGCCCAGAACATCACCGCGAATGCGTTCGTCGGCGATGGCTCGGGATTGACAGGGATTGTGGCCAGCACTGCTTCGAGCCTCGCCCTGCCCACAACCAGCAATTCCACCACGGGTGTGATCTCGCAGGGTGGAAGTCCCTTCATCCACTCTTTTGGGACGGAGAACACTTTTGTCGGCCTGAGCGCCGGCAATTTCACCATGACCGGCAACTTCAACACTGGCAGCGGAGCTTTTGCGCTGCTTAGCAACACGAGCGGCGCCAACAACACCGCCAACGGAGTGCGGGCGCTGCTTTTCAACACGACCGGCTCCCGCAACACGGCCAGCGGAGCTTTTGCCCTCAGGGACAACACCATCGGCGACGACAACACTGCCATGGGAAACTTTGCCCTCCGCTTCAACACGATCGGCATCCAGAACACTGCCAGCGGAATGTATGCCCTCGCTAACAATACGTCCGGCAACACCAACACCGCCACCGGAGCGTTTGCCCTCAACGACAACTCCACCGGCAGCAATAACACCGCCAGCGGACGGATGGCCCTTCTCAGCAACACGACCGGCAACAACAATACTGCACTCGGTTCCCTGGCTGGTCTAACTAACACAAACGCCAACGCCAACACCACCGGTTCCAATAACACCTTCCTGGGCTACAACTCCGGCCCTGGGACCGCGACGCAGCTCACCAACGCCACCGCCATCGGGGCGAATGCGCTAGTGTCGCAAAGCAACTCGATGGTGCTGGGCGATGGCACGATGAAAGTCGGCATCCGTACGCAGACGCCAACCCAGGCCCTCGATGTCTTAGGTACGGTGAAAGCCACCAGCTTCAGTGGGTCGTCACTGGCGATGCCCACCACCACTAATTCGACTACTGGCGTCATCACCTCCAACAGTGTGCCGTTCCTGCACAGTTTCGGCACTAACAACTCATTCCTGGGAGCCAATGCCGGCAACTTCACCCTGACCGGGAGCTCTAACACCGCGGTGGGTAGCCTTGCGCTTTCGAGTAACACCAGCGGCAATGCAAACTCAGCCTTCGGAGCGCTCTCATTGTTGCAGAACACCAGTGGATCACAAAATACGGCGGTGGGTATCGGCGCGCTGCAGCTCAACACCACGGGAACCTCCAACACCGCTGTGGGCACCGATGCCATGAATATAAATTCGGACGGTCACAGCAACGTGGCCGTCGGTCTCGCTGCGCTCTTCAACAACACCGTTGGTATCGGGAACACTGCCCTCGGGGCCGACACTCTGTCAAATAACACAACTGCCTCCTGGAGCATGGCAGTCGGGGCAGGTGCCCTGGGAAGCGATAACGGAGGTTTCAATACCGCAGTGGGCCTCAATGCAGGAGCGGCCAACCTTAGCGGCAGCAACAACACCTTCTTGGGCGGAGACGCGGGCTTTACCAATACCACCGGGTCGAATAACACCCTGATCGGGTCCGGTGCGAACGTAGGCGCGTCCAATCTGACCAACGCCACCGCCATTGGCTCAGGTGCCATCGTCGGACAGAGTAACTCCCTGATTCTGGGCAACGCCGCCGATGTCGGCATCGGTACTCCAACGCCTACGGCCAAGTTGGACGTGGTGGGTAATATTAAGGGGAATGGGCAATTGTCCATCGGCAGCTCTGGCCAACTTGCCGTGGATGCCGCCGGAAACCTCCTGACCACCGGCTCCTTGGCGGCCAGCAGCAACAGCGGCGCCGAAACAGGGTCCTTCGTGAATAACCACAACGCGAGTACTAATAACGCTCTAAGGGCGGTACATATAGGGCCTGGCAATGCCTTCCATGCCGCCAACCTCCAAGCTGGCGGCCGCGCAGGTTTTTTTGAAAACTTACACTCCCTGAGCGCGGCGCCAGTGCTGGAATCGACAGCGGCTGGTACAGGTGCTGCTATCAAAGGCGCAAACACGAACAACGGTGGCGTTGCCGCGGAGTTCAGCGCCAATCCTGGCGCCAAAATCATCAGCGGGCGTAATAACGTGGTGGAAGTATTCACTCTAGCAAGTACGGGAAAGGTCTCCGTATATGGCGGCGAATACACCGTCGGGAGTGGGCTGACCGCGGTGATCGGTAGCTACAGTGCGATTGGACAGACCGGCGCCATCGGTCAAACCTCATTGTTTACCCCCTCTAGCTCAGGGCTTTTCCGCGCGAGCTGCTATATGACAACTACGGCAGCAGGCGGAGGGCCGGGCATGCAGTTGAACTTGCAATTCTTCGATATCGCCGGAGTAAAAACGGCTCCTTGCGGAGCGGTGGCGACTGGCGTCGGCGCCAGCAGTAGCGCTTCGTTTGTCTTCCAGGCCAACGCGTCTCCTC
>JBKKBM010000062.1:0-7771 GCA_046714215.1 Terriglobales bacterium | reverse complement strand
CGTCCGAAAAAGTTACTGGCAAAGCGACTACATGCTTAGTCGAGTTCATGCTTCCGGCCTTCACCGGAAACGTTCGCGGGCCGCGCTCAGAACCGACAAGAAACGCGTACCGCTAGCCCGTGGATCTCGTCCTCTGCACCCTGGCTTAGCACAGAGAACCAGCTCGCTGAATGACGTTCTTGGGAGGTCCGCGAGCATTACCTCCTAGAACGGCTACTTAACTAAGTTAAGCAGCGTATGCCATTTCATGATTGGCACTTATCGTTGTGCACTCGATTACGGGTGAATGCCCCCCGGCATGCCACTTTGCCGCAAGCATTTCCGTCGAAGCCGTGACGCCCCCATGTGGGGTCCGGCAATGGGTCGCCGGACGACTTGGAAAAGCCTGGGCGATTGCCCAGATTGTCAAAGAACTGACTCCAGTGTGGTCGTTTCGCTGTCTGAAGTCAATCCATTGGATGCGGTTGAGGCACCCGAGGATTCGTGGCGCTCCGGTCCGATCCGACTTAGCGGCTTGCCCGGGTGCTGTATCCAGAAAGCACCAATCGTCAGCCCCGCCAACATGAAACCCGCAAAAGCCCCCATATACCAGAGCAGGGAGATATCCCGGAACATGTAAAGCGCTGTTATGAATGCCATGGCGTTCGCCGGCCACCTCACCCACCAGGCGAAGCGTCCCATGTACCAACTCCAATTCAGCGCCAGGATCATGGCTACGCAATAGAATCCGATCATATGTGCCCAATGCGACGGGATCGTAACGTGCTGCGACCGGGGTGTGCGATAGACCAGGTGCGCGTATAGGTTCGGCCGCCAAGGCACAGCAAACTTCTCGATCAAGGGCTTCCGGTTGTAGCGGTAGGCATCCACGCCGTGAGCATCGTCCACCATGGACATGGTCGTCACGGTCAGATCAGGTTGCACAGACACCCAGTCTAGAAGCTGGACGAAGTAATCGAAGCTGACCTCGCCCCGATTGGGAGAAATATCGAGGAAATCATAATCATGGAACATCACTACGATCAGAGCATCCGGATCGGGCCGCTCCCGGGCATGCTGCACCGCCTTTACCAGGCTGCGGAGGTTGGCCGTCGCGGGGACATAGCGAAGAACGTCCTTGGAATCTTCCGGACCGCCGAGATTGGCGGAAAGAGTCTTGAATCCCAGGTTTTCCAGCACACGCACCGTGGTGAGGTCATAAGTATTAAACGGAGGGATGAAGACACGGGGACGCAATCCTAACTTTTCCTCGATGGCTTTAGTTCCGAGGTTGATTTTTTGGAACTGATCCCAATAAGGAAGTCCGGCGAACTCTGTCTTTCCGCCCCATCGGCGCACTGACTCATGCGTGTATCCGTGCAGGGCTATTTCGAAGCTTCCATCCTCGATCCCACTCCGTAAGAATGAGACCAACTCGGGAGATATAGGGCGATACTGGTGTAAAGGCTTGCCCTGTACGTCCGTCGAGACGATGTTGGGGACTACCCCGACCGTCAGCGAAAAACGATGCTTGTGAAACTCCTCCGCCAGTTTTTTAGCAAATGCCAGATCACTATTGGAGGATGGGTCATCCAAGCGAAAGATAACCTTCGTCCGGGCGTGACCGAGACTCGCCGTAAGCAGGGTCATTAGCAGTACGACGCGAAACACGGACAGGATGCGCACTCTTGATAGGGTCATGGGTTCGCAGATCAGTTTGTTCGTGAGGCCTCTCTCCCACTCTCTCATTCGCGGTCTTCATGGCCAACATAAATCTGCATACATATCGCTAGGCGAGATAACCGTAGTGGGAACTTCGGTAATCTTCGCAGAATTGGGTATTCAGCGGAGGCCCGACGTACGCGCCAAGGCTCACCCCAGGCTGCGATATACAATTCCTGCATCCCGCTTGCCCCAAAAACATCCAACCTCCGTGCCTGAAGCCTGTCCAACCTGCTGCCGTTGTCGAGCGTGTCGCTGATGCGCGCCGAAAACATGCCTTTGGCCCAGCTCCCACACGTCACCCGGCTTTACTCCGATTACCTCACCAATTTTTCCAAAGTTCTCCCTTATTACGGATGTCCGCCGCTCAGCCGCGACTGGATGGCCGGCGGGGCACCGGTGAGATCCGCCTACCCTGACGCCCGCCGCCAACGGATCGCCGCCGTCCTTGAAGCGCAGAACAAAGCCTGGAACGCGTCCCCGCAAACCCTTGCCAACATCGCGCGGCTCCGCTCCGGCGCTGCGGCTGTAGTCACGGGGCAGCAAGTCGGACTCTTCGGCGGCCCGCTCTACGCCATCCTGAAGGCCATCACCGCCATCAAGCTGGCGGAAGAAGCTACCGCTGCCGGAACGGACGCCGTCCCCATCTTCTGGCTGGCCACCGAAGATCATGACCTCGCGGAGGTCGCCTTCGCCAATATCCCCGGCCCCACTCATCTGCAAAAGGTCACTATTCTGCCCAATGCGCCGGATGACGCGCCCATCAGCGCCATCCGCCTTGACGACGAGATCACCGTCGCCGCCAAAACTGCCGCCGAATTGCTCGGCGATTCGGAAACAGCCCAATGGCTGCGCGATTTCTACCGCCCCGGCGCCACGCTCGGCCAAGCCTTCGCCCGACTCTTCACCCGCCTCTTCGCCGACTACGGTCTCATCCTGCTCGATCCCGCAAGTGCGGAGCTGCACCAGATCGCGCAGCCTCTCTACCTCCAAGCGGCTGACCACGCTGCCGACCTCACGCAGCTTCTGCTCGCGCGTAGCCAGCAACTCGAAGCCGCCGGATATCACGCGCAAGTGAAGGTCACAAATTCTTCGACGCTGTTGTTCGCCCTGGAAAACGGCGCCCGTACCCCCGTCCACCGCGCGAACGCGCACTTCAGTATTGGCAAAAAAAAGCTGACCGCCGAAGAACTCAAAGCCCGCATCGCCGCCGTACCCGAAGACTTCAGCGCCAATGCGCTCTTCCGTCCCGTGGTGCAGGATTACTTGCTGCCCACCATCGCCTACATCGGGGGCCCGGCGGAGGTCGCCTACTTCGCGCAATCGGCGGTCGTATATGAAAAGCTGCTGGGCCGTGTCACGCCGATTCTGCCGCGCATCTCGGCCACGCTGGTGGAGCCGAACATCGCGCGTAAACTTGCGCAACACAAACTCATCATGCCCATGACGTTTCACGGTGAAGAAGTTCTCGCCCGCACCATCGCCACCCATGCGCTGCCGCCGGAGCTGACCGCCAAGTTCAGCTCCGCCCGCGAGACGCTCGACTCCACCCTCGCCTCGCTCGACGCTGCTCTCGAAAAACTTGACCCAACACTGCAGGCCGCCGCCACCCGCTCCACCGCCAAGATGCGTTACCAGTTGACGCGCCTCGAACAGCGCGCCGCTCTCGCCCTCGAGCGTCGCCAGCAGGACCTCGCCCGCCATGCCCACGCCATTGCCTCCGCCCTCTATCCCCATAAGAACCTGCAGGAGAGGGAAGTCGCCGGCATCTACTTCGTCGCCCGCTACGGCCCGCAACTCATCGCCGACCTCAAAGCCCTGGCCCGTACCGCCACCGCCGACCACCAGGTCTTCTACCTGTAGTTTTCCGTGGTTGCCTTGTCATCCCGAGCGGGTGCGAGCGTAAGTGAGCGCCGACGAGGACCCCTACCCTCGCGGCGCATTTGCCCTTGTGGAACAGGTATTCCTGCTTTTGTCAACCTGCGCGAAGCGCGACCCGCAGGGAGCGCGCAGTCGAAGGACCCCTACCCTCGCTTTATACTTAACCCTTGTGGCACAGGCGTTCCTGCCTGGGTAGCTCCGCAGCACTCTCCCCGGGGTCGGGAAACGGGAAACTGGAAACGGGAAACCCCCAAGCTGGAGTATCATTTCCCCATCATGGCCAAGCCCACCTTCCAGCCCTTCGAGATCGGATGCCCCTGCTGCGCCGCCCTCATCAAGGTCGACCCAGAGACCCGCGCCGTCATTGCGCACACCGCGCCGGTCCGCCCCAAGACCTTCCAGGATTTTGAGGAGGCCACCCGCGCCATGCGTGATCAGGACACGCGCCGTGAATCGCTCTTCCAGCAGTCCGTCCAGAACGAAAAGAACAAAGCCGATCTGATGGAGAAGAAGTTCCAAGAGGCCGTGAAGAAAGCCAAGGAGACCCCCGACACCGGCAAGCCGTTGCGCGATATCGACCTCGGCTAGCGCTGCATCTCACCTTTATGCCCCAGCCGTTGCTGCTTGGACATCGCGGCGCCCGCCTCTACGCACCCGAGAACACCCTCGCCGCCTTCGACGCGGCCCTCGTCCACGGCTGTGACGGCTTTGAACTCGATGTCCGCATGTCCGCCGACCTCCATCCCATCATCGTCCACGACCCTCACCTGGAAGACGTGGTCATCGCTGACTTCGCCGCGGAAAAACTTTTTGCCATGCAGAACACTATCCCGCCCATGTGGCAGGTGTTCGAGCGCTATGCCGCCACCGCCTATTTGAATGTGGAATTGAAAGTCACCGGGTTGGAGAATCGCATCGCGGAGTTGCTGGAGACCTATCCGCCGCTGAAGGGATTCCTCGTCTCTTCTTTCTTGCCCGAAGCCATCCGTGCCATGCACACCCTCGCCCCGCACGTGCCTCTCGGCTACATCTGCCGCCACAAAGATCTGGTCAAACATTGGAGGACTTTGCCCATCACCCACGTGATCCTGCACCACAGCCTTATCACGCCCAGGGTCATCGGCGAGTTGCGCGCGGAGGAAAAGAAGATATTCGTTTGGACGGTGAATAAACGCGAACACATTGAGGAGATGGCTGCACTCGGCGTTGACGGTATCATCTCGGACGACACCCGCCTGTTATGCGACGTCTTTGGAGTAACGCGAAGCCCGCGAGCCGTTCCCATCACGTAACTCCAGCGGACTTTGCAGGAACCGCCGCCGCTCTTCGGCGAACGCTTCGAGCTGGTGCCCCACCTGCTGCGGGTTCCAACCCAGCACCTGGCCTATCCGCAGCGCTGCATGTTCGCTACACTCGCGACCCCAGCACGCGCTCAATGCCACTGGCACGCGCCGTAGCAGGATGTCGCCCAAGGTCGCGGCCTGTTCCACTTCGACCGCATGTACGGCCTCGCCCACCAGGTGCGGCGAATGTTCACACAGAGGCTGAGTCAGCAGCGGATGCAGGCACGCGCGGCGCACAATGCTCAGTGCTTGCCGTCCATGCCACTCCGCGATCGCCCGCGCTGATTCCATCGTCACCACGCCCCGGCAATTGCGGGTCGCATCGGAGATTTGCTTCGACCAGTGCGCCAGCGTGCCCTCGTAGCCACTGGCGGGGCCGTGCGCCACCAGCACCGTATGCGGCTCGGGCGCATGCGCACCCAACATCCGCGCACAGTGCCGCCCCAGCGCCGCCGCCGTGGTCAGCTTCCCGCCGATCACGGAGATCATTCCCATTGCGCCATCGTCTTTGTGGTCGTGCAAAAAGTATTTGCGGCTGATCGCACCCAGCTCGGTCCGCGCGCTGCGCGGCAGCGGACGTACCCCGGAAAAGAAATAGTGGATGTCCTCACGCGCGAGGCCCGCCGCCGGGAAGACTTTCAGGAACGAGCGAAAAAGGTAATCGACTTCGTCCGCGCTGGCTTGCGACTTCGTGGGATCGCCTTGGTCAGGCACCTCCGTCGTCCCCACCAGCACCTGTCCGTTCCACGGAATGATGAAGAACGGACGACCATCCACCGCTTCGGTATAAATGGCGGTGTTGGGCGCGCCCTGAAATCGGGGCAGCACGATGTGCGAGCCCCGCACGCCGCCCACCATCGCTTCGTTTCCCAGGTTCGACGCAGCACACACCTGATCCACCCACGGCCCCGCAGCGTTCACTATTTGTCTGCTTTCAAACTTGAGTTCCTCGCCGCTCAGCCGGTCGCGCGCAATCACTCCGGTGACGTAGCCATCGCGTCGCGTGATCTCCAGCACTTCCGTATGGTTGTGCGCCACGGCGCCCGCGGCCACGGCTTCGGTCAGCCATTCCGCGATGAGTCGCTCCGGAAATTCGCACTGCGCATCCTCATAGTTGAAGATGCGCCACGGCCCAGACTCCTTCAACGCATCTTGCGATGCTCCCACCGTGATCTTCTTCAGGTCGGGTTGCGCTCCCGCCATCGCTTTGTAAAGCCACAGCCCCATGCGGATGGCGATGGGATTCCGCAGCGACAACGTCGCCGGACTCTGGGGAAAGGCCAGCAGAAACTTCATGGGACGCACCAGGTGTGGCTGCTCCACGCGCAGACGTTCGCGCTCTCGCAGCGATTCGCGCACCAGCCCGATCTCGCCATGCTCCAGGTACCGCAGACCGCCGTGGATGATCCGCGTAGAGCGGCTCGACGTGCCCGCGCCGAAATCGGTCTGCTCCAGCAGCAGTGTCCGCCGGCCGCCCTGGGCACACGCCCGCGCGATGGCTACACCACTGATGCCGCCGCCGATTATGATCACGTCGTAGCGCTTAGCCGGCGGGGGCACCCGTTGGGGAAATGCGTCTTGCCGGTAGGGAAACGTGTCCTGCATATCGATTTAGATGCGGAAGGGATGCGTTGAAAGAGCTGGCGGATGAGTGAATCTCGCAGCGGGTGAGCCTGAAAAACAAAAGGCGGGCATGCGCCCGCCTCGCTTCAAACCAACTGGTAAGAGCTAATAGCCAATAGCTTCAACCCAAAAACTTCAAGTAATCCTTTACCTCAAACCGGGGGAACACCTTCGCCAAATCTTTCGTCTTCATGTGGCGCGCCAGGCACTCGCTCAACACCGTGCGGAAGTCCGTGGTCAGCTCCAGGTCGCGACCTTCGTAGAGATGACGCTCGTCCAACCCAGGCCAGCGTCCGTAGATCTTGCCGCCCTTCACCGGTCCGCCCAGCACCATCATCACGTTGGCGTGGCCGTGGTCGGTGCCGCGTGTGCCATTCTCCCGCGCCGTGCGTCCGAACTCTGACATTGTGACCACCACGGTGTCTTCGCCCAGATTCCCGATGTCGGTCCAGAACGCGGCGATCGACTGAGCAAACTCGCGCGAGAGATTCGCCAACTGGCCCTGCGTCGATCCCTCATTTAAGTGATGGTCCCATCCGCCGATGTCGACGAACGCCACCTCCACCCCGAGGTCCGCCTTCAGCAACTGCGCCACCTGCTTCAAACTTTCGCCAAAGCGTCCGCGCGGATACCGTGCTCCCGGGGCCGGCACATAGTTGGCGGGCGCCGCCGCCTTCAACATCTTCACCGCTTCGAAGGTCTCTTGCCCGGTGCCGTGCAACACCGAATCCACCGATTGCGCATACATGGATTCGAAACTTCCGGAGGTAGACATTGCTCCAGCTCCCGCGTTGCGTCCGCCTACGCCAAAGTCATTGATGTTGCTGATGGCCACCGCCGGCGCTGTGCCGGACAACATCCGCGGCAGGGAAGTGCCCAGTGCTACCGCGCGGAAGGGCGACGGCTTGATTTCTTTGGAACTTAAGACCGACCGGTTCAGCCAGCCGTCTTCCGTCGACTTCACTCCCGGCGTGCCTGACTCCATGTAATCCTGCGCGTCAAAATGCGAACGCGTGTTATCCGGCGAACCCGCTGCATGCACGATGGCCAACTGCTGGGCGTCCCACAGCGGCTTTAACGACTCCATCGCCGGATGCAGTCCGAAGAATCCATCGAGATCGATCACCGAAGCCGCGCCGCGCAACGGCCGCGGTATGGCGATGGTCGGTCGCATCTTGTAATACGCCTCCTCACCCCACGGCACCACCATGTTCAGGCCATCC
>JBKKBM010000061.1:0-7948 GCA_046714215.1 Terriglobales bacterium | reverse complement strand
CAGATGTAGTGATGCGACAAATGCGACCAGTGACAGGATGAGCGCCGACCATTTCAGGGCGTTGTCGTTGCCGCAATGGGTGTGTCCGTGGCCGTCGTCATGCTTCGTCCCGCGGGGGAAGAACATGAGCGCAAGCGCGCCCAGCGCGGGCAGCGCGATGACCGCGGTCAGCACGAGCTTGTCGAAAGATCTCAGCATCTCGTTCATTGCAAGCCCATCCAGATCATGTATCCCAGCAGCGCGGCTGCGCCGATCGCGACCCAGCCCGCATAGGAGCGGAGGTTGCCGGACTGCATCCGGCGGAGCGAACCGGAAAAGAACTTGGCGGTGGCGCCCGCACCGTTGACCGCGCCATCGATCACGCCGACGTCCACGCGCTTCCACAGAATGTTGGTGGAGCCTTCCACGATGGGATCGACGATGGCCTCTTGGTATCCCTCATCCACGTAATACTTGTTGAGCACGGTGCGGTAGAGTCCGCCCATGGACGCGGCGATGCGCTCCGGGAGTTCCGGACGCTTGACGTACAAGAACCACGCGCCTGTAAGGCCGAGCAATGCAACGATGACCGAGATCACAGTCAGCATACGTTCGGTGGCGACGTCGCCATGAGCTTCTGTGCCAGCAGCCGCGCCGTGAGGAGCTGCGGCGTCGGCATGGGCCGCAGGGGCGGGGGCCGCAGCGGCGGCTTGGGCATGCGGCGCGTCTACAGGTGTCGCCATTGCCGGACGTTCGTAGCGCGTAAACACGGGCTCGAGGAATTTCTCAAACTTGTTATCGCCGCCGAGCGAGTGAGGGATGCCCACCCATCCGCCGACGACGGATAATCCGGCGAGGAGGACGAGCGGCGCCAGCATCACCCACGGGCTTTCATGCGGAGTGCCGTGGCCGTGATCGTCATGACCATGTGTGTCGTGACCATGGCCGTGTGCGGCGGCGGGCGCGCTGCGTAAGTCGCCGAAGAACGTCATGAACAGCAGGCGGAACATGTAGAACGAAGTCATCAGCGCAGTGATGGCGCCGATCGCCCAGAAGACGATGTGGCCGTGGTCGCTGGAGTAGGCCTTCCAGAGAATCTCGTCTTTGCTGAAGAAGCCGGCGAGGGGCGGAATACCTGCGATGGCAATCGTGCCGATTGCCATCACGCCGAAGGTGACAGGAATGTATTTGCGCAGGCCGCCCATGAAGCGCATGTCCTGCTCACCGCCCATGGCGTGGATCACGGACCCGGCGGCGAGGAAGAGTAGCGCCTTGAAGAAGGCGTGGGTCATCAGGTGGAAGATGCCCGCAGAATATGCAGCCACACCGCAGGCGAGGAACATGTATCCGAGCTGCGAGACGGTGGAGTACGCGAGCACGCGCTTGATGTCGGTCTGCACCATACCGATGGAGGCGGCGAAGATGGCCGTCACCGCGCCGATGACCGCGACCGCGAGCAGCGCCTTGGGAGCGTGGTTATAGATGGCGTGGGAGCGCGCCACCATGTAGACACCGGCGGTGACCATGGTGGCCGCATGGATGAGCGCGGAGACGGGCGTGGGACCTTCCATGGCGTCGGGTAGCCAGACGTAGAGGGGCACCTGTGCCGACTTGCCGCACGCGCCGATGAGCAGGCAGAAGCCGATGAGCGTGAGCAGGCCGATCTCAGCGGTCTCGATGGGCAGGTTGGAGGCCTGGGTGAAGACCGAGTTGAAATCCAGTGATCCGAAATATTTCACCATCAAGAACATGCCCAACAGGAAGGCGAAGTCGCCAATGCGGTTGACGATGAATGCTTTCTTGCCCGCTTGGGAGGCTGAGTCCTTTAGGAAATAGAAGCCGATGAGCAAATACGACGCGAGGCCGACGCCTTCCCATCCGACGAACATCAGCAGGTAGTTATTCGCGAGTACCAGCACCAGCATGAAGAACATGAACAGGTTCAGATAGGCGAAGAAGCGGTAGTAGCCGTCGTCGTCGTGCATGTAACCGACGGAATAGATGTGGATGAGGAAGCCCACGCCGGTGACGACCATCAGCATCACTACGGAGAGCTGGTCGAGTTGGAAGCCGAAGTGGACGGTGAAATCGCTGATCTGTATCCAGGGTGCATGGTTCTCGATGTAGGGCACCTGCGGCAGGCTGCCGAATTGCGATACCACCCATAGCGAGTAGGCGAAGGCCGCACCCGAAGCGCCCAGCGCGACGGCGCTGACCAGCGTCTTCGGGAAGCGGCGGCCCAGCGCGCCGTTGATCAGTGCGCCCACCAGCGGCAGTATCGGAATGAGCCAGAGGTTCAGATTCATAGTCGGCTTACAGTTTCAACAAATTCACGCGGTCAGCATTCAGCGTTTCGCGCGTACGGTAGACAGCGATGATGATGGCGAGTCCGACCGCAGCCTCAGCGGCGGCGACTACCATCACGAAAAAGACAAAAACGTGTCCGTCGATGCTCTTGAGCGTGTTGGAGAAGGCGACGAACGTGAGATTCACCGCGTTCAGCATCAGCTCAATGGACATAAAAAGCGTGATGATGTTGCGCTTGGTGATGAACGCGGCCACGCCAATGGCGAACAGGATGGCGCTCAACACCAGATAGTAGGAGACGGGGACCATTATGGCTCCCTCCGCGCCAGCACCACGGCGCCCATGATGGCGATGAGGATCAGCACCGATGTGACTTCGAACGGCAGTAAGTAAGTGGTGAAGAGTTTCATGGCGACGTCGCGGGTGGTCCCGACAAACTTGCCCAACTCGATCATCTGGCCCGTAGGCAGGTGGCGCGTGAGCACATACACCACCATGCAGATAAGCAACGCTACGGCGGGCGTGCCGGCAAACAGTGCGATCTTGCTGCCCTGGGTATGCTCTTCTTCGCCCGCATTAAGTAACATGATGACGAAGACAAACAGCACCATGATGGCGCCGGCATAGACGATGATCTGGATGGCAGCCACGAATTCCGCGCCCAGTAACAGGTAGAGCACGGCCAGCGAGCCCATCACCACGATCAGCGACAGCGCGCTATGGATGGGGTGTTTCTGCAGCAGCAGGTTCACCGCCGCGGCCACGCAAATGAAGGCAAAGACGAAAAATAAGATGGTGTGGATCATGCTAGGTCTTCCACCCCAGGGCCATCACCAGGCCGGTAAAGATGATGTTCGCAATGGCGATAGGCAGCAGATATTTCCAGCCAAAAGCCATCAACTGGTCATAGCGGAAGCGCGGCAGCGTGCCGCGGACCCAGATATAAAGAAAGATGAAGAAGAATATCTTCAGCACGAACCAGCCTACGCCGCTCAATACGTGCGCCAACGAACCGGGTTCGCCGATCATCAGTGCCGGATGCGGCGGCAGCCATCCGCCCAGGAAGAGCAAGGTCGCCACACAGGCCGCGGTGAACATGTTTGCGTATTCGGCCATGAAGAACATGGCAAACTTCATCGCGCTGTATTCCGTGTGGTAGCCGGCAACGAGTTCGGTCTCCGCTTCGGGAAGATCGAAGGGGATACGGTTAGTCTCGGCATAGGCCGACGTCATATAGACGAAGAAGGCGACTATCTGCAAGCCGCCGAACATGTTCCAGCTCAGAGCTGTACCTGTAATGCCCAGGGTTGTGCCGGCCTGGCTAACGACGATCTCGCGCAGGCTGAGGCTGCCACTCATCATCAGTACGCCGACGAGCGAAAGTCCCAACGACAATTCGTAGCTGATCATCTGCGCGGAGGCGCGCAGCGAACCCAGCAGGGAATACTTGCTGTTCGACGACCATCCGGCGAGCGCGATGCCGTAGACCCCGATGGAGGTGGCACCCAAGATCACGAGCAGTCCGATGTTGACGTCGGTGATCTCGAGCGGATACGCGGTGCCGAAGACGGTGACTGATTCGCCAAAGGGGATGACCGCGAGCGACGTCAACGCCAGCACCACGGCAATAAGTGGCGCCAGAAGGAACAGCGGTTTGTTCACCCCCGGGGGAAGCAGATCCTCCTTGACGATGAACTTCAGGCCGTCGGCAATGGGTTGCAGCAATCCGAAGGGTCCCACGCGGGTGGGGCCCCAGCGGTTCTGCATGCGGCCAATGAGCTTGCGCTCCAGCCAGACGGTATACGCCACCGCGCCCAGCAGGATGTGGGTGATCACCACGATCTTGACCGCGTTAAACGCGATGAATTTTAGAGTTTCCATTTAGCTTTTATTTTCTCAGTACTGCGTTTTTCACGAACTGCCACCGCAATCGCGGGCTGCGCACACCCTGCCCGCTAGTTATGCGGAAGCGCATGCGCTTCCGCGAACCCTAATCAGCCATTACTTCGGAATCAGGTTTACGCACGCTGCGATTTTCCATCACGGAATTCAGTGTGGTGGAATATCTTCCCAGCGTGCCGGAAGAAAACAGGGAATCGTTGGCCGGAACAATGTTCTCCGGATCCTGGCTGGCACCGGCGCCGGCTCCGCATGCGTGCGTGTGGACGTCGTTGCCGGAGAGCAGATTCAGCCGCGAGAAATCGTACCCCGGTACCAGGCGCTGGATCTCATCCAGCATGGCCATGGGATCGAACGGGCTGACTTTCGGCTCGATGTTCTGCGCGATCAGCCAACCGGAATGGCGGTCGGCTTCGCCCGACTGCGCACCGCGGCTCTGGCCCATGTCCGCCCGCAATGCGCCGCCAAAGGGGACCAGTTTCTGGATGTCGTGGCCCATGCGATCGGCGATGCGGACGATGAGTTCGAAATCTGATTTGCAACCGGCGAAGTCGCCCGCCACCTTCAAAAGCTGGAGGTCGCCATAAGTGTTGGTGAACGTCCCGGACTTTTCGTAGGCATTGGCCGCGGGCAGGACCACGTCAGCCATCGATGCGGTCTCTGTCAGAAACATTTCCTGAACCACGAGGAAAGTATTCTTCAGGTCGCCGGGCTGCAGATTGAAATGGACGGCAGGATTCGCGCCGATAACGTAAAGGGCACCAAGCTTGCCGGAACGAGCGGCGTCGATCATCTGCGCGAGGTTGAGGCCCGCTGCGGGCATGGCGCCGTATTCGGCGAAAGCGGCTGCGCCGCCGGCCGGAGTGTATCCGGGCAGCAGGTCGGGATAGACGCCCATGTCCGCCGCGCCGCGCGAGTTCGCATAGTCACCCAGGCACATGAACTTCGCCTTCTTATGCGAGGTGCCGAGCTTGACCAGTGCCGCCACATCCGCGCCACGAACTTCCGCTCCAAAGATGATGAGGACATTGTCACCGGCGTCGGTTGCGGCCTGGCGCAGACCATCGCGCATCGCGCTGATGGAATTATTGTCGCCACCAAGGGCCGAAGCTGCGGCATCATCACCACCGAGGTACGCGATGAACTTGCCATAGCTGCCGGGCGCGATTTTGGCGTAGCCCTTGGCCTGGCGCTTCAGCTTGATGTCTTGGTCATTCGCGATGAAAACTTTGCCGCCATGCAGGCGAACATTGTTGCGAATGCTCACGGCCAACATGGGATGCTGCTCGGTTGGATCGTTGCCGATGAGCAAGATTACGGGAGCAGTCTCGACGTCGCGCAGACTGGCCGCTAGTCCCGGCTTGCCGGAAATGGTCGCGGCGAAGGCGGGATAATCCGCCGTGCGGTGGTGATCGATGTTATTGGTGCCGAGTACGGTGCGCGCGAATTTCTGCAGCAGATAGTTTTCTTCGTTCGTAGTGCGGGTGGAGCCGATGACGCCGATTCCCGCGCCACCCTGCTTCTCTTTCGCTTCTTGGAAGCGCTTGCCGATGGTCTCGAACGCCTCTTCCCAGGTGACGAGCTTGAGTTTGCCGTCTTTACGGACCAGGGGCTGCTTCAAGCGGTCAGGATGCTGCTGGAAGTCGAAGGCGTAGCGGCCCTTGATGCAGAGGAAGTCACCATTGATGCCGCTCTTGTCGCGATTGTCACCGCGTACGATCTCCATGCCGGTATTGGCGCGGCGCACGCCTAGCGTGGTCTTGCAGCCGTCGCCGCAATGCGTGCAGACGGTGCCCACGTGATTCATCTCCCACGGGCGGGTCTTGTAGCGATACGCGCCGGAGGTGAGCGCGCCCACAGGACAGATGTCGATGCACTGGCCACACTCTTCACAATCGAGATGGTCACCCTTGTTGGGCGCGATTACCGAGCCCACGCCGCGGTTCTGCACGCCGAGCGCCCACACATCCATCACTTCACCGCAGACACGCACGCAGCGATAACAGAGGATGCAGCGCGGACGATCGAAGTACACCACCGGAGACCATTGCTGCTCGTCGCGATGCGCCTTCATCTCCATGTGCTTGGATTCAGCGGCGCCGTAGGTGAAAGTCATGTCCTGCAATTCGCATTCGCCGCCGGCATCGCAGACCGGGCAGTCGAGCGGATGATTGCCGAGCAGAAGTTCGATGGTCGCCTTGCGCGCCTGCTTCACTTCGTCACTGGCCGAGGTGACGACCATGCCTTCGGTGATGGGAACGGTGCACGCCGTCTGCAACTTCGGCATCTTGTCGATGCGGACCACACACATGCGGCAGGCGGCTTGGAGCGACAGACCAGGGTAATAGCAGAACGAAGGGATCTCAATGCCGACCGTCTTGCAGGCCTCAATGAGCAGCGTGCCCGCGGGTGCGGTGATCTTCTTGCCGTCGACAGTGATGGTTACGTCAGCCATGAAATCTTTCTTTATGTCTTATGCGAACGCAGGCTCAGGTATCTGCTTCTTGCTTTCAAACGGACACGGTCTGCCTTCGAGATGGTCTTCGAATTCCTGCCGCCACTTTTGCACGATGGACATCGTCGGGATAGCCGCGGCATCGCCGAGCGGGCAGAACGTGCGGCCCAGCATGTTCTGCGCCAGGTAATTAATGTTGTCGATATCTTTCTTAACGCCGCCGCCCGCATGGAAGCGAGTGAGCGTCTTCTTCAGCCAATCTGTGCCTTCGCGGCAGGGAATACACCATCCGCAACTTTCGTGTTGATAGAACTTCATCACGCGGAGCGCAAAATTCACCATGCAAGTGTCTTCGTCGAGCACGACCACGCCGCCTGAGCCGAGGAACTCGCCGCGCTTGGCAAAGCTGTCAAAATCGCAGTTGATGGCTTCCGCCTCTTCCGGTTTCAACAGGAAGGTGGAAGATCCGCCGGGGACCACGGCCTTCAACTTCTTACCGTTGGGGATGCCGCCGCCGACTTCATAGATCAGCTTCTTCATCGGATAGCCGAGCGGCAACTCGTAGACGCCGGGCTTGTTCACGTGTCCACTGAGACAGAAGAGGCGAGTGCCGCCATTCTTCTCCGGACCATAACTCGCGTACTTAGCGCCGCCCATCAGCAGGATGTGAGGAACTGCTGCCAGGGTCTCCACATTGTTGATAACGGTGGGCCCGCCCCAGAGGCCAACGACCGCCGGGAATGGCGGACGGATGCGCGGGATGCCGCGCTTGCCTTCGAGCGATTCCATAAGCGCGGATTCTTCGCCCACTTCATAGGCGCCGGCGCCAGTGTGCCAGTAGACGTCGAAATCGATGCCGCTACCGAAAATATTCTTGCCGATAAATCCCTTAGCTTTCGCTTCGTCGAGCGCTTTGCGGGTGATGTCAACCAGGTAGCGGTACTCGCCACGAATGTAGATGTATCCCTTGCGCGCGCCTACGGCGAGACCGGCGATGAGCACGCCTTCGATCACGGCGTGCGGGTCATGCTCGAGGATAAGGCGGTCTTTGCAGGTGCCGGGCTCAGATTCGTCGCCATTGACGAGGATGTATTTCGGCTTCGCGGATTCTTTCGGGACGAAGCTCCACTTCATGCCGGTGGAGAAGCCGGCGCCGCCGCGTCCGCGCAGCGCTGAGGTCTTGACCTCATTGATGATCTCCTCGGGCTTCATCTGCAAGGCTTTTTGCACGGCCTTGTAGCCATCGAGCTCGAGATACTTCTCGATCGACGCCGCACCTTTGCCAAAGCGCGAGGAGATGATCCGAAC
>JBKKBM010000060.1:0-9508 GCA_046714215.1 Terriglobales bacterium | reverse complement strand
GTTCAACGGTAGGACATCTGCCTCTGGAGCAGAGTATCGGGGTTCGAATCCCTGGGGGGCAACCAAATTTAGATTCAAAGCATTATAGAGAGCGGCTTTCGGGCGGCCTCCTAATTGAGCCCACTTTCGCACCCCCTCCCGCCCATTCCTGGATCGCAGCGCTCGAATGACGTCCGGTTTCGCCTCGACCGCATTGAATACGTCTCCATCATCTGCTTGGAACGTCTTCCGCCGGCGGTTTAACCTCCCCGCAGTTGGCCGAGTCACAACGCAGGGCGGAGTGGAACCCGAAGGACGGGCAGGTCAGTAAATCATTCTGGAATCGAGGGGATAGTTGTCAGGTCATGCTTTATTTTTAACAGCTTGCATGGAGACAATGAATTGATGAATAAGAAAGCAATGGTGCATTGAGATGGTAACGCTGAGCGCATAGCTTGTCCGTAATTGACGGAGGACTTATGCGGCGCTCGCTTCGAATCTTGGTTGTTCTCATTCGGCCTTGGGCGATTCTCTTCACTTGTTTCGGATTGATGCTGATTTCCGCGGCGCAGGAGCCGGAACTCGAGTCCCGTCCGTCAGCTCCGCCACAAGATCCGGAACTCTCATCGCGGCCGCCGGAGCCGCCGCAGGCGCCTGTACTCCTATCGCGTCCGCTTCTGCCGAAAGTCCCAAAACCTCTTACGGAGAGACCTGCGTCCCATGCCTGGACGCCACCTGCTGGCCCCCTCCAGCGCATTCGCGCGACTTTTTTCTCCCTGGGTATGGAATGGGTGACGCCGCGCGAGAAGTTAGAGAAGTTGATGAGGCGCTCCTGCCCTGGACTCCAACTGGTGGCCGACCCGACCCAGGCAGAAGTCGCTTTCGAAACCACATTCAATGATCAGACTTCAGTGTGGACCACTGTCATCCGGCAGAAAAACGAAGAAGTGGACCGTTTTTTCACCTTCGCCTATCCCGGACGAGCTTCCGCCTACCTCGCCGAGCAGGTCTGCCTCCGCGCGGGCCATCAAATTGCCCCGGGTACAGAACTCGCCGTTCGCTTGCCCCACGGTAAATGGGAAGGTATAGTCCTGCAGCAGGTGGCGGGGGATCGCGCGGAAGAATTCTTAGGATCCATCTCCATTGATGATCAGTGGGTCACCATCCGTGGTGCCGACGAACAGGTCGTCGAGACCCGCCAGATCCCCATCTCGGGAGTACGCGACGTTCGCTCCATCGGCGAAAAAAAAGGGCTGCCGGCACCGGGGAGTGACACATGGGAAGCGTTATTTCGGAATAGCTACGACTGCGAGCAGGGCGCAGCGATCTGCGCAGCAGGCGGCACCGCGGTGCTTGTTACCTATACTGTGCTCCGGCCACTCATCAACGTGTTCATCCCCACACGCCACACCTTGGAACTCCTCTTCGTGGAAGATGGCCAGCCCCGCCTCCTCGTCGTGCGCCTGAAGCCAGGCAGCTACGAAAGGTTTGCCAAAGCGCTCTCGCGAGGCAGCAAGGCAGGCTATAGCCTGGTGAAGCCGGTCGTCTTCGGCATCCCTTAGTGGTGGTCGCAGAGAGTACGGGAATTTCCGCTGACAGCTTCGCCAGCGCCGTGGCACACTGTTGCGCATGTCACGAGTCCTGCGGGTCCTGATCTGGGCAGCGGTTGCGCTGGCCGGCGCGTTCGCCATTGCCACCATCGCGCTGCGGCGCGGAGAATCTATCAATGCGATGTGGCTGGTGGTAGCCGCGGCGTGCAGTTACGCGCTGGGCTACCGCTTCTACAGCAAATTCATCGCCACCAAAGTCCTCATGCTGGACGCGATGCGGGCGACTCCTGCCGAGCGCCTGGAGAATGGCCGCGACTTCGTCCGCTCCAACAAGTGGGTGGTCTTCGGACACCATTTTGCCGCCATCGCCGGACCCGGGCCGCTGGTAGGTCCGGTGCTGGCCGCGCAATTCGGCTATCTCCCGGGCACGCTGTGGATCCTGGCGGGCGCGGTCTTTGGTGGCTGCGTGCAGGATTTCATCATCTTGTTGTTCTCGGTGCGGCGCGACGGCAAGTCGCTCACGGAGATGGCGCGCGATGAGATCGGACGCGTCGGCGGCACGGTCGCCTTCCTCGCCGTGCTGAGCATCATCCTCATCCTGCTGGGTGTGGCCGCGCTCATCGTGGTCAACGCGCTGAAGTCGAGTCCGTGGGGAACGTTCACCATCGCCATGACCATTCCCATCGCGCTACTGATGGGCGTGTATCTGCGGTATCTGCGTCCGGGAAAAGTGTTGGAGACGTCGGCGCTGGGATTCGTGCTGGTGATCGCGGCCATCCTCGGCGGACAGTGGGTGGCGCAAACACCCTCCTGGAGCACCGTGTTCACGCTGACGGCGCCCACCCTGGCGGCCTTGATCATCGTGTACGGATTTGCCGCCTCCTCCGTGCCGGTATGGTTGCTGCTGGCCCCGCGCGACTACCTCAGCACGTTCGTGAAACTGGGCACCATCATCGTGCTGGCGATAGGCATTCTGGCCATGCGTCCCACGCTGCACATGCCCGCGCTCACGCGCTTCATTGACGGCACCGGCCCGGTCTTTGCCGGCAGCATCTTTCCTTTCGCGTTCATCACCATCGCCTGCGGCGCTATCAGTGGATTCCATTCGCTCATCGCCAGCGGCACCACGCCCAAGCTGATCGCGCGCGAGACGGAGACCCGCATGGTGGGATACGGCGCCATGATGGCGGAGTCGCTGGTCGCCATCATGGCGATGATCGCGGCGTGCACCATGCAGCCGGGAACGTATTTCGCCATCAACAGTCCGGCAGGCGTGGTAGGAGCGGCGCCTGAAGTGGCGACGGCGACGATCACCGCCTGGGGATTTCCCGTGACCGCGGCGGAAATGGACGCACTCGCCAAGACGGTAGGCGAGCAGACGCTTTACAACCGCACCGGAGGCGCACCCGCGTTCGCGCTGGGCATGGCGCAGATTTTCAGCCGCACGCTGGGCGGCGAGAAGATGATGGCGCTTTGGTATCACTTTGCCATCATGTTCGAGGCGCTGTTCATCCTGACCGTGCTAGACGCGGGCACGCGGGTGGGCCGCTTCATGTTGCAGGACGGCCTGGGCCACATATGGAAGCCGCTCGGTCCCACCGGTTCCTACTTCAGCATTTTGACCACCAGCGCCATGATCGTGGGCGCGTGGGGATACTTCCTGTGGCAAGGCGTGCGCGATCCGCTGGGCGGGATCAATTCGCTGTGGCCGCTCTTCGGCATCGCCAACCAGCTGCTGGCCATCGTGGCGTTGTGCGTGGCCACCACCATCCTCATCAAGATGGGCAAGGCGCGTTACACCGCCATCACGCTGGTTCCGCTCACGTGGCTCTCCGTGATCGTATTCTCGGCGGCGTGGTACAAGGTCTTCGATGCCAATCCCCGCATCGGATATCTGGCGCATGCGCGGCAACTGGTAGATGGAGTGCAGAAACGCGAGACCGCCCAACTCATCTTCAACGATCGCCTGGACGCGGTCGTCACCGGGCTGCTGGTACTCATGGTCGTAACCATCTTGGTGGAATCAATATTGGAATGGTCGCGGGTACTGAGCGGACGCAAAGCGCAGGGATGCAAGGAAGCGCCGTACATTACCACGCGCTTCGCGGCGGAGGAGGCGTGATGGCCAGCGTTATGACGAGTGCGATGACGAATGTCCGTAATTTCGCGTGGCTAGCGCTGGCCACGCTGCGCGAGATCTTCGACGAATCCGCCTACACACGTTTTCTGGCGCGCGCCGGAGGGACGGCATCGCGGAAATCGTATGCCGAGTTTCTCCGCGAAAATGAAACAGCGCGGCTGAAGAAGCCGCGCTGCTGTTGAGAGCCTGCTAAGTTACCTAGTCGGCGTACTTCACCGTGCAACCGTAAGGTTTCGTCGCCGGCGTGGAGACGGATTTGCCCGAGGTCGCTTCCGACAACGCCGTGGTCACATAGTTCGAAGATCCGGCGAGGTCGTTGGGGTCCGCCGTTGGTTTGTCGTCGATGGCGCCGTTGTAGACCACTGTACCCTTCGGATCGATGACGAACATATGCGGCGTGGTTTTGGCGGAATAAAGTCGGCCCACGTCGCCGCTCGGATCCAGCAGCGAAGCGGTGGGTGAAGCATTCGCCTGCTTGAAATAGGCGTTTTGCTCTTGCGCGCTTACAAAACCCTGCTTGCCCGGAGCGGAGGAGATGATGGTAAGCCAGACCACGCCCTTCGCCGTCCATTCCTTCTGCAGCCGCTGCATGTTGCCGCTGCCGTAGTGTTTCTTGACGTACGGACAGCCCTGGTTGTGCCATTCCAGCACCACGAACTTACCTTTGTAGTCAGAGAGCTTATGCATCTTGCCGTTGCTGTCGGCAACGGTGAAATCCGGGGCCGCATCGCCCGCCTTGGCCGCGAATGCGAAGCAGGTGAATAGCGCCAGTACCAACATCACCAGGGGAGTATGGAAGCGTTTCATGCAGTCCTCCTTAGAGAAGTCAAATGGTAGCAAAATTCCGAGCAGGTTTCACGTTAAGGCTCGATAAAAAGCGATAAAAGGGGATAAAAAACCATTCGTCCCAGATATTGTCGGTTTTTTACTTAGGCCGGGTGGCGGCGGCACGCCGCACCGGCAGATCGACCTTATACGCGCGGCGGCCATCCAGCACGAGCAGGCCGCGAATGCGGGCGGGAAGTTTGGCCAGTTGCTCGGACTGCTTGACCGCGAGCTCGAAGCCACCGGCGGTGTTGGAGAATTTCTGTGGTGCGGCGTTCTCGATCTGCAGGTCGTCGAGCGGGAAGAACTCTGCGGTCTTGGCGGGCGTATTCACTTTGAAAATGAAGGAATCGCCCGGCGCCGTCACCGATGCTCTTAGCGCTGCCCTCTGCGGCAGGCGCGCACGCGTGTCTTTGAAGAGTTGCGCCTGTGGCCCAGGTTTAGGCGTGGCTGCGGCAATAGGAAGAGAGATGCTGAGTGTGCCCTTGCCCGGGATGCAGGTGTTTTCGCAGATCATCCAGCGGACATTTCCCATAAACTTCGCTGGTTCGGTCTTCGCATACGCGGGAATGGCTATCTGGATAAGATAGACCACATCATTCTCGTAGCCGAAGTTCATCAGCGTCTGCAGCGGCAGGCGATGAGGGAAGGGAAACTGCAACTCTCCCGCCTTGAAACCCGCCGGCAATTGCCAATCGATCTTGGGCGGCTCACCGGAGTCTCCCGGATTTGTCCAATAGACGTGCCATCCCTTTTCCAGTTGGAAGCGGATCCCCAACCATGCCGTCTTTCCCGGTTGCAGCGAAGTATTCTCAGCCATGAGGCTGACGGTGGCGTGGGGCGCGGAGAGCGTCGACTGGGCCACCGCTGGTAGCGCGGCCACGGATATGATGAGCAATAGCATGACGGAGGTGCGCCGCATCAGTTCACTTCCTGCATCTCTGCCAGGATGGCGCGCGCCGCCGCTGCGGGATCATCAGCCGCGTTGATAGGTCGGCCCACCACCAGGTGACTGGCGCCGGCGCGCAAGGCGTCGGCCGGGGTAGAGATGCGGGCCTGGTCGCCGATATCGCTCCCCAGCGGACGGATCCCCGGCGTCACGATCGCGAGATCCGCGCCCAGTTCGCGCCGCAGCTCCGGCACCTCCTGCGGCGATGAGACCAATCCCCCACAGCCGGCATTCTTTGCCAGCCGGGCCAGGCGCAACACCTGGTCGCCGGAATTCGCGGTGTAACCGATCTGCCGAACGTCGTCCTCTGTCAGGCTGGTGAGCACCGTAACGGCCAGCACGGTGAGTCGGTGCGGTGCCGCCAATGCGGCGATGGAAGCCGCCTGCATCATCTTGAGTCCGCCAGTGGCGTGGACTGTGACCATGGAAACCCCCAGCGCGGCGGCCGAGCGGATAGCTCCGGCGGCGGAGTTGGGGATCTCATGCACTTTCAGGTCGAGAAAGATTTTTTTCCCAGAACTGACCAGATTGCGAACGATGGAAGGCCCTTCGGCGGTGAAGAGTTCGAGGCCGACCTTATAAAAGGTGGCGGCGTCGCCGATGGACAGAACCAGGCGCTGGGCCTGGGCGGCGTTGGGCACATCGAGGGCAATGATGAGGCGGTCTCGGGTGGCTGGGTTGATGACTGAAGCGGAAGACGGAGACATCGGGACGATAATACCGCATGCCAAGCAAAAGGCCGTGCTATGAGCACGGCCTCTGGCGGTTACGAAAGGTTAAAGGCTTATTCGTTGTTGCGGACCAGGTTCCCGACCATGGCAGGAGTGCGATTCGCCATCGCGACGGTCTGGGGTTCCACCACCTCGATGCTGACCTTTTCCACGCCACGTCCGCGGAAGTTCAGGACCTGGGCGGCGCCATAGCTGACGTCCAGGATCCGGTCCCCGACATATGGACCCCGGTCATTGACCTTCAGGACTGCCCATTTGCCATTGCGGAGATTGGTTACCTTGACCCAAGTGCCCAAAGGCAGACTGCGATGGGCGGCGGTCAATTGGAACATGTCATATTCCTCGCCGCTGGCGGTCGGACGGCCATGGAAGGCCTTGCCATACCACGACGCCTGACCCACCTGAGACCGCTTGGCCGGTTTCCCCTTGCTGGCGGCCGGCTTGGAGGCTAGTTTGGTAGTCCTTGAATCGGTCGTACCCGGATCGGACGCAGTCGCTAGCCCAACGCTTAAAAGCAGCGCTGAGGCGACGGTAGCGAGGTTCTTCAATGATCCACGCATCCTTTTAGGTTCTCCCTTTCAAGATTCGCTCCCGGGACTAGCCCTGAAACTCATCTGTAATTATATGAAAATAAGAGCGATAGGGCAATTTTTATAGGTTAAAAAACTTAGTCATTTTGGTTGCAAAATCCACTAAATCGTGATTCGTTTTGTCACTATGAATGCACCGCTTTTGGTGCAATCTGGGGATGCGGCCTAACGAAGCGCCTCAACATACGATGGCCGCCGCGGGTTAAGGGTGGCCTAAGTTGGGATGGAGGCCCTCCTTCTATTAGCGGGCCGGTTCGGCTACAGTGGAGAAATGACCCCGATCGTCCTGTCCATTGCCGGTTTTGACCCCTCGTCCGGGGCGGGGGTCACGGCCGACCTGAAGACGGCCGCAGCCCATGAATGCTATGGAATAGCTTGCATTACCGCCTTAACGGTCCAATCCACCCAAGGGGTCAGCCGGGTTGAGCCCATTTCCGGCGAACTGGTCACCCAGACCCTCGAAGCCCTGGCCGCGGACATGGAAATCTCGGCCGTCCGGGTAGGAATGTTGGGATCGGCCGTGGTGGCCGGGGCGGTGGCCGGCTTCCTGGCGGCCAGGGGTTACGGGAACGTGGTGCTGGATCCCATCCTGCGGTCGTCGTCAGGTGGAAGATCCGGGGCCGAGCTCCTCGACTCCCCGGGAAAAGACGTCCTTATCCAACGGCTATTGTCCCTATCCCGCCTGACGACGCCGAATCTGGCTGAAGCCGCCGCTTTAACAGGTCGGCCAGTCGCCCGCAATCTCGACGAAATGGCCGCGACGGCGGAGGTGCTCCAAAAGTTGGGCGCCCGCAACGTCCTCATCACCGGTGGCCACCTGATAGGCGACCAGGCGGACAACACCGATCTGCTAAGGACCGCGACCGGGGAAATCCATCGGATAACCGGCCCGCGAGTGGAGTCAAAGTCCACGCACGGCACCGGCTGCGCATTGGCGACGGCCATCGCCTGCAATCTTGCCTTGGGGATGGACGTGGTGGCGGCCGCGGCGGCGGCCAAGGAGTTTGTCCGTAAAGCGATTCAGGCCGCTTACCCGATAGGACAGGGAAGCGGCCCGATAAATCATCTTTTCAATCTAAACAGGAAACCGAGTTAAACGAAACTCGGTCAATAAGGCTGTGGCGCAGGTGCCGGTGCCTGGTCGCGGGTCTTTAGCTCCACCGGCGTCCGGACGCGGCGCTTGGCGAGCAGGTCGCGCTCCATTTGGGTGCTGACCACGGTCTCATTGCGGTCAGCGACATCGCCCACCGAACGTCCTTCGGCTTCCTTGCGCGTGGCCATGCCTACGTCGTTGCCCTTGCCCTCAGCATTCTTAGCCTTCGCATAAAAGTAGTTGGCGGACTCACGATCGTTGTCCAGTTCCGCCACGTAGCCCATGTTGTTTAGGCTGAAAGCGTCGTTGGGTTGCAGTTTGATGGCCTGCTGGAAGAATGTGCGGGCGCTCTTACGGTCGTTCTTGTTGAGGGCGGAGACGCCGCGCAGATTGAGGCGGGCCACGCGGGCTTCCACACTCTGCTCGTTCTCCAGCAGTTCGCTGACTTTCTCGATATTCTTTTCCGCCACGCTGGCGATGCCTTTTCCGCGCCAGTCCATGTTGGCGGCAATGATGACCTGTTCGTCCGAACCCGTGGCTGCGGCCTTCTGGTAATAGGTCAATGCCGATTCCAGTTCGCCCTGCTTCTCCCGCGCGAAGCCCAGATTGTTCAGAGTGAAGCCGTTGTTGGGCTGCAGGTCGAGGGCTTTCAGCAGTACCAGCTCTGCTTCTATGGCACGTTCCTTCTGCAGTAAATTGATGGCTTCCACGTTGAGCCGGTTCACCTGCAACGGGCCCAGTTCATTGTGCCCGGCCACTTTGTACACGGGCTGGCCTTCAGCGTCTTTGCTGGTGGATTTTTCCACCAGCGCTTCTGACAGGTTGGCGGAGGCCAGATCGTAATAGCGCTGCGCCTTTTCCAGGTCACCCTCTAACTCCGATATGTAGCCCAGATTATTGAGCGTGAACGGATCGTTGGGGTCGAGCAGATAAGCCCGGTAGAACTGGCTCTTGGCGTTGCCGATCTTCTGCTTTTTGAGTGCCTTCACCCCGTCCTGATTCAACTTCTGTACCTTGGTCGGCTTGGTGCGCTTGGGGATGGAGATGCGGAAATCCTTAGCGAACGCCGGGGACAGACTGAGGGCAAAGCCGAGCAGCACTACCGCCACGCTCGCCAGCCGGAACTTGGAAAAAGGGGAACGGTTCAACAATGGGATCACCTGTGTCCGTAAAAGAAGCTAATGCCTCACCAGTATGGAAGGCTGGCGCGCGGTAGAGGTTGCATCAGGCCCAAAAGCAATGAGGTGAGCAGATTTGAGCCTGAAGGCTGGAATCCCCCGGAGGTGCTGTCTGCATCCAACCGCTTTTAACCTTCTCCTCGCAGGAGCGCCGCAATGCAGCTTGTTCCCCGACAGGTCTTTAACCTTTTCCTGGCTACTGTGATGCTGGGCTTGATGGGCGTGGCCCAGTCGACCCCGGCGCCCGCGCCGGCCGCTACGACGGCCTCTGGCGCCGCCAAGACCGCGGAAGCCGACGCCCAGCAAACTGCCGCAAACAAGCAGGCCGCCGACGCGAATGAAAAGGTGACGGAGAAGCCAGAGCAGAAGCCAGAGCAGAAGCCAGAGCAAGAGCAGACCGCGCTAAGTGCGGGTGTTGCTTCGCTCTTGATCGAGCTCTTGACCTCAGGTCCCGTGTGGCGCGGCGGCGGGCT
>JBKKBM010000059.1:0-20590 GCA_046714215.1 Terriglobales bacterium | reverse complement strand
CCCGGCACTTCGTGCCGGGCTACTGGCAGTCGCCCTTCGGGCTTACGGCAGAAATCGAGCAAGGGAGACGTAGCGAGCTACGTCCCTACGGTTTAACCCAGCTGGGCGAGGGCGGAGCGGGATTTTTCCAGCAGCATGGCGAGTTCGGCTTCGCGCTTGCGAATGCCTTCGACGACACTGGCGGGCGCTTTGGCGAGGAATTGCTCGTTGCCCAGATTGCGCTGCGCGTTGGCCATTTCCGTTTCCAGTTTCTTCAGTTCCTTGGTGAGGCGGTCGCGTTCAGCAGCGACGTCGATCTTCTGTTCCTCCTCGTCAGGATCTAATTGGAACGTAATGCCTTCAACCGCTCCAAGTAGCGGGTCATGCCCGATATGAGCTTGCCCTTGGTTTTGAGTGAAGGTACTACTTACCGGAACAAAACCATCTTCCCGAGTCACTTGCGACACAAAGTCAATGTTGCTGACGTTCATGCCAGGTAGTCGACTAATCACGAGCCTGTTCGCCTCAAACAACATCACGACGCCAGAGGAGGCTGCAACTTTCAGGGATATCTTGCCTTTCTGATCAATTCCCCATCCTGCTCGCACGTTACGAACCTTTACCACGAAGCGTTGGAGGGTTTCGATTCTCGTGAGGGCCTCGTTTAGGTCCTTACCTTCACCGACACCAAAGGCCATTTCAGGGTAGGGGGCCAGAGCAATCGACTTTTTAGGCTTGGAACCTTGATAAAGGGTCTGCCAAAGCTCTTCCGCAATGAAAGGCATGAAGGGAGCAATTAATCTAAGCATCGACTCAAAAACTGCCACCATTACCTCGGCTGTTTTCTTCGCAGCGTTTCGCTGTTCCGAAGTGTCCAAACTAAGCAGAGTCGGCTTGGTTAGTTCTATGTACCAGTCGCAGTAGTCAGTCCAAACAAACGAGTAGATTCGACTGGCAGCATCGTCAAAGCGGAATTCATCAAGTGCGTCTCGGACTGCGAAGGCAGTAACGTCTAGTTTCTTGACAATCCATCGGTCTGCGTCCGAGAGTGGGGCCAAAGACGCGTGGACGGTGCTGGAGAGCTTCCGGTTTCTGAATTCTGCATAATCCCAAACTCGTTGCTCATTCAGGCGATCGAGATTCATCAACAGGAACCTAGCCGCATTCCAAATCTTGTTGGCAAACGCCCTATACCCTTCCGTGCGCGTCTCCGAGAATGCGATGTCGGTGCCGGGCGAGGCCATGGACGCCAGGGTGAAGCGCACGGCGTCGGTCCCGTACTTTTCCGTGATCTCGATAGGATCAATGACGTTCCCCTTCGTCTTCGACATCTTCTGGCGATCAGCGTCGCGGATCAGCGCGTGGATATAGACATTCTGGAAGGGCACGCTCTGTTTCAGCTTTTCGTTGCGGGCAGCGCCGCTAAGTTTATCCAATTCGTCTTCATCGCCCATGAACCAGGTGCCCAGCATGATCATGCGCGCCACCCAGAAGAAGAGGATGTCGAAGCCGGTGATGAGCAGCGTGGTGGGATAGAACACGCTGAGGTCTTTCGTTTTTTCCGGCCAGCCGAAGACGGTGAAGGGCAGCAATCCGGAGGAGAACCAGGTGTCGAGGACGTCGGTGTCCTGCTCGATGTGGGCGCTGCCGCAGTGGGCGCAACTGTTTGGCGTCTCGCGGGCGACCGTGTCCTGCTGGCAGTCGGCGCAGTGCCACGCGGGAATGCGATGTCCCCACCAGAGCTGGCGAGAGATGCACCAGTCGTAGATGTTCTCCATCCAGTTGAGGTAGATGGTCTTGTAATTCGCGGGCGTGATGTTGATGAAGTCGCGCTTCACCACTTCGATCGCGCGGTCGGCGATGGCCCCCTTCACTTTTAGAAACCATTGGACGGAGAGGCGCGGCTCGACGACGGTCTTGCAGCGATCGCACTTGCCGACGGAGAGGGTGTGATCTTTGACCGTGCCGAGTAAGCCCTGCGCCTCGAGGTCCGCGAGGACTTTGTCGCGCGCGGCATAGCGGTCAAGCCCGGCGTAAGCGCCGGCGTTGGCGTTCATGCGCGCCTGCTCGTCCATCACGTTGAGCTGCTCGAGGTTGTGGCGCTGGCCCACGGCGAAATCATTGGGATCATGCGCGGGCGTGATCTTGACCGCGCCGGTGCCGAATTCTGGATTGGCCCAGTCGTCGGCCACGATGGAAATCTCGCGATTCATCAGCGGGACCGTCACCTTTTTCCCGATGAGCGCCTGGTAGCGCGCGTCTTTCGGATTCACCGCGATGCCGGCATCACCCAGCATCGTTTCCGGTCGCGTGGTGGCGACGGTGATGGTTTTCCCGGTTTCCCCGACAATCGGGTAACGGATCTCGTAGAGCTTGCCCGCCACCTCTTCGTGAACCACTTCCAGGTCAGAAATAGCGGTAACGCAGCGCGGGCACCAGTTGACGATGTACTTACCGCGATAGATCAATCCCTTTTCATAGAGACGGACGAAGGCCTCGCGCACGCCGCGCGAGAGGTTATCGTCCATGGTGAAGTACTCGCGCTGCCAATCAACGGACGCACCCAGCCGTTTCATCTGGCTGAGAATGGCGCCGCCGTAGAGCTCGCGCCATTGCCAGACGCGCTCGATGAATTTTTCCCGGCCCAAATCTTCCCGCTTCTTGCCTTCAGATTGAAGCTGGCGTTCCACCATCATCTGGGTGGCAATACCGGCGTGATCGGTGCCGGGAAGCCAGAGGGTCTTCTTTCCGCTCATGCGCTGCCAGCGGATGATGATATCCATCTCCGTCTGGTTGAGCATGTGTCCCATGTGGAGGCGGCCGGTGACGTTGGGCGGCGGGATGAGCAGGGAGAAAACGTCTTTCGCGGAGTCGGGTGTCGGCAGGTGAAAGAGTTTTTCCTTCGCCCAGAACTCCGCCCAGCGCGATTCAATGGTGCTGGGATCGTAGGCTTTGGGCAGGGCTTCTTTGATGGGCTGGTCAGACATAGGGTAAACAAAAATGATAGCAGAGCGAGGAATTGTAATTTGGTAATCGGGTAATTGGAAAATTGAAAGGCTGGAAACCGGGTAAACTTTTTGCGGAGGGTAGGGATCCCTCGTCGCTGCTCGCCGACGCTCGCAGCTCTGTCGGGATGACACACAAGAACTACTTCTTGGCGTTATCCAATTCCTTGGCGACTTCGGTCATGATCGACGGCAGCATGCGCTCCATCACGCGGCCGACGGCGGCGGCCACGCTCTGATGATCGAGTCCGGCAGATCCGGCAGCGGCGGCAACCACAGCTTGCGGCGGTTCGCCGCCTACGGCGGCAGCTAACGCATTCGCCAGCTCCATATCCGGCGCGGTGTTGCTGGCCGCGGCGGGCGAGAACGATTCCGGGACTGAAGCGACGGCAGCCGCGACCATGGGCTCTTCCACCGGCGCGGGCGGCGCCACGGGCAAGTCAGCAAACGCCTGCTGCATCTGTTCGACGAGTGCGGCGTCTTGCATACCATCCGGCGGCAACTGCGAGGGGGCCAGGTCGGGCTCAGCGGCTATCTCTTCTACGGTGATGGCTTCGGCGGCAATCTCACTCATGACGACGGGATCAGCGTCTACTACCGCTTCCATCTCCTGGGTCTCATGGGCGCCGGGAATCTCGAGCGGTGCGGCGTCTTCAATCGGGATGGGCGCAGGTATGGCGTCCATTTCGATGGGTGCGGGCGCTTCCACAATCTCCGCCACTTCGACCACTTCGACCGGGGCAGGCGCTTCGGTCTCGTAAGAATTCATGGCGGCGGCCACGCGCGCCTCAAAATCGTCGTCTGCGGCGGGCGGGGTGATGGGGGCGATCTCGCCTTCCGGCTTATCAAAGCCAGGAACGTAGCCTTCTTCGTCTTCTTTATCGACGCCGAACTTAGTGACAAATTCGGTGGCCATGGTGTCGGGGTCGGTAACGAGGGCGGGGTCCTGCTGTGTGCCAGCAACTTCGATGTTGTCAGCTTCCAGGCCCTCTTCCACTACGATCTTGGCATCGAGTCCACGCGGGGCGGAGGTGAATTCAATGTCGCTCTCCGCCACCGGAGCCGAGGGTGCCACTTCCATCATGATGGGCGGAGGCGCTTCCAGCGAAGCAAAATCCATCGAGGGCGCAGCTGCCACCGGCGGGAAGTTCACGGTCTCATCCATCGAAATATCGGGGCGCATAGTGGGAACGGCGGGCGGATAGGTGACGGTCTCGTCAAAAGCCGGTGCCGCTGACGCACTTGCGCTGGTGGGGATGGGCGGCGGATAGTTCACGGTCTCGTCAAAAACCGGAGCCGCGGGCGAACTCATCATGTCATCGGTAAAAGCCGGAGCCGATCCCATCTCCTGCGACATTTCCATCGGCATGGGCGGGGGCACTTCGATCTCAGCCGCGTCTGTCTTCCACTCGTCGTAGCTGGCGTCTTTGAATTCCTGGATCTGGGAGCGATCGAGGATCATGGTCTTTTCGTAGGATGGAGTCTCCGCCGCGGCCGCGTCAGAGGCGATCTTCTGCTCGAACTTCTTGATGGTGGCCAGCAGATCGGTAGGCTCGAAGGGTTTGATGATGAGGCCGTCCGCCTTCACCCGTGCGGTCTCCTGCGGATCGAAATGCTCCATCTTGCCTACGGTGAGGATGACGGGCGTCTTGGCCGTGTCGATGGAAGCGCGGACTTTCTCGCAGATCTCCAGGCCGGTGTAACCAGGCATGAAGACGTCGAGAATGATGATGTCGGGCTTTTCCGCCAGTTTTTTGGCGGCGGCGGCGCCGTTACTGACGGCGATCACTTGATAACCGGCACCGAGCAGGATCTCTTTGCCCATCTTTTGGGCGGTCATGCTGTCATCGGCGAGCAGGATGGTCAGGGGCACGGGTACTTCCTCAAGTGGCGAAACAGGCTTCAGTGTAAATATCAGTATCAGTTGGAAAAGTTACTGGTTTAAGGGCCGTAAGTCAATGGAAAGGCGACCTGAGTTAGCCTCAGGCAGTCGCCTTAGGGGGCAATTCAGGGTGCCAACCCGATTCCGGAGAGGCGGTCCGAAACCATTATTTAGGAGGGGAATCATGGCGGCAAAAAGAAGGGTTCGAGCAAAAAATATGGCGAGGCGGCGGGCAAGGCGGGGGGAAATGAGATGCATGAATACAAGCGCGGTACAGCGCGCAGCGGCCCCGGCGGCAAAGGCGGAAAAGTAAAGAGCCGGGAACAGGCGATTGCGATCGGACTGGCGAAGGCGCGGGAGCACGGCGCGAAAGTGCCGCGAAAGAAGGCGGCGTAAGCGATCGCTTTTTGAGCCGGGGTCCGCCGGGCCCGGCTTTTTCCTTTGAGCGACGCGTCAAACGTACAATCTCTGGCATGCCAGCCCCGTTCGTCTTACAGCCCCTGAACTTCCAACGACTGCCCGCGGCGGAACAAGCGTCGCGGTCAAAGGCTTTTTTAGAAGAGATGCAGCGCCGCAGGACCGTGCGCGACTTCTCGTCTGAGCCGGTGCCGTTCGAGTTGATCGAGAACGCCATCCGCACCGCCGCCACCGCTCCCTCGGGCGCGAACTTGCAGCCGTGGACCTTCGTGGTAGTGAGCGATCCGGCGGTGAAGAAGCAGATCCGCGCGGCTGCCGAAAAAGAAGAAAAGGAGTTCTATGAGCATCGCGCGCCGAAGGAGTGGCTGGAGGCGCTGGCACCACTGGGGACCGATCCGCGAAAACCGTTTCTGGAGACCGCGCCCTATCTGATCGTCGTCTTCCAGCAGAACTGGTTTCCGCGGTTGGATGCCGCCGGAAGCGAGGGCAAGGTAAAACATTATTACGCGGTGGAATCGGTCGGGCTGGCGTGTGGATTGCTGATCGCGTCGCTGCATCAGGCGGGGCTGGCCACGCTGACGCATACACCGAGTCCCATGGGATTCCTACGCGCTATCTTGCAGCGCCCGAAAAACGAGCTGCCGTTTCTGCTGATCCCGGTGGGATATCCGGCGGATGACGCCCAGGTTCCGTCGTTCGCGGCGCAGAAGAAGAGGTTGGAGGAAGTGATGGTGCGAGTATAGCTAGGTTCAGCTATCGACTGCGGCCACCACGGGGCGGGTGAAGCTCTTCCCTTTTTGCTCGGTGCCTAGCCACGTGACCAGCGCGAGCGAGATGATCACGACGAATTCAAAGCCGCCGATGGCCCAACTGTATCCGAAACTTTCTTGCAGAGCGTGCTGGATGTTGGTGGTGGGCGAAGCGAAGAGGATGCCCATCTGGTAAGCGAGGCCAGGCATGAGGCCGCGGACGGAATCCGGCGCCATCTCATTCAAATGTGCGGGTATGATGCCCCACGCGCCCTGCACGCCCATCTGCATGATGAACGCGCCGCAGGCGAGGACAAGGACGTCGCCGCCAAAGGCCCAGAAGGGCAGCACGGAAAAACTTAACGATAGAGCGGCGATGATGCTCATGCGGCGGCCGATGCGTTCGGAGAGGTGTCCGAAGATGACCGCGCCCAGCACGGCTCCGATGTTGTAGAGGATGGCGAGGTCAGCCACGGTGCGCGGCGGAACTTTGAACTCGGTCTTCAGAAAATCGGGATAGAGGTCCTGCGTGCCGTGCGAGAGGAACATGAAGAGCGTCATCAGCAGAACGAGGTAGGCGAAGCGCTTCCACTGGCCCGCGACCATGCGAGTGATGGAGGCGAAGTCTGGCAGCCGGTGTTGGCGCCAGGCTTCTGATTCCGGGACGCTGGAGCGGATGTAGAGCGCGAGGAGCGCGGGCACACCGCCGATCCAAAACATCCAGCGCCAACTGAGGTCAGGCAGGATGACGCGGGCGGCGACGGCGGCAAGCAGGTAGCCGATGGAATATCCGCTTTGCAGGATGCCGGAGAGCAGGCCGCGCCAGCGCGGCGGCGCGTTCTCCATGGCGAGCGATGCGCCTACACCCCACTCTCCGCCCATGCCGATGCCGTAGAGGCAGCGCAACACAAAGAACACGGCATAACTGTTGACGAAGCCGGTGGCGCAACCGACGGCGGAAAAAAAGATGACGTTGGCCATCAGGGGGACGCGGCGTCCGTAGCGGTCGGCCAGGAGTCCGAAGATTATAGCGCCGACGGGGCGGAAAAAGAGCGTTGCGGAAACGGCCCACAAGATCTGGCTTTTGGGCACATTGAAGTGGGCGGCAAGGGTGTCGTAGAGAAAGATGACGACGAAGAAATCGAAGGCGTCGAGGGTCCACCCGAGAAAGCCGGCGGTGACGGCGTGCCAATTTCCACGAGACATATTGTCCGAGGTCGCCATCATGATGCGGGGGATTGTAAATGCTGGGTGTGGATTCCGGTAAGATTTAGAGATCCTGAATGGAGGCAAGTATGACGGTCACGGCGCGCATGCAGAAGCTCGATAAGAATGAATACGCAGAGTATTACTCTCGCTACATCGACCTGGTGCCGGAAGGCGATGTGGTGGCCACACTGGAGGCGCAGACCAAGAAGTTTGTGGCGTTCTTGCGGGCCATTCCCGAGGCTAAAGGCGACTACCGCTATGCGCCCGGAAAGTGGAGCGTGAAAGAGATGCTGGGGCACATCGTCGATGGCGAACGCATCTTTGCCTATCGTGCGCTTCGCTTTGCGCGGGCAGATAAGAATCCGCTGCCGGGATTCGAGCAGGATGATTACGTGCGCGCGGCGGGGCATGGCCGCAGCCAGATGGCGGACTTGATCGCAGAGTTTGAACTCGTGCGCAAGGCCAACAGCCTGATGTTCCAACAGTTGGACGACGCGGCTTGGCAGCGCCGCGGAACGGCCAGCGGCAATGAGATATCCGTACGCGCGCTAGCCCACGTGCTGGTGGGACACGTGGAGCACCATTGGAAGGTTCTGCGCGAGCGCTACCTCGCGTAAGCGGCGATTATTTTTGGGCGGGAAGTTTGAACTCGAAGCCGTTCTCAGCGTTGGCTTTGCGGGTGGCGTCGAGATTGAGAGTGGCGAGAGGGACCCGGCGGGCACGCTGCTCGTCAAATACCCAAAGCGTCTGGCCCACAATGGCGTAATTGGCGACGTCGAGGCGCTGGCCATTGCGGAAGACGAGCGTGGCGGTGGCGGCCGCAGTGGGGCCGGAGCTGGGGGCGTTCGAGTCTAGGGTGCTGGCGTTGGCGAATGATTCACCAATGCGATTCGGATCGTTGCGGCGCGCGGCATCTCGTTCACGGGCTTCTTTCTCGGCGCGAAGACGGGCCACTTCATCGGCCAGCGAAGTGATGCGCTGCTCCAGCTGTCCCTGGCGATAGGCCGCCGACACCGCGTCCGCGCCGGGGGCGACATACTCGGGCGGCACCCTGCCCGTGCCATAACCGATGGTATACGCCGACGGCCGGTCGTTAAAATCGGGACCGTTGCTCTCAATGATGGCGGTCGGTCCCATGTAAACCGGGAGCGCGTAATAAGGGTAGTAGGCGCCCGCAAAGTTGCAGCCGCCACGCAAGCAGCGGTGGCCGTAAACGGCGCCGCGATCGCGAAAGTTGTGATGATCGCCGGACTGTCCGACTCCAATACCGATGCCGATTTGAACGCTACCGCCACCGCCGCGATGGTGTTGGCCGCGATGCGGAGCGATTTGCGGGGTAACAATCTGCGGATAGTCCGCGTGACGGCGCACTCCGCCCGGGCGTGGTTGCTGCGCCTGCGCGTGGACTTCCACCTGGGCAGCCAAGAGCGCGCTGGCGACAAAGATCGCGATGGAAAAGGGGCGGTGCATAAACCTGTTATAGCACAATAAGCTTATACCCAATAACCCGGCAAACATGCGGTAGTTGCAGTGAGGAAAGCGTGAAAATGTCGTGCTCTGGTATAGGCCGTTTTTCCTTAAGATCCTTGGGTAAAACCAGGGGATGATCAAGCCCAACCATGACTGAACTCAGCGCCCCAGCTCCTCTTGAGACCGTGTCGCACGCCGCTCTACCCTGGGAGGCGCGCCCACCCAACCCCTTGGGTTCCTGACCGAAATCTTGTCATAACAATCAACGCGATCGAACTCCACCCTAAATCTCCGCCGCCCGGGTCTCAATCAATTTTTTGACCCGCGCGATGAATTCCTCCACTGATTGCTGGCCTTCGTCGCCTTTGCCGCGAGTGCGAACACTGACTTTGTTCTCCGCGGCTTCCTTGTCGCCGACCACCACCACGAAGGGGACCTTCTGCATCGCGTGTTCGCGGATCTTGGCGTTCATCTTCTCAGAGCGCGCGTCTACGTGGACGTGGACGCCGATTTCTTCCAATTGCTTCGCGACCTGGTTGGCGTAATCGGCGTGGCGCTCGGCGATGGGGACCATCGCAACTTGCAAAGGTGCCAACCACACCGGGAAAGCTCCGGCGTAATGCTCGATCAACACACCGAAGAAGCGCTCGATGGATCCATACAGCGCGCGGTGGACCATGAGCGGCTGATGGCGCTGGCCGTCTTCGCCCACATATTCCAACTGAAAGCGCTCCGGCAAGGTGAAGTCGAACTGCACGGTGGAGAGCTGCCAGAGGCGGCCGATGGCGTCGACTAGCTTGACGTCGATCTTGGGGCCGTAAAACGCCGCCTCGCCGGGAATGGTCTTATACGGAATGTTCTTCCGCTTCAGCGCATTCTCGAGCGAGCTGATGGCGAGCTTCCACTTCTCTTCCCCGCCCAGGTACTTGGCGCGGTCGTTGGGATCCCAGATGGAGAGTTCGACCTGGTAGTCCTTGAAGCCGAAAGTCTCGAGCACGGCGAGCGCGAAGTCCATGCAGCCGATGATCTCGTCTTCGATCTGGTCAGGGGTGCAAAAGATGTGTGCGTCGTCCTGGGTGAAGCCGCGGACGCGCAATAGGCCATGCATCACGCCGCTGCGCTCATAGCGATAAACGGTGCCCAACTCACCCAGACGCACGGGCAGGTCGCGATAGCTGCGCAGCGTGTCCTTGTAGATGAGGATGTGGAAGGGGCAGTTCATGGGCTTCATGCGGTAGTCCGCATCGTCGAGCTCCATGGGGGTGAACATGTTCTGCGCGTAATAACCCTCGTGCCCGCTGGTCTTCCACAAGTCCACGCGGGCGACGTGCGGCGTGTAGACGAGCGAGTAGCCGCGCTTCAGATATTCATCGCGCATCCAGTCTTCCATCGTCTTGCGGATGAGCCCGCCCTTGGGATGCCAGAAGATGAGGCCGGGCCCGGCGAGTTCCTGAATGGAGAAGAGGTCGAGCTGCTTGCCCAGGACGCGGTGGTCGCGCTTCTTCGCTTCTTCGATCTGGTTGAGATATTCGTCGAGCAGCATCTTGGAATAAAACGCGGTGCCGTAGATGCGCTGAAGCTGCTGGTTCTTCTCATCGCCCAGCCAGTAAGCGCCCGCAATGTTGAGCAGCTTGAAGGCCTTGATGCGCCCGGTGGACGGGATGTGCGGACCGCGGCAGAAATCGGAAAAGTTGCCGTTGCGATAGGTGGAGATGGCTTCATCAGGCTTGGTGAATTGCTCGATGAAGTGGACTTTCATGAAATCGCCTTCACGCTTGTACTTTTCCAGACCTTCTTTGCGCGGCACGAACTCACGCACAAATTTTTCGTCGCGCTGCACGATCTCCAGCATGCGCTGTTCGAGGCGGATGAGGTCTTCGGGCGTGAATTTGGCCTCGCGATAGAAATCGTAGAAGAATCCGGACTCGGTGGGCGGACCGTGACCCAGCTTGGTCTCAGGAAACAGTTCGAGCACGGCCGTCGCCAGCAAATGCGCCGACGAATGCCGGAAGACTTCAAGCGATTCCGGATCTTTCTCCGTGAGGATGCGAAGTTCAACGTCCTCGGTGAGCGGCTTGCTGAGGTCGATGATGACAGCATCTTTGCCGTTATGCCGCATTTGTGCGGCCAACGCGGCCTCGGCGAGGCGGGACCCGATCGACTTAGCGACGTCGAGTGGGGTGGATCCTTGGGGAAGTTGTTTGATGGAGCCGTCGGGAAGCTTAACTGCGATGGTTTCGGACATTTGGGTCTCCACGCGCGGACGCGTACACAAACCGCCCTGCGCGCATGGGAATAAGGTTTTAGTGTAGCAAAAAACCTCCTTCACCACGGTGACACAGAGACACAGAGAAAAACGATCCGCAATGAAAAAGCCCTGCCTCTCGGCAGGGCTGATTTGCTTGAAATAGGAACTAGTTCAGCTTGGCGGCCTGGCGCTTGCGTTCGATGCCATCGAGCGCGGTCCACAAGGCGCGGGCGGCAGACTCCGCGGCGATCAACGCTTCCCCGCCGGCTTCAGGCTCGACGTCCAGCAGGTTGTTGAGCTGGTCGCGCCAAACCTGCGAGTGGAAGACGTCAGCAGTCTGGTGCAGCGTGAAATAGCCGCACGTCTTCGCGTCGGCGCCGTACATCTCTTTCAAGCCACGGGCCTTCTCGCGGGCCACCCGCGGCACCTGCGATTCATACACATAGAACGCGGCCATAGCGGCGGGAATGGTGCCGGAGGCGGCAATGTTGCGGAAGCGCAGCATGAGATCCTGTAACTCCTGGATGGGCTCGCTCTCGCGGATGGAGTCGCGGTCTCCGCCCATGCCTTCGGCGAAGTTCAGCCACAGGTCGCTGTGAGCGCTGCCTTCAATCTCTTCTTCGCAAAGATTGCGCAGCACGGCACGGCGCAGTTCGCCATCCACCAAGCGGGTGTGCAGCGCGCTCAAATACGTGGGGAACGCAGCCACGTGGTGGTAATAGTCGGATGCATATTCCCGGAGGTCGGTCTGGGTGAGCTCGCCCGCGGTCCAAGCCTTGTAGTAGGGATGGCAGAGCAGGTCGAAGGGCGCGATGCGCTGTTCCAGTTCATTCCAAAAGGGGGCGTTGCGGGTGGTGGTGGTCGAGGTCATGAGCGTCCTTTTCCTTTACGAATTCCTTTACGAAGATTACTTTTCAAGGATATTTCTAAGGATAAATGCTGGCGAGCGTGCGTGCCAGTGCATTTGTGCGAAAACGGAGCGCGTGGGCGAGCGTGCGGCGACAACACGCGTTGAAAGCGGGCCATCTAACTTGGCCAGGAGACACTATGCCAATCGATCCGGTCTGCAAGATGGAAATCACTGAAAACGATGCCGCCGGTCACACCGAATATAACGGCCAGGATTTTTATTTCTGTTCGCGGGGCTGCGAAGAGAAGTTTACCCATAACCCGGGCGAGTTCGTAGAAGAGGCAGCGGCCTAAAAGCAAGTGCCTGAAAACCCAGCGGCTAAAGCCGTGCGTTCAGTAGTCTCGGGATGAAGACCAGCGAAGAACGCTGGATGTCATGGTCAACCGGACACACGGCTGAGCCGTGCTGTGCCTAGTCCCAGGCGGTTTTAGATGTAGCTCAGGATCTTCAGATCTTTGCGTCGCTGCTTCAGGTCGGCGTACCAGCGGCACGGGAAATAAAGGATGACCAGCGCCGTAAGCCACATCAGGTAGATGAAGGGTAGGTTGTGCCCGTAGCCCGGAGGTGGCGGCCCGGTGAAGAAGCCTCCGTTGATCATCCAGCGCCAGTTCTGTCCGAACAGCGGCGCCACGGCGACGGCGAGCGCGTGGATCACATACAGGTGACAGATGTAATAGAACATGGGTACGCGGCCAAAGACGAGCAGCCATTGTCCCAGGGTGCGGCCCACGGCGGACTTTAAGCTGAAGCGGTCGAACCATGCCAGCGCCAGTAGGCAGGGGCCCAGCGTCATCAACAGGTATTGCAACGACGGCGGATATTTTTCCGTGTTGAAGAAGGCGATGACTGTCTTTTCTAGCGTCGGCTGCACGGCGAACGTGCCGGTGGAGCCCGCCCAACCTATTCCCGGAGCATTGCCGTAGATGTTCGTGGTGCGTAAGAGGACGAAGAGCACCAGAGCGGCGGTACCCAGCAGCCACAATGCTTTGCGGCGCTCTTCCGTGGGCTTCCGCAGAATGGGGCCGAGCGCGTAGCCCGCGGCCATCACGCCCACCCACGGGATGATCACGTAGAGGACAAAAAAACCGGCCTGCGGCTGGTCCGGTAGGCGGAACGACCAGAAGCCGGGATTATGCAGGATGGTCATGATCCATCCTTTGCCGCCGAGCGTCTCGGGCTTGATGCCGTCGAGCAGGTTATGCAGGAAGATGATGCCTATGCCGAACGTCGCTATAGCCCAAGTGGGGAGGCGCACGATGCCGGCCATCAAGATCATGCAGGCGCCCAGGGCGGAGATCACCAGGAAGCCGAAGAAGGCTGTCCAATTCCAGCCAAACATCCAACCGACATACATCACCGTCGGTTCCAGGAACATCAGCCACAGACCACGGCTGGCCAGATACTTGGAAAGGTCCGCACCACGCTTGCGCGAGAGATACATGCCCGTGCCGGCCAGGAAGAAGAACGCTGGCGCGCACAGGTGGGTGATCCAGCGGGTAAAGAACAACGCCCCGTAGGTCTGCGAGAGATCTTCGGGAGAAAAGCGCAGATGGGTGAAGAAATCGCGGGTATGGTCGAGGGCCATGAAGGCCATGATGAGGCCGCGGTAAAGGTCGACGGAATCGAGGCGTCCGGGCGTGCTCTGCTGTTCAGGATTCGCGTCGACAGCGTTCGTGGCCATGAGCAAAGGCTCCAGTGTTCTAAAAAAAGTGCCGCTAAGGATACAACAAAACGGCGCAAGCTCGTGCGGGATTGTTTCGGACGGACGCTAGGCAGACGGGGTGGCCGCGGCGCGGCGCACGTCGTAAATGATGGATCCGAAAAAAGCGACGACGAAGGCCGTAGCGCCGGCGGTGAGGCCGACAATGCGGTAGGCAATGGTCAGGTCAGGCTTGGCGTCGCTCATGAGCGAGATGGCCAGCATCGTCATCAGGGTAAGAAATATCCCGAGGAAAAACATCAGGGCCCCGGAGACGGCGGCGACGGCCAGCGCTTTGAAGAATGAGCGGATGGGGTGCATGCAGGAAACATTGTAGACCGTGTTCCGCAAAAAACGGTGGTTGCGTTTGCCCCCACCGTGGTCTCGTTCGATCCCGCTAGCGTGTAACTGCGGCGGGAGCCGGTGGTGCCGCAGGCGGCGGATCGGGCGGCAACGGCTTGCGCGGCAGCATCTCGTCACGCATCGCCGCTTGATAAACGAAAGCAGCTTCGATGGCGGAGGCTTGCATCAGGTCGTCGCGCTGGATGCGCTCGAAGGTGTCCATGTTGGAGTGGTGGGTACGAGTGTCGTACTCGAGATCATCTTGTACGAAGCCGAATCCCGGGACGCCCACCCCGTCGAAGGCCAGGAAGTCAGAGCTACCGGTGTTGCGCATGGTGAGGACAGTCATGCCCAAGTCCGCGAAGGGTTCCATCCACGCCTTGAAGATGGGCAGGACAGCGGCATTCTCCTGGAGATAAACGCCGCGGATCTTGCCGGAACCGTTGTCCATGTTGAAGTAGACGGAGACTTTGTCCCACTCGGGCTTCTTCTTTAGCGGACCGGCAGGCGGACGCATAAACGCCGGCAGCGCCAGCACTGCGGGATCGGTGGGCTCCGGCCGTGAGGCCAGATGCTCCGCCACGTAGCCCCGTGCGCCGAGTAGTCCCTGCTCTTCCCCGCTCCACAATGCGATGCGGATGGTGCGGCGCGGCTTCAGGCCGAGCGCTTTGATGATGCGCACGGCTTCCATGGCCACGGCTGAGCCGGCGGCATTGTCGGTGGCACCGGTGCCGCCGTGCCAGGAGTCAAGGTGACCGCCCAGCATCACGACTTGGTCTTTCAGGTCGGTGCCGGGGATCTCCGCGATGGTGTTGTAGGCAAACTCGTCGTCATCATGAAACTCGGTCTTGATGTTAACTTCGACTTCGACGTCGCGCTTTTTGTCCAGCAGGCGCGCGATGCGACCGTAGTGCTCGATATTCATAACCAGGTTGGGCACGCCGATGGATTCGCCTTTACGATAAGAGCCGCCGCCCTGCACGAAGACGGTGCCACCTTCGCCGGGGGCCCGGCTTGGCTCGATCAGCACCGCAGCTTTTTCATCCTCCAAAAATTTTAGGAGGTCGCGCCCGAATTGCGCGCGGCGACGACGTTCCTCGGGAGTGACGTTGGCGGCAGGCACTGCGGGCGCTCCGGGTATGTTGTAGCGCGCCAGTTCCGCGAGCTTCTGCTCATCGAAACGCTCTGACTGCGGCGTAGCCATCAGCTTCATTTCGCGCATCTCGCCCGCCAGCAGGATGGTGCCGGCGATCTTGCCGCGATACTTTTCGAGGTCTTCCTTGGTGGTAGCGCGGAAGCGCATTACTTTGCCGCGCACCGGGCCGTTGGTCCCGGGAGTCCAAGCTTTGGGCAGGGCGATGAGTTCGGCTTTGTCGGGTGAAGTCATGCGTACGGTGGACGTCTCATACGACCAGCCGCGGCCAAACTTCCCCCAGGGCTCGATGTGAGAATTCTCCAGCCCGAACTTGGTCAGTTGGTCGCGAGTCCACTCGTTGGCCTTGCGCATGTTGGGGGAATTGGTGAGGCGCGGACCGATGCCGTCCGTGATGTCACTCATGATCTCCATGACCTTGGAGTTGCGGAATGCCTCATTGCGGATGCGGGCGATGGTGGCCCAGTCAACCGCATTGGGATCGACCTTAGGCGCGACCGGGGCGGTAGCGGCAGAGTTCTTGCCCTTGGCCGGCTTGGCCGATTGGGCGGAAAGTGGGAACGTGCAGAGCGCCATCACCAACATGGTCGCGATGGACCGACACACAAATGAACACAGAGATGCGAGTCTCAAAGGGAATCCCCCTTGCTTTAGGATGTTTTTTCTTTCCTGGGAATAGGGAAGGTAAGAATCTTACCATTGGCGGCCCGCCCTTGGCATTTGCGATAATCAGGGGGATGCCGTCCCCGACCTCGACCCCCGCACCGACGTTCAGCCCCACGGAGATCGTGAGCCGCGCGCCTGTCTCCCAGGCGGCGAATGGGATCTGCTTTGCCGCGGCAGGTGAGAACGCCATCACGCAACCGGAACTGGAGAAGATGGTAGCGGCGGTGCCGGCCGCGGTGGCCAAGGCACTGGAGCGCAAGGCGTATTACTTTGTTCCGCTCACGGTGCCGGAGGGCGAGGAAACGCGCATCGCGGAAAAATACGACGTCGCGCTCAGTGACAAGGCTATCTGCCATCGTAATCTCACGCTGGGAAACTCGCAGTGTGTTTTCATATCCACCCGGTTGATGGATGACAAATTCTCCGTGGCGTTTGAATTCTTCATCAATGTGGGCCACGCCTTTGTGGATGTCGCCGGGGTCTCTGAGGAATTTTCCGACCTGGTGAGTGCGCAGGTGGAGCAAGGTGTGAAGGGCGAGACCAGCCTGGATGCGCATGAGGCGCGGCGCAGCGCCTTCGATCGTGATGCCGCCAATTCGACGGTTCAGGTGATCGACGAAAAAGCGAAGACCGGCTACCTTAACGCCACGTTCTCCGACGCGATCGCTATTTATATGTTGTCGCTGTATCTGGACTTTGATTACTACGACCTCAGGGAGCGGGAGTACCCGCTGCTGGCGCCTTCTTCCCTCGCGGAGCGGTTGCGCAAAGTCGCCCAGCTCTTTCCCGCGGGTTCCGGGTATGAATTCTCCATCATTTTCCGCAGAAGGCCGTAGTTTCTGGCTTTGATTTACCACTTTTAACCAATTTTTCGCGCATGATTCCCACCTGTTGGCAAGTCTGATTCTTGCTGGTCTGGTTCCTGCTCAGTCAATCTTTGCCCCTTCCCACGAGAAGGACCCGCACATTTCCGCCAGGGATAGCGACGGGCGACTCCCAGGCACCGGGGAGAAGGCGCCGAACCTCGCCGGCCTGGGCGGCGCCTATCAGCAGGGCCAAGCGTCCTTCGGGTGCGAGGAGCGTGACCGCGAGAGTCGCGCCTTCGGAAAACTTTTCCACTGCGCGCATGGTGACGAGGTTGGCCTTGCTTTTCCCTACTAAAGATTCTGCGCGTTCCACGACTACGGTTGCGTTCTTCAGGGCCAGCGACCGCACCACTTCTTTCAGAAAGGTCGCCTTCTTGTTGTGCGCTTCGATGAGCGTGACGGAAACTTCGGGTGCGTAGATGGCGAGAGGTAGTCCGGGAAATCCAGCTCCGGATCCGAGATCGATGGCCGCCTGCGGCTTTTCGCCAGCGATGAGGTGGGCGGCGGCGAAGAACGATTCCCCAAAGTGCCGAGTGATCATCTCTTCCGGAGAGCGCACAGCGGTGAGGTTTGTCTTCGCATTCCAGCGGAGCAGAAGATCAAGATACGATTTGATCTGGCCGAGCTGGGTTTCGCTGAGTGGACTTGTCAGGTAAGGCGTGAGCAGGTCGGCGATGCGGGCGGTGTCCATTGGGCGAGTTGAGTGTATCGCAAGGTACAGGGCTTCCGTCCGCTCGCCGCGAACGGTTATGATAGAAGCTCGCCTCAGGGGCTAAAGCCCAATCAGCAGAAAGTCTGAATGGCGCAGTTGAAGCCGTGCCCTTTCAAAGATGATAAAGCTGAGAATCTCGCAATACACACTAATCGAGGAAATCGTCCCGGATATCCTTAATGTCTGAATTTATGCCTGAAACCAAGCTCACCTACGTCACTCTCAAGGGGATTCCCCTCACCTTCACCCTCGACTGGCCCTTCCATCGATCTTCCGGTGGCGCCGATTATTACGTGCTGCACGGCAATGCGGAACTCGAAGACGGCACTGGCCGGCACGCGGCGCTCTCCATCCACCTCTCGCAGACGGTGAAGGAAGCGCTGCCATCGCTCGAGCCGAAAGACGCGTTGGGCGCGGCCATCAATACGGTGCGCAAGGCCGCCGATACCAAGGACATCGAGTTCATCAAGTCCACCAAGCGGCAGCCCATGGCGCTCTCCAGCCGCGCGTTCAGCATCGTGACACGGCAGTTCACTTTTCAAAACCCGAGCGACGATCAATTGCTGGACTTGGTGAAACGCAAAGTTTACTGGGCACAGAAGTTGGGGCAAGGTAAGGTGCTGGTCGCGGATCCAGTCGAAGCGTTGTACCTGACGCGGACGACGGCGCAGTTGTCCGCAGCCGCGAAAACACTGGCGCAACAGGGATTGATCAAGCTGGATGGCGACTACGCGACCGCGACGGATGCGCTAATGAAGGAGGCTGCGGCGATCGAAGCGGTGATGCAAGCAGCGCTCGGAGAAATTGAAGCGAAGCACGAGTTTGAAAAGGCTTAGGGGGCTTCAACCGCTGACCTCTAATGCGCCTGTGCGAAGCGCTTGCCCTGGATCTCAATGAAGATGTTGATGAGCGAAGCGGCGGCGGGCGTAACGCCGGGAATACCCAGGGCCTGGCCGATGGTCCGGGGACGAACGCGCGTAAGCGTCTCATGCATCTCGCGCGAGAGGCCGCTGACCTGGGTGTAGTCGAACCATTCCGGGATATTGCGCAGTTCGGCCTTTTTCAGCCGTTCGATGGCGCGCTGCTGCTGCAGCAGGTAGCCCGCGAACTTCACTTCTGTCTCCACTGACTTCAATTCATTGCGGACCTCAGCGCTGAGGCCGTGGCGAGACTTCCCCGCGTCAGCCTCGCTCTGGGGAGCAATGGAGAAGGCGGGGAGGAGGGCATCGGTGGCGGCGGCGACGGATGCTTGCCGATGAGCATCCGCGCTGAAATCGTAGCGGAACGGATCTGGGCGCGGGTAGGGGTCCCTCGACTGCGGCCTCGTTTGCTCGGCCTCCGCTCGGGATGACAAAGGAACAGCATCTTCGACGATGACCCTTTGCGGACGAACGAAAAACTCCGGCATCTGCGCGCGCAAGACGGGCAGCAGATCTTCAATGATCACTTCCGGACGGCGCAGCAACTGCGCATAGGTCGAGCCAAGGACGTTGCCCAACCGCGCGGCCAACTCCGGCGGCAGGGAGGCGGCGTCCGCGGTGACGCGCGTTTTCTCCAGATGCGTCGTAAGTTTCTGCGCTCGCTCTTGCTTGGCGAGGTAGTCCGCCCAGGCATCGTCGACGATCAGGCCGATGCGGCGGCCGTAGGGCGTGAGGCGTCGGTCAGCATTGTCGATGCGCAGATGTAGACGGAATTCGGCGCGCGAGGTGAACATGCGATACGGCTCATCGGTGCCCTTACTGATGAGGTCGTCGATGAGGATGGCGATGTACGCCTCGGTGCGGTCGAGGACCAGTTCCGGCTCACCTTTGATCTTCAGCGCGGCGTTGATGCCCGCCATCAGACCCTGGCACGCAGCCTCTTCGTATCCGCTGGTGCCGTTGATCTGGCCGGCGAGATAGAGTCCGACGATCTGCTTTACCGCCAGCGTGCGGTCGAGTTCGGTGGGATCGATGGCGTCGTATTCAATAGCGTAACCGGGACGCAGCATCACGGCGTCTTCCAATCCCGGGATGGACTTGATCATCGCTTGCTGCACGTCGACCGGCAGCGACGTGGACATGCCATTGACGTAAACCTCATGCGTGTTGAGGCCTTCGGGCTCGAGAAAGAGCTGATGGGTGGGCTTGCCCGGGAACTTAACAATCTTGTCTTCGATAGACGGGCAGTAGCGCGGCCCCACTGACTGGATCTGTCCGCTATACATGGGCGAGCGGTGCACATTGGCGGCGATGATGCGGCGCGTTTCCTCCGTGGTGGTGGCGATGTAGCACGGCACCTGGGTCTGGCGGATGCGCCGCGTGCGGAAGCTGAAGGGTGTGGGATCGGCGTCGCCGGGTTGCACCTGGAACTTTGACCAGTCGATGGTGCGGCCGTCGAGGCGCGGCGGAGTCCCGGTCTTCAAGCGCGTGCCGCGCAGACCCAGCGCCTTCAGCGATTCCCCCAGCATGATGGCCGGCGCTTCTCCGCTGCGGCCCGCGGGATAGGTCTGTTCGCCGCAGTGGATGAGTCCGTTAAGAAACGTTCCGGTGGTGATGATGACGGCGACGGCGCGCATTTCGGTACCGTTTCGGAGAGTGATGCCGGTGGCGCGGCGCGAACTACCTTCACCTTCGAGCAGCAGCCCTGTCACCTCGGCTTCGATGATGTCGAGTCCGGCCTGAGCTTCCAGCACCGCGCGCATCTGCTCGCGATATTGGGATTTATCGCACTGCGCGCGCGGCGACCAGACGGCGGGGCCACGCGAAGTGTTCAGCAGACGGAACTGGATGCCGACCGCGTCCGTGACCTCGCCCATGATCCCGCCGAGGGCGTCGATCTCGCGTACCAGATGTCCTTTGGCGATACCGCCCACCGCGGGATTGCACGACATCTGCGCGATGAGGTCTTTCTTCATGGTGACCAGGGCGGTGCGAAGACCCATACGGGCCGCTGCCATGGCGGCTTCACAACCGGCGTGTCCGGCGCCGACGACGATGACGTCGAGATGGCCATCGAGATGGGAAGAGGTGGTCACAATCCTCTATTTTACAACCCTTTATCTTAAAGGATTTTCGCGGCCTTGCTGGCAAGCGCTCGAGGTATCTGCAACTTCTCCAACCTCCTGCAGCGAAAGCGCGTGCGAGGGTAGGTATCTCTCGCTGCGCTCGAGATTAAAACAAAAAAACACAAGGCAAGAAAAAGAGCGGCAGCCGAAGCTGCCGCCCGGAAAGGAGTACGTCCGCTCTAGAACTCGAAACGGATGGCCCACTGGATCTGGCGCTCCCGGAAGACCGTGTTACCC
>JBKKBM010000058.1:0-2760 GCA_046714215.1 Terriglobales bacterium | reverse complement strand
GTGGGACATCGAATAGAGAAGAACTGCCAGCTTCAACAACCCCGTAGGTCGGGGGCGGCGCAGCTTGAACGCGACGCTCAGTGGATCTACTGGAGCCGGCGGATGCTTTCAACATCCCCGTTCCGGGTGGCCACCGCCTGGAGCTGAAGGCGGAGAAAAATGAGTGCGACGTTGAGCACAACGTTGAGCACAACGTTGAATGCAGGTGCGGCCTGCTCCCTGGACAATTACCTGGCGCTGCCTGACGACACCATGGACGAGCGCATTGCCGCGGCCAAGAGAGAATTGCGCGGGCAAGCGGTCATTCTGGGGCATCACTACCAGCGCGACGAAGTGATCCGCTTTGCGGACCACACCGGAGACAGCTTTAAGCTGGCGAAGATTGCGTCCGAGGCCGAGGCGAAGTATGTGATCTTCTGCGGCGTCCACTTTATGGCGGAGAGCGCGGATGTGCTGGGCCGCGAGGGTCAGCAGGTCATCCTGCCTGACTTGAACGCGGGCTGCTCGATGGCGGACATGGCGGAGATTGGCCAGGTGGAAGAATGCTGGCGCCAATTGGTGAAGCTAGGGCTGACGGATGAAACCGGTCAAGGCATGACGCCGATGACCTACATGAACTCGACGGCGGCGATCAAAGCATTTTGCGGCGAACGCAGCGGTCTAGTGTGTACGTCGTCGAATGCGGCGGGCGCGTTTCAATGGGGATTCGAACGCGCGCCGAAAGTCTTGTTCCTTCCCGACCAGCATCTCGGCCGCAATACCGCGTACGCGATGGGTATCCCGCTGGACGAGATGGCGGTGTGGGACCCATTCCAGATCATGGGCGGAAATACTCCCGAACGACTGCGCAAAGCTAAAGTCATTTTGTGGAAGGGGCATTGCTCCGTGCATCAGCGATTTCTACCGGAGCATGTGGACAAAGTGCGGGCGGCGCATCCGGGGATCAAAGTGGTAGTGCATCCGGAATGCCGGTGGGAGGTCTGCCAGAAGGCGGACGCGCTAGGTTCGACCGAGCGCATCATCCAGATCATAGAAGAGGCACCCGCGGGCAGCAAGTTTGCCGTGGGAACGGAGATCCACCTGGTGAACCGGCTGGGCAAGCAATTCGCGTCGCAGGGCAAGACGGTCATGACGCTGGATGAGTCGGGCTGTTTGTGCACCACGATGTTCCGCATCTCCCCGCAGCATCTGGCGTGGGCGCTGGAGAACCTGGTCGAGGGTAACGTAGTGAACCGCATCAAAGTGAAGGATGATGTGAAACACTGGGCGCGCGTGGCACTGGGGCGAATGCTGGACATCAAAGCGGCGACCGCGGGGAAAGATTAAGATTACCGAGATGGCCAAACCCAAGACATTCACGCTCCAAGAGGCAAACCTGCTGTTGCCGGTGCTGGAGTCGTTGCTGAAGCGCGCCATCGAGGCGAAGGACGTGATTGCGCGGTCGGAAAAAGAGTTTCAGGATCTGCATCACAAGATATTCCTCTCCGGCGGGACGCTCGTGAACATCGCCGAGGTAAGCGTGAAGAAGGCCGCGCGCGATAAAGCGGCGCAGAATATCAAGGACGCGGTCGGCGAGATCCATGCGACCGGCGTGCAGGTGAAGGATCTCGACGTAGGGCTGCTGGATTTTCCAACCTTGGTTGATGGCGAGACGGTGCTCCTCTGCTGGAAGCTGGGCGAGCCGCATAGTATCCAGCATTGGCATGGCGTCGAAGAGGGCTTTGCCGGCAGGAAGCCGATCGGGACACTGATCAAAGATGGGGAAAAGCCGAATTAGATTTTTCTCTTTTGAAATCCCGAGTGAGCCGCGAACGCAAGCGAGCGGCGACGAGGAATCCCTGCCCGCGCAATAAGGGCTTACCTCAGCGGCTAAAGCCGGGTTCCTAGCACGACCTGGCAATATGGCTGAAGCCGTATCCTTCCCAGATAGAGAACGCGAACCAGTACAGAAGAATGCCTGTTCAAACACTCCCGGATTCTTCGCGGTAAAAGAAGGCGCTCTGAATGACAGCGAACGGGGATTACGGCGAAGGTAGGGTCGCGCTGCTTGCCTCTCGCTCGGGATGACAAAAGCGCGAGGGTACGGATTCCTCGCTGCTCGGAATTTAGAACAAATCTACGGCTTTTTCCCCGGCAGCCACTCCGGTTTGAAAGTTGAGTTCGATAGCCAGAGCACCGGCGCGAACATCGACTGGATGGAGCGGGTCAGGTGATCGAAGTCGATGTGGGCGATGTCGTCGGCGGGGGTATGGTACTCCTTGTGCAATCCGTAGCTGGAGATCGTCTGCGCGACCACGCCCTTGCGCGCGAGCGCGTAATTGTCCGAGCGCATGAAGAATTGCTCGGTGGGATGCGGATCCGCGACGATCTTCGCGCCTTGCTTCGCGAGTTCGGGGCCGAGGTTGGTACGTTCATACCCGGTAAGCCAGAGCGTGTCAGCGGGGACGGCAGGGTCGCCGCGGCCGATCATCTCAAATTCGAGATTGGCGGCGATATCGGTCAGTGGCACCGGCGGATTCTGGAGAAAGAATTGGGCACCGTGTCCGCCGCGCTCTTCACTGCCAAACAACACAAAATAGATGGTGCGCCTGGGCCGCGGGCCGGCCGCGAGTTTACGCGCGAGTTCAAGCACGGCGACTACGCCGGAGGCATCGTCGTCAGCGCCATTGTTGATCTTGTCATCGCCGGGCGCGCTGGCGTTCATGCCAATGTGGTCCTTGTGCGCTGTGAGGAGGATGACTTGCTTGACCGACTTTGAAT
>JBKKBM010000057.1:0-13594 GCA_046714215.1 Terriglobales bacterium | reverse complement strand
CCAGTCGTTTACGAGAGTTTAGGCAAGAACTTGGATAAAGAGGCGATTGCCGCAGTCAAGCGATGGCGGTTCATGCGCGCGAAATGTGGGCCGACGCCAGTTCCAACAGTCATCCGCGTCGATGTAATCTTCAATCTCGTTCCCTAGAACCGATTCCACAAGAACTGGTTATAAACGTCGTGGTGGTACTGCACCTCCGGCGCTTTCACATAGGTCCCCAGCAGCCGCGGACACCGGTCCGCCGCCGCCTGCTTCAAGTCGGCGTAGCGGCCCTTCACATCTGAGCCCATTAGTTTGGTGGTCCACTGCGCGTCGCGGAAATTCTCGAGCGCCGTGTAGACGTTGTCCGGCAGGTAGCGTTCCGCCTGGCGCAGATTCTTGATCTTCGCCGTCTGTCCCTGCAAGCCGCTGCGGAAGACCGAATACATCACCATGTAGGGATTCGCGTCCGGGCTCACCGACCTCACCTCCACCCGCGCGCTCTTGCTGTTGCCGATGGGGATGCGCACCATCGAACCGCGGTCGATGGCAGACGCCTTGATCTGGTTGGGCGCTTCAAAGTGCGGATCCAGCCGGCGATACGCGTTCACGCTGGCATTGAGCAGCAGGCAGATGTCATTGGCGTGGGTGAGGATGCGGTCAACGAACGACCACGCGAACGCACTCATCTTCTCTTCGCCCTTCGGGTCCCAGAACAGGTTTTTTCCGCCCTTACTCACTGACACATTGGTGTGCATGCCGTTGCCATTCACCCCCACCACGGGCTTGGGCAGGAAGGAAGCCGTCAATCCCATCTTGGTCGCCACCTGCCGGCAGATGAGTTTGTAAAGCTGGATCTGGTCCGCTGCCGCCACCACTTCTCCGTAGCTGTAGTTGATCTCGAACTGCGAGGGCGCAACTTCCGGATGGTCTTTCTCATTCTCAAAACCCATGGCACGCTGCACTTCCGCGCTGGTGTCAATGAAGCTGCGCAGCGGGTCACCGGGTAGCGAGTGGTAGTAGCCGCCGGTGTTTACGTACTCGAAGCTGCCGGTCTCATGGTAACGCTGCTCGGCGTCCACCCCGGTGAAAAGGAAGCCCTCGATCTCGTTGGCCGCCAGCAGCGTGTAGCCTTCTTTCTTATGCAGGTCGTCGGCGAATGACTTCAATACTCCGCGGATGTCGGCGCTGTACGGCTCGCCACTCTTGTCGGTCACTTCGCTGAACACCAACACCTTGCCTGCGCCAAATACGTCGGCTGGGCCCCAATAGAACGCCGACCAGTCGATGGTCAGCCGCAAGTCGCTTTCGCGCTGCGCGGTGAACCCGCGGATCGACGAGCCATCGAAGGTCAGGTTGTCAAAGTTCTTGACCAGGAACTTCTTGTCGTAATCCAGCATGTGGAGGCGGCCTTCGAGGTCGCTGAACAGGACCGTCACCGCCTTGATGCGCTTCTCGTCGGTCAGATACTTGATCCGCTCTTCCTGGATCTTGTCCGCGGAGACGCGCTTCTTGCGCTGCTCTTTGACCTGCAGATTCCTCTCCTCCAGTTCCTCGTAGGGCAGTTCCATGAAGGTGCGCAGTTCGGTCGGCATGACTCTCCTTATGGGTAAGGCTCGATGAAGCGAAAAGATGGATTGTTTGTGAATTCGTTTGCGGAGTACGATGAAGCATACCGCCCCCGTGCCGGGGCGGCAAATAAGAAGTACTGATGGAGGGGATAGAAAGATTTTATCGGCGGTCGGGTATCCGGAGAGCGATAACCTGGCGCAACTTATAGGTCGCTCCCGGGTTTCGCGGGAGGTGGAGGAATCATGCAGAGTCTAAAGATTTTAGGCGCGGTGTTGTTAGGCGGTTCGCTACTCGTCGCGGCCCAGGAAACAACGCCGGCAGCGCCTGCGTCCGCCACCGCAACACCCGCCTCGGCGGCAACGCCGATGCCCGCGACCCCCATGAAAGAAGAGCAAGTCCAAGCCGCCATGGTCACCCTGCCTATCGGGACCAAAGTCCTGCTGATGATGAAAAATTCTGTTTCCTCGCGGAACGCGCGTCCCGGCGACGGCGTCTACCTGGAGACCAGTTTCCCCGTGGTCGCGGACGGCCGCGTAGTCATACCCGCCGGCACCTTTGTCCAGGGTGTGGTCGATTCGGTGAAGCGTTCCGGACGGGTGAAGGGCAGGGCAGAGATCCTGCTGCACTTCACCACCATGATCTATCCCAATGGCTACACCGTTTCCATGCCCGCAGCCCTCGAGAGTGCGGACAGCGCGGACACGCAGAAAGTGAAAGACAAAGAAGGCACTGTGCAGGCTGAAGGACAAAAAGGTAAGGATGCTGCCACCATCGCGACCGCCGCTGGCACCGGCGGATTGATCGGCGGGCTCAGCCGCGGATCGCTGAAGGGCGCGGGGGTGGGCAGCGGATTAGGCCTTGCCGTTGGCGTGCTCAGCACCCTGTTCACCCGGGGCGATGAAGTCCGTCTGGAGAATGGATCCGCCGTCGAGATGGTGCTCACGCGCCCGGTGGAACTGGATCCCACCCGTATCGACCCCACCAACCGCTCACCTCAGCCCATGCGCCGGACCAATAAGATGGAAAAGCAGGTGCTCACGCCCACTCCCACCATCGGCGGCATCGGTATACCTAAATAGCGTTGCCGGACGACACAAAAAGGGGACGCTCTGAGCGTCCCCTTTTTCCGTTCGCCTAAGCCTACTTCAGGTTGAACATCGCATTCACGTGCGCCGTGACAGTGATCTTCTGGGGAGAGAACTCCGCCGTCACATCGGCTGCCTCCATTTTGCCAACCTGCGCCCGCATCGTCATCATCTGCGGAGGGTGGACCTGCTCAAACGTATCCACCGACGCATAGCTGAGGTCGCCCAGCGTCCTGCTCCCGGCCTTCGCCACGGTGTTGGCGGACGCTTTGGCCTTCAGGAACGCGTCCTCCACGGCCTTCTGCTTTGCCGTCTCCATCGCCTCCAGTGCGTAGCTCACGGACTGGTTGTCCGTCTCCTCAATGGCGGAGAGCGCCTGCGTCAGCGGGCCCACCTTGGTGAAATCCTTCAGCTTCAGGGTCACGCTGGAGGTCACGCGATACCCCACGATCTTGCGCTTGACGGACTTGTAGTCGTACATGGGCTGCAGCGAGTAATAGCCCAACTCGGCGGACTTCGGGTCGATGCCGTGGGTCCGCAGCGCCTGGCGCATGCGCTCCGCCGCCGCGGCTGCTTTGGAGTAGGCCGCGTCTGAGCTGCTTTCCTGCGCCGCGACGTTGAATTGGATCACCGCAGTGTCCGGCAGGGCTTCAAACTTGCCGTCGGCTCCCACAAAAACCGCGTTTTCACGCGCCGTGACCGTCGGACGGTCCTGTCCCCACGCCGAGACGGCGCCCAACAAAACCAAAAACACACTGAACTGCTTCATAAAGCCTCCTGAACTCGTGAACAAAACCTGAACTGGTAACAAAAAATGCCTGAACCCTTCATTATACGAACGCCCCGGTCGCAAAAACTTGCAGGTATCTTTCCCGATACTTGCGTTACCGTGAAAAATTCTGGAACTTAGGCATGACGGAATGCGTCAGATAAGCATCTATTTGTGCATAAGCGGCGGATCTAGAGGGTAGTGATGCGTAAGTGGTTTCTGCCATTGACGGTGCTGGGGCTGGGCAGCCTCGGCGTATTAGTCGCCACGGAGCGTGGCCGAACCATGCTGCGCCAGGTGGGCCGTAGCCTCGACCGCGCTCCCGACCAACTGCGCGACTGGTCGGAGGCCTTCGACGAAGAATTGGCCAAGATCCAGGGCACCATCGACAGCCTGAATGACCTGCTAGCGAAGCCGCAGAAGAACGCCTAGCCGCAGAAGAACGCCTGGATTCCTACCAGCGCATCCCTGATCTCCCAGGCCTAAGTTTTCACGCCATTGATCTTGTGCGCCATCTTTACGTCTCGGGCGGTCACTCCTCCGGAGTCGTGGGAGATCAGCGCCAGCACCACTTTGTTGTAGCGGATGTCGATGTCCGGGTGGTGGTCAGCCGCTTCCGCCAATTCCGCAACCCGATTCACAAATGCCATGGCGGCGGCGAAATCAGGGAACTCATAGCGCCGCTCGATGGCTTTGCCAGCCAGCTTCCAGCTGCTGAGCTGCCGGAGTTCCTGCGCGATCTGTTGGGAGTCGAGAACGGCCATAAATGCCTGGCGCTGCGGTTAACTGCTCGCGGACTTCACAAACTTCTCTGGATAGGTGTAGCGATGGATCTGGGTATTGATCTGCTTGCGTAGGTCTTCCCAGATGGTCTCCGGCATGGAGAGGAAGGTCTTCACCACGTCGGGATCGAACTGGGTCCCGGAGAAGCGGGCAATCTCTTCCAGGGCGGCCCGTGTGGATTGGGCGGCCCGGTACGGACGGTCTGACGTGATGGCGTCCAGAGTGTCGGCCACCGCGAAGATGCGTGCCCCCAGCGGGATCTGTTCGCCCTTTAGTCCGCGCGGATAGCCGGTGCCATCAAATTTTTCCTGGTGGGAGTAAACGATGTCAGAGGCTTCCGAAAGAAAAGGGATCTTGCGCAGCATCTGATAGCCACGATAGCAGTGCTCCTGCATGATGGCTTTTTCTTCGGCATCCAGAGCGCCGGGCTTTCTCAGGATAGCGTCCGGAATCGCCATTTTCCCGATGTCATGCAGAAAAGCACCGCGGGCGATCACGCGGATCCGCTCACCGGAGAGTCCCATGGCCCGGGCCACGGCGATGGTGAACGCCGTCACCCGCTTAGAGTGGCCTTCCGTCTCGGCGTCTTTCAGATCGAGGGCGTCGCCCAGGGCTTCAAGCGTGATGTCATAGGAGCGCTCCAGGTCGGTCATGGCCTGGCGCAGTTGTTCGGTGCGGGCCGCCACGAGTGATTCCAGGTTTGATTGATACGCCCGGTTCTCCAGTCGCAATTTGCGATGGTCCAGCGCTCGCCGCACCATGGCCAGTAGCTGTTCACGCTCGAAGGGTTTGAGCAGATAGTCGTAAGCGCCGTTGCGGATCGCGGCCAGCGCGACGGAAATATCGTGCACCGCCGTCACCATGATCACGGGCATGCTGGGGAAGGCGTCACGCACGCGCTCCAGCAGCCCGATCCCATCCATCTCCGCCATCATCAGGTCAGAGAGGACCAATTCGAACTCCGCCCCGGCGTTGAGTATATCCAGCGCCTTCAGTCCTGACGAAGCTTGCTTAGTCTCATACCCGGCGTTCGTGAGCATGGAACATACGATCTCGCGGATCGCTTCTTCGTCGTCGACTACCAGGATGCGTTCTACCGCCATGTCGGGGAGGGGCCTCGGTTTTTGGGTGAGCGGCTTCATTCTACACAGAGTTGCTGGAAACTCAATCGGAGATTGCCCTCAGAAACGGTATCAGGGGCACGAGCAAAATCGAGGGCGAAACAGAAAAGGGGACGGAGGAAAAGTTGGAAGTGGGAAGGGTCGCAAGGCACGGAGGAAATGATCAACCCTCATGGGGAACCGCAATCTTTAGGGATTTCCCACCACGCGCTGGCGCGGGCGCTCCGCGCAACCGCAGGTGGGTTAAAGACAGGACCAGACTGAACGATGCTCCTGGGGACATTGCATCGCGGGGGGTGGAGGCCCGATGTAAAAACTACTTGGATAGTGAAGGTCTTATGTGCCTGGAATAGCAAATGTTGGTATCCAACTTCCTAATTTGGGTCGGGACAGAGGGTTAAGGTGAAAACCCAACCTTCCTAAGGTTCCGAGGTTGAGCCGCGAGACCCCTGTAAGTCGTTGTAAAGGAACCACTAATATGTATCCAAAAGAAATCCATCATTTTTGGCTCAGTTAGGCAACCGTGTTGCATGTAAGGAGAGTGCCTGCAGAGTACGCCAGGCGAAGCGAAGAGCAGAAAATCAGATCCGAAGAGGACACAGAGGCCATGACGACCCAAGTACAGAGACTTTCGGCGTTTACCAGCTTTGCAGAGGTGACCAGCGCAGTTCCGGTCGAAACTTTCCAGAACATTTTTGAAGAAAACCGCCACCGTATTTATTCGCTCGCTTTCTGGATGACCGACAACGAAATGGCTGCCGAAGAAGTTTCCACGCGCGTATTCTGCCGTGCCTTCTCCAGCGCCCCCAAGCCCTCCGCTGAGCAGATTGACATCAGCCTGCTTAAGGAATTGCGCGACCTCATGCCCATCGGCATGCTGTCTCTGCACCTGACCAGCACCAGCACCCAATCGGTCCGCGGCAATGTGAAGCGCATCCACATGGAGCGCGCTGTGGTCCAGATCCCCTCCACCGAACGCCTCGCCTTCCTGCTGCATGACGTGGAAGGGTACGACGTGGCCAAGACCGCCAACCTGCTCGGCCTGAATACCAACGAAGTCAAAGAAGCCGTACACCAGGCGCGCCTGCTGATGCGGGAACTGATCGCGGACATGAAATAGCCGCAATTTAAAGATTAGACGTTCCTCTCTCCTCTCTCCTGAATGCTGGCCCCTCTTACGAGGGGCCATTTTTTTGCTCATGCAGCCTCTTCTGCCTTCTTAACTTCTTCTTTCTTCGCGCCCTCGCCGGGCTGTTCGTTCTCCTTAGGCGCGTCCAGGTTCCCTTGGCCCGTAGGTTCTCCTACCTCACCTGCGGAATCGCGGGTGGTGTTGGCCGGCATACCCGAAGTGCCGTCATTGGGCGCGGAGGGATTGATCTGGCCTGCGCGGTTCTCTGGCGTTTCGCTCTTTGCCTGACTTTCTTTCTTCTGGGGCTGCGCCTGGGTCTCGCCCCGGGGCGCGTTGGCGGCGGTACCGTCGGCCTGGCTCATGCTGGGCTGGCTTTGATTCTCCTGAGTACGATTGGCGTCAGGATTTCCTTGCGGCGAGCTGCCATGTTTTGGGCTGGTCTTGTTCGAATCGGTCATTGTGACTCCTGGTTTTTCGAAATGAAGCTTTGCTTACGAATGTGCTACCAGGAGTGTGATGGCGCGGCGGTGGGCAGGGAGGCCCGAGCCAGACTGCGACGTTCTTTAAGACCTAGCTACGCGCGGGGCCGCGCGCCGCTTCTTCGCCCAATCCGGCTTTACCACTTGTGGGGAGCGGCCCAGAGCCAGCGCGTCGGCGGGAACGTCCTCAGTGATGCATGAGCCGGCACCAACGTACGCGCCCTCGCCGACGGTGAGCGGCGCCACCAGCGTGGAGTCGCTGCCGATGAACGCCCCGTCTTCAATGCGGGTCACGTGCTTGTTCACGCCGTCGTAATTGCAGGTGATGGTGCCCGCGCCCACGTTCACTTTCTCGCCGATCTCGGCATCGCCCAGGTAGGAGAGGTGATTGACCTTCGATCCCTTACCCAGCTTCGTTTTCTTCGTCTCCACAAAGTTGCCGACGTGCGCCTGCTCGCCGATGTCAGACCCCGGGCGTAGGTGCGAGTACGGCCCAATGATCGCTCCGGTCGCCACCTTGGCTTCGTCGAAGATGCAGCCCGGCCGCACCTGCACCTTATCTGCGATCACCGAATCTTTGATGATGGAGTAGGAGCGGATACGGCAGTCCTGCCCGATCTTCGTGCTGCCCAGCAATTGCACGAACGGTTCGATCACCGTGTCGGCGCCCACTTCCACTGCGGCGTCGATCACACAGGTCTCCGGACGAAAGATCGTGACGCCCGCGGCCAGCAGCGCGTTCGCCTTCGCCCGACGCATACCCACATCCAGCATTACCAGTTCGGCCAAGGTGTTGACGCCCAGCACCTCAACGGCATCGTCCGTCTTGATGGCCACGACCTTCTTCTTCGCCTTGACCAGCAGCCCGGCCACGTCGGTAAGGTAGTACTCGCCGTGCGCGTTGTTAGTGCCGAGCCGGTCGATGTGGGCGAACAGGTCAGCCGTGCGGAAGGCGTAGATGCCGGAGTTGATTTCGCGGACCTTAAGCTGCGATTGCGTCAACGCCTTCTGCTCCACGATGCCGGTCACGGCTGGTGCGCCCGCCTTCACCCGGATCACCCGGCCATAGCCCGCGGGGTCTGCCGGCTCAGCGGTGAGAATGGTCATCGCCGCCTTTTGCGCGAGGTGAAAGTCCATCAACTTCTGTAAGGTCTGCGGACGGATCAAGGGAACGTCGCCTGAGAGTACCAGCACATGTTCGGAGCCTTGCAACGCTGCCCGCGCCGTCTGGATGGCATGTCCGGTGCCACGCTGCTCCTTTTGCGTGACGAAAGCGACCCCCGTACCCCGGACGGCCGCGGCTACACTCTCCGCCTCATGGCCGATGATGGTGAAAATCTGTTGCGGCGAGACCAAGGTTGTCGCCGCGGCGATCACGTGCTCCAGCAGCGGACGCCCGCCCACTTCGTGCAGGACTTTCGGCCGTTTGGATTTAAGCCGCGTGCCTTTGCCCGCCGCCATAATGGCGATAGCCAGTTTAACGTTCGGGCGGTTGACGTGCGGGCGCGGACTGGGCGCGGTCGCTTGCTTCTTCATGCGTGAATCCATATTACATCCAGAGGAACGTCGGACGACGGTTCAAACCGTCACGGCCCGCGCGGTGAGGTGCGGCGGGGTCGGGGAAGCGAAAGCCAGTGCCATCAGGCGCAAGGCCAGCTTATGGGTGTTATGGCGGACCAAGCCGGCTTCATCGAGCAGATCGTCGGCGATGCATTGCACCCCCAGGTCTTCGATGGCGGCTGCGTCACACGCGACCTGCCCCGCTCCTTCGCCTTGGTATTTTTCCAATAACACCGGTGATACCGCGGCATTATTCACCAGGGCATAGTCGAAGAGTTTCATGCGCGCATGCCGCCGGATAGCGCGGATGTGATCGGATGCGCTCAACCCTAGGCTCTCATTCGCCTGCATCATCAGGTTGCAGACGAAGACCTTCTTGGCCTTCGACGCCGCGATCGCTTCGGGAATTCCCCGCACCAGCAGGTTCGGTATCAGGCTGGTGAACAGCGACCCCGGGCCAATGGTGATGAGGTCGGCCTGCGCGATGGCGGCCAGCGTCTCCGGCAGCGGCTGCGCGTTCGCCGGCACCATACGCAACTCGGTGATTCGCTGTTTGCTCGCGGTGATCTTAGTTTCGCCGCGCACGCGGGAGCCGTCATCCATCCAGGCATCCAGTTGCACGTTCGATGTGGTCGATGGGTAGATGTGTCCGCGGGAGGCCAGGATCACCGACGACTCGCGCACGGCTTCGGCGAAATCACCGGTGATCGAAGTCAGTGCGGCCAGGAACAGATTGCCAAAATTGTGCCCGTCCAGCGGTCCTCCGGAAGCGAACCGGTGCTGGAAGAGGCGCGACAGCAGGGCTTCGTCTTCCGAAAGCGCGACCATGCAGTTGCGGATGTCGCCCGGCGGCAGGATGTTCAGGTCTTTGCGCAGCCGTCCGCTGGAGCCACCATCGTCGGTCACGGTCACGACTGCGGCTAGCTCGCCGACGGCGTATGTCGTCTGCGCGATCCGCGCCACCCCCGGCAGGATCACATATTTCTTCAGTCCGCGCAGCAGAGTGGATAGACCGGTGCCCCCGCCGATGGCGACTACCCGCAACGGACGCCGGGCTACCGGCTGTTCCGCAGAGATGGGGACATGCGTGCTCACGCGATCAGCGTCGGCTTTTTGCGCCGCTCGCGGCGGACGCCGCCTGGTCCTCGCCCTCCGGCTCCGGATAAAGAAGTTCGGTGAAGCGGGGATCGTCCGTCATTTGCGCGAAGTCAGAATCATTGCGCGCCTGGAAGCGGTTCGCGGGATTCAGCTTAATCGCGTGCTGCAAGTGCCGCAGACAATCTTCCACGTGGTTGGTCAATCCCTCGAGCACGGCCATGCCGTAGACCGCGTAGTCAGCTTTGGGATGGGCCTTCAAAAGCTTATCCAAGTGAACACGTGATCCGTCATAGTCGCCGTTGTTCATCAGTGACACCGCATAATCGTATTGCTCTTCGGGCGTGCGGAAGGTGTTGGCGATGCGTCCTAACTGCTGGCTGCAGATGCTGAGATGGACGCGGGCGCGATCCGCCAATTCCTTGCTGGGCCCCTCCAAAACCTTGGTCAGCGCGACCTTGGCTTTGTCGAATTTGTGTGTCTGCATCGCCTTCAATCCGGCCTCGTAGTTTTGCACAGCCTGTGTAAAACGCGGATCGGGCTTCGCCACGGGCTTGGCTACGGGTTTGACCAAAGCTGCCTTTTTTGCCGGCGATGAAGAGCGTAAAATGCTTGATTTCTTCACTTTAGAAGACGTTTCTTTAACTTTTTGTGTCACTTTTTTCTTCATGAAGTTCTACTTCCAAACTTGCACTCGCAAATAGGCCCAATCCAGCCTGTGGAAATCGCCCGGTGACACTTTCACTACCAGAGTTTCAGAATCTAGGGTTAAGGGGTTTGTTATATCCACATTCCGAGCACGCGTCAACTGGACGCATCCCTGAGGAATGGGCCCAGCAAGACCTTACTTCGTGCTCGCGGCCTTACTCGCGCGTGCAGTTTTGCCTAGTTTGCTGAGGTGATCTTACGCAGGTCGATCTTCTGGTGTTCGCCGCGGATCACAGCCGCGCGGATCTGCTTCGCGGTCTTGCCCTTGCGCGTCTCTTCAGCGGCGAACAGCGCTTCCTGCATGCAGGTGGAGCAGTTCGCGCCATGCTCGGTCTCAAAGCATGTGCGCAGGCTGGCGTGTCCGTGGTTGCGGTCGCAGTGGCAATAGCAGGGAAGCTGATGCAGCACGGCCGCGTATTGGGCTGCCTCTTTGTAAGACTTGATCTGGGCGGGATGGCCAAAGTTCGGTCCGGAGATCTGCGCCCCTGAAAGGATGGGCGCCAGCTTGGCGGTTTTCGGCGGAGGCGCGGCGTTGTAAGCCGGGACCTGCTCGGTCTGGTGAGCGAATTGAGCAGACGTGCTGATGGCGGCAAGGCTGATGAACACTAACGTAAGCGCGCGTTTCATGGGCTGATTCCTAAGTCTGATTCCTAACTCCGATCCCTGCTCAGATTTTAACATCCTTATCGCCTGCAGTTGGCACCTTTACGCGAAATGCGTAAAACTATCGTGGCGGGAATGCGTCTATAATCTTGAGACCCATGGCGGAAGAATCGACCCAGACCGCGTCACCCGCGCCTCCAGTAGCCCGCGCGAATCAGCCCGGGACCATGCGTGCCTGGCTGCGCGACGTGTTGATCTCTATCGGCATCTCCGCCTTCTTCATCATCTTCCTCTATCAGCCGGTCAAGGTGGAAGGCACCAGCATGTTGCCCGGCCTGGAAGATCAGGAACGCATCTTCATTAACAAGTTCGTCTACCACTGGGAACCGATCTCGTCCGGCGATATCGTCGTCTTCCGTTATCCCCGCGATCCCGCGAAGAGCTATATCAAGCGCGTGGTCGCCGGTCCGGGTGACCTCATCGTCATCGATAAAGGACGCGTCTACGTCAACGGCCACCTCTTGCGTGAGTTCTATGTGCCCGCTCAGTACGTGGATTACCGCTCGTATCCGGAACTTACGGTTCCCCAGAATGCTTTCTTTGTGATGGGAGATCATCGCTCCATGTCGAATGACAGCCGTGACTTCGGTCCGGTCGAGCGCGAACATATCCTGGGCAAAGCCGTCCTCATCTACTGGCCCGTGGCCAAGCTGGGCTTACTGAAGTGAAGCCTACTGAAGTGACGGCCCATTCCTTCCTCAGACAAGTTGTTCTCCCCGTGCTCGCCATCCTGTTACTGGGCGCCTCCGTGATCGGCCAGGAGCCCAAGCCCGCTTCGCCCCCAACCCAGAACCAGCAAAAGATCATCACCGCGGCCGAGCGCGATGAGCTTTTCAAATCCGTGGACGAGATCCTCCGCTGGGTGAGCAAAGATACCGGTCTGCCTATTCGTCATGAGATCAAGCGCCGCCTCTCCACCCGCGACGAAGTGCAGAAGTATGTGGAAGAGCGCCTGGCGGAAGACGAAGACCAGAAGCGGCTGGAGCGGTCGGAACTTGTGCTGAAGAAATTCGGACTGTTGCCGCGCGACTTCAAGCTGCGTCCTTTCATGATCACCCTGCTCAAGGACCAGGTGGCGGGATTCTACGATTCCAAACGCAAGACTGTGCATCTGCTCGATTGGATCGAGTCCGGCTCGCAGAAGCCCGTGCTCGCCCACGAACTCACGCACGCCCTGCAAGACCAGAGTGTCGACCTTGACCGGTGGGTGAAAGACGCGCGGGAGCGCGCCAAAAAGGCCCCCGACCGCGAGACCGCGGAGACGGAGCTCGACGAGATGATCAGCGCTCGCGCCGCCATGCTGGAAGGTCAGGGCATGGCCGTGCTGGTGGACTACATATTGGAGCCGCAGGGCCGCAGCTTGAAAGATTCGCCGCTGCTTGCCGAAGCCATGAAGGTCAGCATGACCACCAGCCACGGTTCTACAGTGCTTGCTTCCGCGCCCCTGCTGCTGCGCGAATCGCTGGTGTTCCCTTATCGCGACGGTCTGGGCTTCGTGCAGGCGTTGCTCGAAAGCGGCGGCTCCAAGCAGGCCTACGCCGATGCCTTGCAACAGCCCCCGCGCAATACCCGCGACATCCTCAGTCCGGAAAGTTATTTGAAACAGCAGGCCATCCCGGAGATGAAGATCCCCGCCCTCGAGAAGACCCTGGGTAAAGCGTATGAAAAGTACGACGTGGGCTCCATCGGACAATTCGACATCGTGCTCTTCAGTAAACAGTTCTCCACCAATATGGACGCTAAGGAACTTTCTTCCGCCTGGCGCGGCGGATTTTATTATTCCGCGTTGCCCAGCGCCGCCGCGAAGAAGCCGACCCTCACTACGGGAGACTTAGCGGTACTCTATCTCTCGCGCTGGTCCAGTCCGGAGATGGCGCAGCGCTTTGCCGACGTCTACGCGCGGTCTTTCAACATCAAGTACGCTGCTGCGACGCAGGTTGCAGGGGAGGAAAATCCCGGGAAGTGGGATTGCGACTGGGATTTCGAGAACTGGGATTCCGGCAAGTGGGATTCAGAAGAAGGCCCGCTGACCATTGAAGTCATCGGCGACCGTCTTCTGGTGGTGGAAGGCTTTGATCCGGCGACCGCCGCCAATCTGCGCGCCGCGGCGATCAATCCCCCACCTGCAGCCGGAGAGAAGACGGCGCGCACCGGCAACCTAAGCTTGAAGACAGTGGCGCCCGTCTTAGCCGTCCGCCTCATGCTGCGCTGAGGCCTCCACCGAAGCCGCTCCACTGATGCCGCTGCACGGAAGCGCCATTCCGCTTTTGTATAATCATTGTTCGTTCTCGCGTTCTCCCACCCCTACTATTCTGGAGATCCATTTGCAGCAGGCAGAGATAGGCATCATTGGCGGCAGCGGTCTGTATTCCATGCCCGGATTGACGGAGGTCCGCGAGGTCCAGCAATCCACCCCGTTCGGCGACCCCTCCGACGCCTACTTCCTGGGCACGCTCCAGGGACGCAAGATCGCGTTCCTCTCGCGCCACGGACGCGGGCATCGCCTCATGCCGAGCGAGCTGAATTATCGGGCGAACATCTTCGGCTTCAAGCTCCTCGGCGTGCACACCATCCTCTCCGCGAGCGCGGTCGGCTCGATGAAGGAGGACTATCACCCGACCGACATCGTCTTCCCGCATCAGTTCATCGAC
>JBKKBM010000056.1:0-5833 GCA_046714215.1 Terriglobales bacterium | reverse complement strand
CGTTGGAGCCTTATCAAACCCGGCACCGTGCAGTTCAATAAAGATGGCTTCCTGAGCTTCCTCCATCACGACTGGGTCTCAGTACTCATGTTCATCGTGCTGGGCTATTCGCTCTTCCACTTCGCGCGCAAGCCACTGGAAACGACGGGCGGGGAAAAGAAATAACGCTATCGGCGCTTGGCTATCGGCTTTGGGCTGTCGGCTGTCGGTTACGTTTTAATTTCGAGCACAGCGAGAAATCTCTACCCTCGCTCGGCCTTTAGCTCTTGGCTTTTAGCTTCCGTTAAGACATCCGGCCAGTGGAGCACTCCTCCGCTGGCCGATCCTTTTCCCGGATTTGTCTTTCTCGGTGTCTCTGTGTCTCCGTTCTCCGCCTCTCCGCGTTAGCCTTTGCTTTTCAATTACTCAATTACCCGATTACCAGATTACAAATGCCCCGCCGCATCTCCCTCCCCGCCGCCGCTCCGCCCACTCTTGCTATGATGCCCCTGTGTCTATCGCCAAGAACATCGCGCGCGTGCATGAGCGCATGGAGTCCGCCGCCAAGCGGGCCCACCGCTCCCCTGACGACGTCGCCCTCCTGGCTGTGACCAAGACTCTGCGCGCGGCACCTATCCGCGAGGCCTACAGCGCGGGTCTGCGACTCTTCGGCGAGAACCGCGTGCAGGAGTTCATCGACAAGTTCGAATCCATCTGCGACCTGGCCAATGTGGAGTGGCGACTCATCGGACACTTGCAATCGAACAAAGCCACTAAGGCCGCGGGAATGTTCACCGCCATCGACACCATCGACTCCATGCGCATCGCCGAGCGGGTGAACGCAGCCGCGGAAAAACTGGGCAAGATCCTTCCCGTACTCATCGAAGTGAACGTTGGCGGCGAAGAGGCCAAGGCGGGCGTCGCGCCCGTCTCCAGCGAGTTTGAACAGATCCTGCGGGCCGCACCCCGCCTGGAAGCCCTGCGCATCCGTGGCCTGATGACGGTGCCACCTATCGCCCATGACCCGGAGAACGCGCGACCGTATTTCCGCATGTTGGCCAAAGTGCGCGACGAGATCGCCGCCCGCCAACTGCCCGCGGTCAGTATGGAAGAGCTTTCCATGGGGATGTCGCACGACTTCGAAGTGGCCATCGAAGAGGGATCGACGTGCGTCCGCGTGGGCACAGCCATCTTCGGCGCGCGCCCCGAGCCGCGGCACCAGGTGGCTTGAGCGAACTCGGCAAAGAGCAAAACCACCACGAAGGCACGAAGGACACAAAGGAACACAAAGAAAGCCCAATAACCAATAAGAGGATTAAAGACTTTCATAATCATCTTTCCTCGCGCTTGGTCGGTGTCTTAGTGAAGTTGGCTTTTGCTTTCAACTGCTTGGCTTTTGACGTTGCTTCCTTCGTGGGTTTTCTCCTTGTCTCCTTGCCTCCGTGGTGGATTTTGGTCTTCGCATGATCAAACAAAGCAACGGTTCCATCACCTTCACTGTGCGCGTCCACCCGCGCGCGAAGAAGAACGCCATTACCGGCACTATCGGCGACGCCCTTAAGCTCTACTTGACCTCGCCCCCGCTCGACGGCCGCGCCAACGACGCCTGCATCGAATTCTTTGCAAAACTTTTCCGCGTACCGCGCTCTTCCGTTACCATAGCCGCGGGTGAAAAAACCGGACAAAAGTCATTCGCGTCGCCGGACTCACCGCCGCAGCAGCGCAGACAATGCTAGGAGATGACCTTGAGCCTTAGCCAGCGATGGACGGAGATACGCACCGGCTTCGAGCGCCCCTTCTGGGTCGCCAACATCACGGAAATGTTCGAGCGGCTTTCGTATTACGCCGTCTTCTCCTCGCTTTCCGTTTACCTGAACGAAAGCCTGGGATTCACGAACGAGCAGGCCGGCAACCTATCGGGCTTCTTCGGCGGATTCGTCTGGTTCCTCGCCATCTTCGGCGGCGCACTCGCCGACCGCATGGGCTTTCGCCGCGCGCTCTCGCTGGCGTATCTCATCCTCGCTACCGCGTATTTCCTGTTGAGCTCGCTGAACTCCGCGTGGATGGCGCCACTGCGCGTCTCTGAACCTCCGCTCACCCTGGTGCTCGTGATTCTGGCGTTGCCGGCGTTGGGTGTGGCTCTGGTCAAGCCCATCATTGTGGGCACCACGGCGCGGTCGTCGAAGGAGAACGTCCGGTCGATCGGGTACTCGATTTACTACACGATGGTGAACGTCGGCAGCCTTATGGGACCGATCGTTGCCGGCTGGATCCACAGGAACGCTCCCCAAGAAGACGAATGGATATTCCGAGTGGCCGCGTTGAGTGTCTTCGTGATGCTCTTCGCCGTGCTCCTGTTCTTCAAGGAGCCCACCCGCTCTGAACAAACTGCCACCTCGCTGGGCCAGACCGTCCGCAACTTTGGGACGGTGGTTTCCAACTACCGTTTCATGCTGTTCCTGTTGATCTTCTCCGGATACTGGATAGTCTTCTGGCAGGAGTTCATCATCCTTCCGCTGTACGTCCGCGACTTCATCGACGCCAACGCCAATGCGCCTTACATCCTGAGTTGGGGACCGCTCACCGTCATCACCCTCACGGTTGCCATCAACTACCTCACCCGCCGCATTCCGGCTTTGCCCGCCATCGCCCTGGGCACATTGATCTCCAGCCTGGCGTGGATCATCCTGGCGCTGCAGCCCACGGTGAAGATGGCGGTCGTCACCGTGATCGTGGTCGCCATCGGCGAGATCATCCAATCGCCGCGCTATTACGAATACATCTCGCGACTGGCGCCCGAAGGCCAACAAGGCACCTATATGGGCTTCGCTTTCCTGCCTATTGGCATCGGTTCAATGGTCGCCGGGTGGATTGGCGGCAGGCTCTACAACCACTATGGCGAAGTATTGAAGCAGCCCGCGATGATCTGGTGGTGGGTCACGGGCATCGGCGTGGTCACGGCGCTGCTCTTGTTTATCTACGACAAAACGCTCGCACCCAAGGAAAAGGCCGCGGCGTAGCGGATTTCCAGATCGGAGAGATTTAGAACAAGATAGCCGCGGGGCCGTCGCGTAGCGACGGTTCGATGTTAGCCCAGCGTTTCAACGCGGGAAGCGACCCACCCCAGACTAGTCCCTTCAGGGACGGCTGAAGCCGCTCCCACCATTCCTCCCTCCGCGTCTCCGCGCCTCCGCGTTGCGGCTGCCGCTCTTGATACAATTACACTTTGCCTATGGACCTCAAAGCCATCCAGTCAGCCCTCGTCGAGCGCAACTTCGACGCCTGGCTGTTTTACGACCACCATCATCGCGACCCCATTGCCTACAGCGTCCTCGGCCTGCCCGCGAACCTGCATGTCACCCGGCGCTGGTATTACGTCATTCCCGCCGAGGGCGAGCCCGCGAAACTCAATCACCGCATCGAGCCCGGACATCTCGACAAACTTCCCGGCACCAAGGCCGTTTATTCCGCGTGGGAAGAGCAGCAGGCGAACTTGGAGAAGATGCTGGCACCCTACAAAACGCTGGCTATGCAATATTCCACCAACAATCTGGTTCCCGCCATCGGCCTGGTCGACGCGGGCACCATCGAGCTCATCCGCAGCTTCGGCCACACCATCGTCAGCTCCGGCGACTTGGTCTCACGCTTCGAAGCCGCGCTCAGCGCCGAACAAATCGCCTCGCACTTCGCTGCCGGCGAAGCCATCGACAACATCATGGCCGGCGCTTTCAAGGAGATCGGCGCCCGCGTCCGCAATGGCGGCTGCAATGAGTATGAGATTCAGCAGTGGATCGCCAACGCCTTCGAGCGCGAGGGCCTCATCTTCGATGACCCCGCCATCGTCGGAGTGAACGCGAACAGCGGCAACCCGCACTATTCGCCTTCGCCAGAGGCGGCCAAGCCCATCCGCAAGGACGATTTCGTGCTCCTCGACATGTGGGGCAAGAAAAAGACGCCCGGCTCGGTTTATTACGATATCACCTGGACCGGCGTAGTCGACGCCGCGCCCACCGCCCGCCAACAGGAAGTCTTCACCGCTGTGACCCGCGCGCGCGATGCCGGCTATGAAAAGGTGAAGTCCGCCTTCGACGCAAAACAAAAGATCGCGGGCTGGGAGGTCGACAAAGTCACGCGCGAGTCCATCGCCTCCGCCGGACTGGGCGAGTACTTCACGCATCGCACCGGCCACTCCATCGCGACTGAAGTCCACGGCAACGGCGCCAACATGGACAACCTTGAGACCAAAGACGACCGCGAGATCATCCCCAACACACTTTTTTCCATCGAGCCCGGCGTCTATCTTCCCGAATTCGGTGTGCGCAGTGAGTTCGACGTACTCATCCGCAACGGCCGCGCGGAGATCACCGGTCAAGTCCAGAAAGAACTGGTGAGGATCTGATGGCGCAGAGCCCGGCCCCGAACGACGTCAACGCCCACGTCGTTGTGCCTCAACCCACCAAGTTCGCCCCTTCCATGGCGACCATCGCGCCGCTCGTCGGTTGGCTGATTCCCGGCGGCGGTCATTTTCTGTTGAAGAAATGGTGGCGCGGCCTGCTGCTCATGACCTCCGTAGTCAGCATGTTCACGCTAGGCATCCTGATGGAAGGCAAGATCTACACGCCCAACACCGGCGACATCCTGGACATGCTGGGTTTCGTAGGCGATATTGGCGCCGGCGGGCTTTACTTTGCCGCGCGCGCCTTCGATTGGGGTCGCGGCGCCATCCACCTGGCCACCGCGGATTACGGAACGAAGTTCATCATCGTCGCCGGACTGCTGAACGTGATCAGCGCCGTGGATGCGCACCACATCGCCATCGGGAAGAAACCGTGAGAACACGCTATCAGCTGTCGGCTGGGTTATGTTGTAATTTCGAGCGCAGCGAGAAATCCCTACCCTCGAAGTCGCGCTTGTTTTGAAGATTGGTTTTTATTTTTAAATTACCAAATTTGAGATTATTCAATTACAAATGACGCTCACCCTATCCCACTTCTCCGCCGTGCTGGTCTTCGCCTTCTTCGCGTCGATCGTCATCGGCATCACGCACAAGAACACGCGGCAGGAGATGATCCGCTACGGCCTCCAGCATTTTGTTGTGCTTGTGATCGGGACCATCATCCTCGGATGGGCGATGACAGCGCTACGCTACTTCGCAACCAAGCCTTAGACCTTTTTTATCCGCGTTTATCCGCGTTCATCTGCGGCTGAGTGGTTTGGTTTTTCAATTACCAATTACCCGATTACCAAATTACCGATCCCCTTACCCTTCCCACACAAACGCATCAAACACCTTCCGCGTCGAGAAGCCCAGCCGCTTATACAGACCCACCGCCTTGTGATTGGCTTCGGTCACCGTCAGCGTCAGCAGCGTGAAATTGCGACGGGCCAACTCTGAAGTGCATCCCGCGATCAGTGCTTCACCAATCCCTCGCCCGCGGAACTCCGGCAGCAGACACACCTGGGTCACGTGGCCAACATCTTCGCGCACCCGCGAGCACAGCAGCAGCCCCACCATCATCCCGGTGCTGCGCCGCACCGCCACCAGCGACGCTTGCGGATCAAACGTCCCGCATCCCGGAAAGCGCACAATGTTATTCAAGAAGCGCAGCGACCCACCCACCGTCCGATACTGGTCGTTGATGTCTGAATCGATGTGTCCCACGTAAGACTGCGTGATCACCTGGGCAGCGTTGTGAAAGTCGATCTCTGACCATCGCCGAATCTCGATGTCGTCACCGATTGACTTGGCGGAGCCCGGCCCAATCGGCAGTTCCATGAACAGCCGGCGGAAGCCGCGGAAGCCCTCATTCAAGAACGGCACCGCCACTGCGCCCGTGGGATGCGCCAATAACTG
>JBKKBM010000055.1:0-3291 GCA_046714215.1 Terriglobales bacterium | reverse complement strand
AGGTTTCGACGAGGATACACTGGTGGGCCGGACCTTGCGCGTCGGCGCCAAGACTACCATCGCGGTGATAGACCGCGATCCCCGTTGCAAGATGATAACGCTCGACCCGGACACCGGGCAGCAGCATCCAGAGGTCATGAAACAATTGGCTCGCGCCCATGAAGCCAAGGCCGGGGTATATTGCGCGGTTCTGGTCGAGGGTACGATCCGGCCGGGCGACGAGATCTCTCTGATGGATTGAGCGTAGGCCGGGTGCCCCAGCCTTCCTTCCGCAACACGATACAAGATGGGTGCCGGGTGCCCCAGCCTTCTTCCGCGACAACTCGCTCCGTGGGTGCGCCATCCTGAGAGTAGCGAAGCGTGGGAGAACGGGGAATTGCATTGATGAAGCTACTATGATTACCGCCTCGCTCTTCCCTACGAGCTTGGCGGAAACGCAGGACGCGGATCATAGTGGTTTTCCTGATCCGTGATTTTGCCCTCAGCGTCGACGGTGAATCGGTCTGCAACGCGCAACGTCCCGGGCGGGTCTATAATTCCGACCTCAGCTTCAACGCAGATCGCTGTCAGGTCTTCATTGTAGTAATAGTCAATAACCTTGGTTTCTCCGAGGGCGGAAGCTAGCCCTTGAAACCACTCGACGACAGCGGCCCTTCCCTTGATAGGGTATGACTCGTAGGGGATAGCGAGGTCAGGCGGAGCGAGAGGCGAGCGCAAGATCACATTTTCATGATATGGGATCGCCTGGAAGTTCTTTTTAGCTAAGGAGTCGAAATAGGCATCGGCAACTGCCCGGAGTCGCGCCCTCCGATCGATGGCGCTGTTCGTTTGTTGCGCGATCATCAGCAGATTCCCTTCGGCAAGAGATTTGTCAGGTTTTATAAACGGCCTTTAGCGAGAAGTCAACAGACGGGTGCCTCAGCTTCCTTCCGCAACACGATGCAAGATGGGTGCCGGGTGCCCCAGCCTTATCCTCGACAACTCGTGGGTGCCCCATCCTGAGCGGAGCGAAGAGCCTGCACTGAGCGGAGTCGAAGGGGTGGGAGAACGGGGAAGTTGCATTGATCGGCACTCCTGAATTCCCGCTAACAGCTGGCTAACAAAACCCCGCAAAACCGATACAAAAACAGCCACACAATCGACGGAATCACCCAGTAACTTCAATGATTTAACTGTGGCTGACTAAACTGCAAAACCTTTATGCGTGGGTTCGATTCCCACCCGCGCCTCCAAATTCCCTCCGCAGTTTCAATACCTTACAAGAAACCCAGGGGGCACTAGGGGGCAGTAACGGCAGATTGAGTGTTTCCTGCCGATCCGAACGGCTCAGACACCACCTTGCGCAAGGCCATTTCCACTACTTTGGTATTTGCCTTTCGCTTGGTCTCCGACATTACCGCACCGTAGATGTTCATCGTGGTGCGGATGTCAGCCTGGCGCATCAACTCCTGTTGCACCTTCAGCGGAGCGCCAGTCTCATCGAGCCAGGTCCGATACGTGTGGCGAAGGCTATGCCACCCAAACCTTCCTAGCCCAACGCGCTCCGCCGCCGGCCGGATCCGGTAGCGAAGCACCGTATCCGCGCGCAGTGGGGTACGGCCAGAGGTCGCGGGATTGGCAAAGATCCAGTCGGTCGGTAGAACATAAGGCGTTCTACTCCGCCAGCCGATCAAGACCTTAGCAAAATCAGGATCGAGCGGGGTTGTGGTCTTGGAGTAAGAGGTTTTCACCTCTCCTACACGATTCTCAACCACGCCACGTTCGATCTTGATCGTTCCCCCCTCGAAGTTGACATCGCCCCACTGCAATCCCACCAGCTCACTGCAGCGCAGCCCCAAGCAGAGGGCCGTCAGCAGCATCGTTCGGTACGGCTCTTCGCTGACTTCTGCGATCAGCGCATGGAATTGATCCACGGTGAGCACACACGGTTCGCGCTCCCGTTTGGAGACTCCCTTCAGCCGTATCAGTTTCATGGGATTCTCCTGGAACGAGATTAACTCCCACATCATGGCCCAGTCGTAGAGTTGTTTCATCAAGCCGCGGAGGTGCCCCTTGGTCTTTGGAGCGAGCGGAAGCTGTCGCAACCACTCGCGTACCGGAAAAGGCCTGACTCCCGCGATGGAGTAACTCCCCCATCTTGGCTTGATGTGCTTCAGCAAAAAGGCTTTGTAGCCTTTCCGCGTCGAGTGCCGTTCCGGCATCTCTTCCGCCATGTAGCGGTCGATCAATGCTCCGAACGTGACGACCGAGCCGGTGATGTTCTCCAGATTGGCTGTCATTCGTAGGTGCTCCGCTGCTCGCCACGCCTGTGCTTTCGTCGGGTACGTCCGTTTATCCCCCAGCATCACACTGCGCTTGCGGCAGCCTCCTCCCGCGACTCTCTCCCGGTAGAGCGCACTGAATTCCCGTCGCATGGCTTCTGCCACCCGCAGTATTGCGTCTTCCCACCCTTGGTCTTGGGCCAGATCCGTCATCGGAAAATCTTAACCGCCAAATTGAGCCTGGCCCCGTGAAAAATCAAGGCCCTCTTCGGAAGTACCTTTAACCCCACTGAAACCATTTCTGCAGCGCTTTGGAGTAACCAAGGAGTAAGCAAGGGCGGCGTTCGCCATTCGGTTGGCGGCCATCGGCGAGCATGTCCAATGTTTACAAGGGGAAAGAATGGTAGGCACGAGGAGACTCGAACTCCTGACCTCTACCGTGTCAAGGTTGCTAGACAATCCCTAGAATGCCTGGTGAATCCCACTTGGGACAGACCTTTGGGCTAGAAACATGCTGTGACCTTGGAGCTATGAACCCTGTCACTTTTCTCTGTGACGTACATCACATGCGGTATCAGGGGCAAGAGTGCACTATAATCACAGGGTAGATGGCATGAGACAGTCACTAAAAGTCGTGGTGCTCCTCGCCGCGTTTGCGTTGCAGCCGCTGGCATTGTGTTTTTCCACGGAGATGACTCCTTCTGAGGAGCAGTGCTGCAGCGAGATGGCAGGCGCCTGCGGCCAGGCGTCGACGCCGACATCGCATTCTTGTTGCACTTACGTCGATCGGCCGGAATCCGCACGACCTGAAGCGAAGAATACTCAAATCTCCAGCGCCGTATGGGATATCGCTCCGCCCGCAATGCAAGATGGCACGCTGGGTCTCTCCCCCCTTCTTCTCTTGGAAGCCGCCGCCGAATCTCCACCCCAATCTCCTTCTTCCTCCGTACAAGTCCTTCGTATCTAGCTCACCCATAAGCCCTGTCTTCGGCTGAGGCCGAGGTCTGTCTATTTGAACGGAGACGCCTAT
>JBKKBM010000054.1:0-8090 GCA_046714215.1 Terriglobales bacterium | reverse complement strand
GCCCTTGGGACCGAGCGTGACTTTGACTGCGTCGGCGAGGATGTTCACGCCGCGGAGGATCGCTTGCCGCGATTCCTCACCATGCACAATATGCTTTGCCATTTTGTATTCTCCTAAAGTTGATGTTCGGTGGAACTGGCTCTTAGCTATTAGCTCTTAAGCCTTTAGCTGGAGCGAAAATCAAGACCTTGTTAGCTGTCAGCGGTAAACCTTGCTGCCGCAGGCTGCTTAGCGACGTGCGCCGGCCTTTTCGTGCTTCTCCGACTTTTCCGCCTTGGCGGCGCCACTGAGGATGCCGAGGACTTCCTCTTCGCGCATGATGAGGAACTCTTCGTGATCCAGCCTGATCTCATTGCCGGCATACTTGCCGAACAGGATGCGATCGCCTTCCTTCACTGCCAGGGGGAAGGTCTCTCCCTTTTCGTTGGTCTTGCCACGTCCGGCAGCGACCACCACGCCTTCCTGCGGCTTTTCTTTGGCCGAATCAGGGATGATGATGCCACCGCGCACGGTCTCGCCCTCGTCCACACGACGGACCAGGATGCGATCATGAAGCGGAGTCAGTTTGGTAGCCATTGTTGTCTCCTAATTTTGAAATGATTGGGGTAAAACTGCGTTATTAGCACTTGGTGTTACTGAGTGCTAATTATGGAGGGTGGTGAGAGGAAAGTCAAGCGGGCTGGTGGAATCTTAGTGTAAGTGGCTCAAGGTTTGAGCCGATGGTGGGGATTTTTCCGATAAACTTAATTATTTCAATAGTTTGTGGGGTGACTGGGAGGGCAACGCGGCTGGCTGGTGGCCGCTCTAATCGAGTAGGCAGTTCATTAAGTATATCAGGCCGAGTCCGCTGTAGGCAGTCGGGTGGTGGGTTGTGGGGTCATCTTCTTGTAGCAATTTTGGCGGGCATCGCGGGCAAGCCAATGTTGCCAGTCGCAGCGTGGTTGATTCTTTCCTTCTTTTCCTGCTCATCCTCTCTAGTCTGATTGTTTTGCTCTCGGCGCAGGCGCAGGCGCAAGTGGCATTCGAGCAACCGACCATTCAAGCAAACCTTGACGGCGCAACTTTGGGCGGTGGAGCGCCTACGGGAATGACGTCGGCGAAGGAAGATTCCCTCGGGATCCAGCCGACGGTGAACGCCGAACAAGTGCTGAACGCGCTGCCGCAGCGTCTGCCGGAGATCCCGGAGACGCTGTGGGAAGCAACGCGGGGGCGGGTGAATTTGCTAAGCGCACTTCGTGCGACCGCGAAGTATCAGGCGAAATACGATGTGAACAAGATTGGGGACCGCGGCGTCGGTGGTGGGATGAACTTTTATTCTCTCGAGAAGGAAGTTCGACTAGGACGCGAGCTGGCGACAGAAGTAGAAGCCAACGCGAAGATCTTTCAGGATGAGGTCATCACCGAATATGTGAATCGGCTGACGCAGACGCTAGTGCGGAATTCCGACGCCAAGGTGCTGTTCACAGTGAAGGTGATCGACAACGATGAGATCAATGCGTTCGCGTTGCCGGGCGGATTCTTCTATGTGAACGTCGGGATGCTGATGGCGGCGGAGAATGAAGCGGAGCTGGCCGGGGTAATGGCGCATGAGATCGCGCATGTGGCGGCGCGTCATGCGACCAAGAATGCCACCAAGAAAGATCTCTGGAACCTGATCTCCATCCCGCTGGTGTTTGTGGGCGGGCCCGCGGGCATGATCGTGCAGAACGTGGCCAACTTCGCGGTGCCGATGTCGTTCCTGAAATTCAACCGCAATGCGGAGCGCGAAGCCGACCTGCTGGGACTGGAATATCAGTACGCCGCGGGCTATGACCCGGTGGCGATGATCGCGTTCTTTGAGCGGGTGGGCGGCAAAGAGAAGAAACAGAACTTTTTGGCGCGCGCGTTCTCTACGCATCCCATGAATGAAGACCGGGTGAAGCGGTCGCAGAAAACGATGCAGACGTTGCTGCCCCCGAGCGAACAATACCTGGTGACGACCAGCGAGTTCGAGGAGATGAAAACGCGGTTGGCGAAGCTGACCCGGGGACGGAATCGAATGGGCGGCGAAGCGGGCGGGCCGACACTGCGGAAGATGACGGAGTCCTTGGATGCCAAAGATGATGACGTTCCGGTATTGAAGCGGAAAGATTAGGCATTTGCGGTTGCCAGTTGCCCGTTTCCCGAGCTTCGCTCACCACAGACCCGCTGGGACGCGGGCCTGAAGGCCCGCTCTCCCACCGGACAGGCAAAGGCCGGACAGCCGGGGGCGACTGGGCCACACGAATCAAATGCATAGATCCTTCGGCTCGGCGAAAAACAAGGGCGCCTCGCTCAGGATGACAGTCAAAAGAGCTGTCGGGTCGAAGAACTGGTCTACTTCACTCCGACGATGCGCGCAATCAGTTTGGGATCGTCGGGTAACAGGCCGGACTTGGGCAGACGCGGCGTCAGCGTCCGCCAGTTGGGGTCCATCTTGAAGACCTGGCGAAATAGCGGGAGTGATTCATCCACACGGTTCATGTTGACGAGCGCGACCGCGTGCCAGAATTTCATCTCCGCCAGGCGGCTTTGCTGGATGCCCGGGACGCCGTCGATCAATTTTTCCGCCGCAGCGTACTCGCGCAGCGCGCCGGCGTTGTCTCTGTGCTCCACCGCGAGGTCGCCGGCGTTCATGTGGTTGTATGCGCGCTGCAACGTGACCAGGCGGCGAAGTTCTTGCAAGGGCTCGGGACTGTCGTCCACGCGGAGGTCAAAGATGCGGTCTTCCCACGGCTTGCCGCTCGACTTCGCCTTGACGACGATCATGGCGGCGGACTGACGGCCCCGGATGTCGCCGCCGACAGCTTGAGCGGCATCCATGGCTGCGAGCATGCGGACGGCAAGATCACCCTTGGTCTCTTCGAAAGCCTTCGCCATCGCGGGCCAGACTTTGTCGTTGGCCATCAGGTTGGCTTGCACGGAGAACTGGTTGCCGACATGGTTCCCCGCCGCCTGAATGTTTTTCGCGCCGGTATGCGCGGCGACTCGGCCCTGCGCGTCGATCATGGCCACCTGACGCACGTCGCGGCCGGAATCTGCTTCCACCAGCGTTTTCAGGGCATCGGGAGCGGCAGTTCCCTTCCGCATCATCTCCAATCCCTTAGCCCCGTAACTCGGGTCGACAAACGACTGCGTCGCGACTGCGCCCACGCCCGCCTCAGCCCACGGCACGATGGAGCCCACGTTGAACCAGTGCGATTGCACCGCCACGCCGATCTCGCCGGTGGCGGCGTCACGCGCGACGATGGAATAGGTGTGGACGGGGCGCAAGAGCTGCTTGAAGGCGTGGGCGGAAAGGACGGACGTAAAGAGAAGTAGGCTGATTGCGAGTTTCCTAGACATGGGAAGTCTCCTGAGCGAAGCCATTCTATCGCACGCGGTACGATCGGGCGGTGATCGCTTAAGCAGAAAAAACTACTTGGCTGCGGCTTCGCGCTCCGCATGCAGCTGTTGCAGCGGTCGCACGTTGATCTCGCCGCGCTGGATGGCGGCGATGCCTTCCGCGGCGGCGATGGCGGCGGACAACGTAGTGATAGTCGGAATGCGCTGGATGACGGCGGCCCGGCGGATGGCTTTCTCGTCGAAAAACGGATCGACGCCGAAGGGAGTGTTGACGACGAGCTGGATCTTGCCGCCCTTGATGAGGTCGACCACGTTGGGACGGCCCTCTTTAACCTTATATACACGCTCGACGATCAGGCCCGCTTTTTCGAGTTGGTCGGCGGTGCCGTGGGTGGCGACGATCTTAAAGCCAAGGTCGACGAAGCGTTGCGCGAGCGGCCCCAGAGCTGCCTTGTCTTTGTCGGCGACACTGATGAAGACCGTGCCCTCCGACGGCAGGATCTGGCCGGCGGCAAGTTGCGCTTTGGCGAAGGCTTCGCCGAACGTGTCGGCGACACCCATCACTTCGCCCGTGGATTTCATTTCCGGGCCTAGCACTGTATCTACGCCCGGGAACTTGGCCCAGGGGAAGACGGGCGACTTCACATAGAAGCGACTGCCAGTGTCGAGGACGGTGCCGCGCTCGACGTGTTCAGGCAGAAGTTCGCGCAGCTTGCGGCCCGTCATGAGGCGCGCGCCGATCTTGGCCAAGGGCACGCCCGTGGCCTTCGACACATACGGCACCGTGCGCGAGGCCCGCGGATTCACTTCGATGACAAACACTTTTTCGCGCTGGATGGCGTACTGGATGTTCATCAGTCCGATGACTTTCAGCGCGCGCGCCAGCCGGAACGTATATTCGCGGATGGTCTCGAGCGCGGCGGGCGAAATGTCGACGGGTGGCAGCACGCAGGACGAATCACCGGAGTGGATGCCCGCTTCTTCGATATGCTGCATGATGCCGGCGATGACTACGTCTTCGCCGTCAGAGAGCGCGTCTACGTCGACTTCGGTAGCGTCTTCGAGGAAATGGTCGACGAGGACGGGACGCTCCTGGGAGTATTCCACCGCCTCCTTCATATAGCGGATGACCATTTCGTCGTCATACGCGATGACCATGGCGCGCCCGCCGAGTACGTAGGAAGGGCGCACCAGCACGGGATATTCGACCTTGCGCGCTCCCGCGACAGCTTCTTCCACGCTGGTGGCGATGGCGCCGGGCGGTTGGGGAATGTCGAGTTCTTCTAACAATTTCCCGAAACGTTTGCGATCTTCCGCGAGGTCGATGGACTCGGGCGAGGTTCCGATGATGGGCACGCCCGCCGCCTTCAAGGGCAACGCGAGATTGAGCGGCGTTTGTCCGCCGTACTGCACGATCATCCCGATAGGCGCACCGCCGGAGGCCTCATGCTCATAAACGCTGAGCACATCCTCGAGCGTGAGCGGCTCGAAGTAGAGACGGTCACTGGTGTCGTAATCGGTCGAGACGGTCTCGGGATTGCAATTCACCATGATGGTCTCATAGCCATCGTCGCGCAGGGCGAAGGCCGCATGGCAGCAGCAATAATCAAACTCAATGCCTTGGCCGATGCGATTGGGACCACTGCCCAGGATGATGATCTTCTTCTTGTCGCTGGGCGGCGCCTCGTCCTCTTCTTCGTAAGTGGAATAGAGGTAGGGCGTGAAACTTTCGAATTCCGCGGCACAGGTATCCACCAGTTTGTAGACGGGCATCACATTGTGCTTCTTGCGCAGGTGGCGGATCTTTTCCGCGGCGCCCTTGCCCTCCATGCGCCAGCCTTCGGCGAGCCGCGCGTCGGAGATGCCCATACGCTTGGCTTCGCGCAGCAAGTCGCCGGAGATGGACTCGAAGGGATGCTGCTCCACTTTCGCGATCATCTCCGTGACTTCCTTCAGTTGATAGAGGAACCACGGGTCGATGCCGGTGATCTTGTGCAATTCTTTGACAGTGTGTCCCTGGCGCAGTGCGTAGCGCAGGTAGGACAAGCGCTCGGGATGCGGCGTGACCAGGCGCTGGGTGAGGATGCGCGGCTCAATCTTGTCGGCGCCGGCCTTGCGTCCGGTCTCAAGCGAGCGAATGCCCTTCATCAACGCTTCTTTGAAGGTGCGGCCAATGGCCATGGCTTCGCCAACCGACTTCATCTGCGGACCGAGGGATTCATCGGTGCCGGGGAATTTTTCGAACTGCCATTTCGGAATCTTTACGACGACGTAATCGATGCTGGGCTCGAAGCATGCCGGAGTCTTCTGGGTGATGTCGTTGGGGATCTCGTCGAGGGTGTAGCCCACGGCCAGCTTCGCGGCGATCTTGGCGATGGGGAAACCAGTGGCTTTCGATGCCAGCGCCGAAGAACGCGAGACGCGGGGATTCATTTCGATGACGACGAGACGTCCGGTGGTGGGATGCACGCCGAATTGGATGTTGGAGCCGCCGGTCTCGACGCCGATCTCGCGGATGACGGCGATGGAGGCATCGCGCATCGTCTGATATTCGCGGTCGGTGAGCGTCTGCGCCGGGGCCACGGTGATGGAGTCGCCCGTGTGCACGCCCATGGGATCGAAATTCTCGATGGAGCAGATAATGATGACGTTGTCAGCGAGGTCGCGCATGACCTCGAGCTCGTATTCCTTCCAGCCGAGCACACTCTCTTCAATCAAACACTCGTGCACGGGCGAGAGGTCGAGGCCGCGGGAGAGGATCTCCATCAACTCTTCGCGGTTGTAAGCGATGCCGCCACCGGAGCCACCCAAAGTGAAAGACGGACGAATAATGACGGGGAAACCGATCTTGCCGCTGAACTCGAGGCCGTCCTTGATGTTGTTGACCAACGCGGATTTGGGGACTTCGAGGCCGATGCGCGCCATCGCGTCCTTAAACATGAGGCGATCTTCGGCCTTCTTGATGGCCTCCAGCTGCGCGCCGATAAGTTCAACATTGTATTTTTCCAAGACGCCGGAGTCGGCGAGTTCGACGGCGAGGTTGAGCGCGGTCTGTCCGCCAACGGTGGGGAGGAGGGCGAATCCCCGATGGTCAGACATTTCGGATTCAATACGAATGATCTCTTCGAGATATTCGCGGGTCAGCGGCTCGATGTACGTGCGGTCCGCCAGCTCCGGGTCAGTCATGATGGTGGCGGGGTTGGAGTTGGCTAGCACCACCTCGTAGCCTTCCTGCTTCAGCGCCTTGCAGGCCTGCGTGCCGGAATAATCGAACTCCGCCGACTGCCCAATGACGATGGGACCGGAGCCGATGATGAGGATCTTCGAGATGTCAGTGCGTCGGGGCATGGTTACCCAAGTGCTGCTTGGTGCTTCTTATCTTTGAGGCGCTTCACTTTGCCTTCTCGCATAAGAATTCCAAGTACGCTGTAGCTTAAGTAGTTCTTCGATCCGCCTCCGTAGTCACTTTGCAAACCCAGACACTTCGCGACGTCGTAATTAGTAACGCCGTTCTTATTTGCCCGAGTAAGTTCCCAGACAGACGCCTTCAATAGTTCTAAAGCAATCTGCGCCTTCTCGACGACCCCTTCCGGGACATTCACACTCTCGCGGGTCTCCACAACTCTGCCACTTGGGACCACGACATTAGTCAAGCACCCACCGCTTCTCTCGGTCCCAAAAGCACCGATCAACTCTGCTTCCACTTTGAGGGCCTCCATCTCTGTGAGGCTCTCGACAAGCATCACTGTCAACACCTTATGACCTGCTTGCTGAATTTCCTTAATGGTCTGACCTTTGCGAGAGCCGTCAACCCTCAATTCGTGCTCCCACGCCCGGGTTCCGGCCCCCTTGCCTATGTAAAATGGGCGCGCAGGGTTCACTCTAGGATCCTTTAGGGCATAGACATAGAAAACATTCTGATGTCTCATCCCTTCCACTCCTCCATCATCGTCACGAAATCCTTGAAGAGATAATGCGAGTCATGCGGCCCGGGCGATGCCTCCGGGTGATACTGCACGCTGAAGAGCGGCATGGTGCGATGGCGGAAGCCTTCCAAGGTGTTGTCGTTGAGGTCGATGTGGGTGAAGTCGATCTCACTACCACGCAGCGAATCCGGGTCGACGGCGAAATTGTGGTTGTGCGCCGTGATCTCGATCTTGCCCGTCTTGAGCTGCTTCACCGGGTGGTTGCCGCCGTGGTGTCCGAACTTCAGCTTGAAAGTCTTGCCGCCCAGCGCCTGGCCGATGAGTTGATGTCCGAGACAGATGCCGAAAATGGGAGTCTTCCCCATGAGGCGACGGATATTCTCATGCGCATAGGTCACGGACTCGGGGTCGCCCGGGCCGTTCGAGAGAAAAACGCCATCGGGATTCAGGGCGAGGACGTCGTCGGCATGAGTTTCCGCGGGGACGACGGTGACGCGGCAGCCTTCCGACGCGAGCTTGCGCAGGATGTTGTGCTTGATACCGAAGTCATAGGCGACCACGTGATGCAGGGGCGGCATGTCTTTCACGCCGACGACTTCCGTAGGCTCGTGCGAGCGCTCGCCGGTCTCCCAGATATAGCGCTGCTTGGTGCTGACGACCTTGGCGAGATCCTGACCATCCATCTTGGGAATGGATTTTGCCTTGGCGACGAGCTTGTCCGCATCCATCTCGAGCGACGAGACAACGCCGCGCATCACGCCATGTTTGCGCAGATGGCGGACGACCGCGCGGGAGTCGATC
>JBKKBM010000053.1:0-9100 GCA_046714215.1 Terriglobales bacterium | reverse complement strand
CCAATCACCTGAGCTTTCTGTACATCATTGTGTACTGCGCGGTCAGGCCCGTGCTTTTTGTTTCCAAGAAAGAAGTCCGCGGATGGCCGGTGCTGGGATTGCTGGCGCACCTCGCGGGCAGCCGCTTTCTCGACCGCAGTCGCTCGGCGGACGCGCACCGTGTGCAGAACGAAGTGCAGGAAGCGCTCGATCAAGGGTGCCGCGTGCTCGTCTTTCCCGAAGGCACCAGTACCGACGGGAATTCTATACTGCCCTTCAAGCCCGCGCTGTTTGAATCCGCCGTGGGACGCCACGACATCACCGTGGCCCACATCGGGTACCAGGTGAGCTCGGGCTCGGTGGAACAAGAGGTCTGCTATTGGGGCGAGATGGCCTTCGTGCCCCACCTAGTCGGGCTGCTGGCAAAAAAATGGACGGCTGCGCGCATTCAATTCGGCGTGCCAGCGCGCTTTGACGATCGTAAGCAGGCAGCGGTCGAGACGAACCGGCTGGTGGCCGGGCTCCGCTCATCTTAGAGGCGGGTGCGCGACGGCTTGCTTTACTGCCGACGACAAGGTAGAGATACGCAGGACGCAGAGACTACGGAGGGATGAATGTTCAATTACGTGATCGGATTGCTCCTGGCTTTCAGCATCGGCGCAGCTTGCCGCTGGTTCGATATTCCGGTGCCGGCTCCGCCGCGGATCATGGGAGCACTCTTGGTCGTAGCGATGACCATGGGCTACATCAGCGCTGACCGGTTCAAAGGGTCGAGTCCTACGAGCAGTGTGCCGTCCAAGGTGGAAGTCTCCGCCAACGCGCGCCCGCCAGACGTCCGCAAGTAGTGAGCGCTGCAACTGCCTTGTGCCGGCGCTCTCGTATATTCGAGGACCACAGATTCCACTCATCGCTTGACTTCATCCCAGAAGCCTATTCGCGGTTTACAACTGTAGCTGACGCCGAGGCTTCTACGGGCGCGACCGGATTCGTCCATTCTGCGACCATCGCTCGAACAGTTGGGATGAGGGCCGGAGTCCGTCCATATTCAGCAATGAGGTTGACTAACGCGGAACCGATGACGGCCCCGTCGGCAATAGCACAGGCCTGCTGAAACTGGCTGCGGTTGGAAATCCCGAAGCCGAGGACGATGGGAAGATCGGTGAAGCCGCGCATGCGAGCGACCAATGCGGAGGCTTCCGCGGAGAGCTCTTGTTGTTCGCCGGTGACCCCGGTACGGGAGACAGCGTAGATGAACCCGCCGCCCCCCGCGGCGATCTTCTTGAGGCGCTCATCAGAAGAGGTGGGCGCGATCAAATGAATGACGTCGACACCTGCGGAGCCCAAGGTCTGCACGTAGCCGGCAGAGTGCTCCACCGGAACATCGGTTAGCAGGACTGCAACAATGCCGCATTCTTTTGCGCGCTCTGCGAGACGTGTAAGGCCATACTGCAAGAGCGGGTTGGAGTAGCTGAAGAGAATGATGGGAACGTCGACTCTACTGCGTGCTTGCGCGCAGGCGTCGAGGACACCTTCCACCGTGGCGCCGCCGGCCAGCGCGCGTTCCGCGGCGCGCTGGATCACGGGCCCGTCTGCGATGGGGTCGCTGAAGGGCACCCCCACTTCGATGGCGGTCGCACCGCATTCGGCCAGAGCAGTCACAAGCTCAACGGTGGTGGGAAAGTCCGGGTCGCTACCCATGATGAACGGTATGAAGGCCTTGCCGTTTTGGCATCGCGACGCAAATGCTTCGGAAAGTCTCATGCCCGGTCCTGCTCAGCGAGAATATGCACGTCCTTGTCTCCGCGTCCGGAGAGGTTGACGATGATGGCTTCCGCAGAATCCAACTGCGGAGCCAGTTTGAGAGCGTGAGCGACGGCGTGCGCTGATTCCAGTGCAGGGATAATGCCTTCCAAGCGGGCCAGCAAGCGAACTGCCTCCACCGCTTCCGCGTCGGTCACAGAGACATACGTGGCCCGCCCCGTCTCCCGCAGGTGCGCGTGCTCCGGGCCTACGGCGGGGTAGTCTAGCCCGGCAGAGATGGAAGCCGTATCCGCGGTCTGACCGTCGCTGTTCTGCAGCACGAAAGTGTGGGTGCCGTGCAGGATGCCGGCGCGTCCGCCCCCGGTGGAAGCAAATCGGGACGCGTGGTGTCCGGGGGTGAAGTCCTGTCCGCCCGCTTCAACGCCGATGAGTCGCACCGCGCGATCATCCAGGAAACCGTGGAAGAGCCCGATCGCGTTCGATCCTCCGCCTACGCAAGCGATCGCCGCAGTCGGAAGCTGGCCGAACTGCGCCAGGATCTGGGCGCGGGCCTCAAGCCCGATCACGCTTTGCAGATGGTGCACCATCTCGGGATATGGGTGTGGCCCCAGCGCGCTGCCTAGCAAATAGTACGTGTCGCATACGTTCGTGACCCAATCCCGCAGGGCTTCGTTAATGGCGTCCTTGAGCGTTTGCGAACCGGAGTCTACTCCACGGACCTCGGCGCCCAACAGGCGCATGCGAAACACGTTGAGCGACTGACGCTCCATGTCACGCGTGCCCATGTACACCACACATTGCAACCCGAGGAGCGCGCAGGCGGTAGCCGCGGCCACTCCATGTTGCCCCGCGCCAGTCTCGGCGATCACGCGGCGTTTTCCCATGCGTTGCGCCAGTAGCGCCTGTCCGAGGGCGTTGTTGATCTTATGAGAGCCGGTGTGCAACAGGTCCTCCCGCTTCAGGAAGATCTGGGCGCCGCAACAATGTTCCGTCAGGCGCGAGGCGAGATATAAAGAGGTTGGACGGCCGCAATACGCGGAGAGCAATCCATTCAACTTGGCGGCGAACCCAGCATCGGCGGTCGCCGTACGGAAGGCTTCTTCCAGTTCCTCCAGAGGAGCCATCAGCGTCTCCGGAACGAAGCGGCCACCGTAGATACCGTACATGCCAGGCTCAACCGGGGTGTTGGACATACGCTTCTCCCATCTTGGCGGCTTTCACAAAAGCTTCCATTGCGGATTTTGATTTTTGCCGAGGAGAAAGTTCCACCCCGGAAGCGACATCGACGGCAAAAGGGCGAACGGATTTGATTGCCTGGCTCACGTTCTCCGGGGTGAGACCACCCGCCAGGTAGAAATGTGGTGTCATGGTTGAGAGTTCTCGGGCCAGGGTCCAATCGGAAAGCTTTCCCGAACCTCCGCGCAGAGGCGACGGAGCGTCGAGCAGGAGTTGGCATCCACATGCCAAGGCTTGTTCCGCTTCCGCGCGAGTGCGCACCGCTTTGATGACCCGAACCCGAGGCATGATCGTGGCGATGAGCTGCGGGGTCTCATGCCCGTGCAGTTGCACGCCCGAGAGATGGAGGCGCTCGAGCGCGCGAAAGACTTCATCAGCGACTGGGTCCACAAATACTCCTATCAAGTTGGCGGCTGGGGGCAGAGCGGTCACCACCACGCCAGCCGCGTCCAAATCGAGATAGCGCGGACTGCCGGGATAAAAGTTGAGGCCCAGCATGTCGGCCCCGGATTCCAGCGCAGCGAGCGCATCCTCCGCGGTGGTGAGACCGCAGATCTTCACCAAGGTCATGATGCAGCGCCTTCTATCAGCGCCCGCAGGGTTACTGCGGGATCCTCAGCGGACATCAATGCCTCGCCAATGAGAAATGCGTTGATGCCGATGCTCTGGAGGCGCTGCAGGTCAGCCGCAGTGCGTATCCCACTCTCGGCGACGAGGGTCACGCCCTTCGGGGCTAAACGGGCGAGCCGGTCAGAGACCTCGAGAGAAACATCCAAGGTATGTAGATCGCGATTGTTGATGCCAATAAGGGTTGCGCCGGAATCCAGCGCGCGCTGGAATTCATCGGCGTCGTGGACCTCGACCAGCGCCGCCATCCCCAGGTCGTCTTCGGCGATCCGGCGCAACGTCTTTAGCTCAGCCGAAGAGAGCACGGCAGTGATGAGCAGAACGGCGCTAGCCCCGATCTTCGCCGATTCAAAAAGCTGCGCTTCGGAAAGAATGAAGTCTTTTCGTAACACGGGCAGGGCGACGGCCGCGGCGGCCTCCCTTAAATCTTTGACGGATCCGTGAAAGAACTGCGGCTCGGTCAGCACAGAAATAGCTGCGGCACCCCCGCGCAAGTAAGCGCGAGCGAGATCGCCGATGTCCACCGAAGCGCGAATCACACCGCGGGAGGGCGAGGCCCGCTTGATCTCCGCGATGATCGCCGGTGCGGTTGCAGCCAGCGCCTTCCTGAAGCGTGCTCCCGCCTCGGTGCGACCCAAGTCCTCCGCCTCCGGATGCGGCAGTGAGACCACTCGAAGTCGGGTGGCCGCGACGATGTCAAGCAGGACCGATCCACTCATTCCGCTACCGCCTGGGCATTGGTTGCGTCCACCAGCTCTTGCAGCTTCTGGCGAGCGGCGCCGGAATCAATGGCGCTTGCCGCCAGCGCGGTTGCCTCGCGCAAGGAAGCGGCACGTCCGCCTACGTAGAGTCCAGCGGCGGCGTTCAGCAGGACCACGTCACGGGCCGCGTCTCGCCGCTTGTTCTCCAGGACCTCGAGGATGATCGCGGCATTGCGTTGGGGGTCGCCGCCACGCAATTCCGAGAGTGAAGCCTCCTGCAGGCCGAAGTCGCCGGGGCTGACCTCACTGCGTTTGACCCAGCCATCCTCCACTTCGTAAACCACCGTGGGGCCCGAGAGGGTGATCTCGTCGAGACCATCGCTGCCGCGCACGACCCAGGCGCGCTCCGAACCGAGGGCGGCGAGGGCCGAGGCGACTCGATGCAATAGTTCCGGATGCCACACGCCCAGCAATTGACGCGTAGCCCCGGCGGGATTCGTCAGTGGTCCGAGAAGATTAAAAGTAGTGTGGACGCCGAGTTGCCTTCGCACCTGCGCGACCCGGGCAGTCGCCGGATGATAGAGCGGCGCAAACATGAAACAGATGTCGTGCTCCGCCAAACAGCGCTCAGCGACGGTGGGAGGAGTATCGACCCGGACGCCCAGTGCCGTAAGGACGTCAGCGCTGCCGGAACGGCTGGTGGCCGCGCGGCTGCCATGTTTGGCTACGGGCAGTCCCGCTGCGGCGATCACCAAAGCCGCTGCCGTAGAAACATTAAAGATCTTCGCCTTGCTGGAGCCGGTGCCGGCGGTGTCAAGCACGACCGCATGGGAGGATATCAGTCGGACAGAATGCGAGCGCATCGCCTCCGCCATTCCGGCCAACTCCTCCACCGATTCGCCTTTGATGGCCAGCGCGACCAGTGCGGCGCCGATCTGGGCATCCGAACACTGGCCGTCGAGCAGCGCTGAGAGCAATGCGGCTGACTGGGCGCGCGTGAGGTCCTCGCCCGCCATCAACCGCAGCAGAAACTGCTTGACCTGATCGACAGGGGGTTCGTCGGTCCGGGCGGGCGTGGGAAGAAGCCATCCGGGCCGCTTCTCATCCGTAGGATCGGGTACAGGTGTAGCCGCAGATAAGGGTTTCATCGGGTTGCTCCTGAAGTGTACGCAGAGATGGTTGGATTTGGACGACAGGCATGAACGAAGTTCGTGAGCAGTTGCAGGCCGGCACTGGTGGCTATAGATTCCGGATGGAACTGGACTCCTTCGATAGGCAGGCGGGTATGACGAATACCCATTACCTGCGAATCGTCTTGCGATGTGGCGGTGACTACCAGCGGAGCCTTGACCGTTTCCGGTTGAAGCACGAGCGAGTGATAACGCCCAACAGAGAGTTCCGGCGACAAGCCGTGATAAACGCCTTGGCTATCGTGGCGAATAAGACTGGACTTCCCGTGGACGGGACGCGGAGCACGCACCAACTTAGCGCCGAAGGCCACCCCGATCGCTTGATGTCCCAGGCAGATGCCGAGGATGGGCAACGCTTCCGCAAAACTGTGAATGATATCGAGGATGCAGCCGGATTCTTCCGGCGTGCCCGGCCCCGGGGAGATCACGATGGCCCGGAGCGGCAACATCCTGGCGGAGGCGACGGAGACCTCATCGTTACGGCGAACCACTACCTCCGCCCCCACCATGCCGAGATACTGCACGATGTTGTAGGTAAAAGAATCGTAGTTGTCGATGACCAGGATCATGCCTGACCTCCGGCGGCCGCGCGCAGAGCCTCGATCATCGCTCCGGCTTTGTTCAAGGTCTCTTGAAACTCGGCTGCGGGCTTGGAATCAAAGACGATGCCGGCGCCGCACTGCAGTTCCGCACCGCCGTGCTGCAGCCGGATGCTGCGGATAGCGATACACGAATCCAGATTGCCGCGCACATCGGCGTACAGCACGGCGCCCGCGTACGTGCCGCGCCGGCTTGGTTCCAGTGATTGGATCAGCTGCATGGCGCGGATCTTGGGCGCGCCGGTGACGGTACCGGCGGGGAAACAGGCGGCCAGCGCGTCAAAGGAATCAAGTCCGGGACGCAACCTGGCCTGGAGTTCCGTCACGATATGCTGCACGTGAGAGTAGCGCTCGACGTGCATCAACCGACGGACTTCCACGCTGCCGGTCTCGGCCACTCGCCCCAGGTCATTGCGCCCAAGATCCACCAGCATCACGTGCTCGGCCCGCTCCTTTTCGTCTGCGAGCAATGCCGCCGCGAGAACTGCATCTTCCGCCGCTGAACTGCCGCGCGGGCAAGTGCCGGCGATGGGCCGGTACTCCAGTATCCCGTTGCGGCAGCGAACCAACATCTCCGGAGAGGCGCCGATAAGCTGTTCATCGCCGAAATCCAAAAGGAAGAGGTAGGGAGAAGGGTTGATCCGCCTCAACGCAAGGTAGATGGCGATGGCCGACGCCGTCGTGGTGGTCCGCAGTTTTTGCGAAAGCACCGCTTGATAGCAGCTCCCAGCGCTAATGTGTTCCTGGATCCGGCGAACGGCGTGCTCGAAGCCGGCTTGGTCAAAGTTGCTGGCAAAATCCAGCTTGCCCTCGCCGCGGCTGGCGCATGGTGTTGGCGCCAGGGGAGACTCGATGCGGCGGATCAGGGCCGCGATGCGCTGGCAGGCGACCGCATACTTGGCGTCCACATCAACGTCCACGTCGCCGCCGGAGTACGGCACGGCTAGCACGATGAGGTTCAGGGTCGCCGACTCGTGATCAAAGGCGATCACCGTGTCGAACAGCATGAAGCGAGCCAGTGTCGCATCACCTTGAAGCGAGGCCTGCGCCATAGCAGGCTCAAACCAGGCAGCGGCTTCATAAGCGAGATAGCCCACCGCCCCGCCGACGAACGGAGGAAGGGATGGATCATCGGCCACTTTCCACTGGGCGAGACGCTCGCGCAGGACGGCGATCGCATGGCGTGGATCAAAGGAATCCAGGTTATTCGCGGATCGCAAGTGGGTCCCCCCGGCAGTTACGCGCAGAGTGCTGTGCAGGTTGATCCCGATGAAGCTGTAGCGGGCAAGTCGCGAACCGCCTTCCACCGACTCGAGAAGAAATGCCGGCTCGCCCTTGCCGGCCAGCCGCTGGTAGATGTCCGCCGGAGTCCGCTGGCCGGCGGGGATGGTTTTTACCACCAGCGCCGCGGGACTATGATTCGCAGCCGCCCGAAATTGTTCCAGGGAAGTGATCATGGGCCCACCTCCCTGGTCGCTTCCCCTCTCGCCAGCCGCCGTCCTGCCACGGGTGCCACCAGCTGCAGATCGTTCATCATGGCGTGCAACTGAGCGGGATAGATGGATTGTTGCCCATCTGACAATGCGTGGTCGGGATCGTTATGCACCTCCACCATCACGCCCTGAGCGCCTGCGGCGACTGCGGCCCGGGCCATGGGAATCACCTTTTCCCGTTTTCCGGTCCCATGGCTGGGGTCCGCGATAATGGGTAAATGACTCAGTCGCTGCACCGCGGGAATGATGCTGAGGTCGAGGGTATTGCGGGTATGGTCCGAGAAGGTCCGGATGCCGCGTTCACAGAGTACGACCTGAGTGTTACCGGCACTCACAACGTACTCGGCGGCCATCAAGAGCTCTTCCAGCGTTGCGGAAAGGCCACGCTTGAGCAGGACCGGGCGCCCGCAACTGCCGGCGCGTTTCAGCAAGGCGAAGTTCTGCATGTTGCGCGCGCCGATCTGAACCACGTCGGCATATTTCACCACCAGTTCGAGCGACTCAGCATCCACCGCTTCGGTGACGATGGCCAATCCAAACTGCTCGCGGACCTCAGCCAATATCCGCAAGGCTTCCTCGCCGTGTCCCTGGAAGGAGTAGGGCGAGGTTCGCGGCTTGAAGGCCCCGCCGCGAAAGAACTGCGCGCCGGATTCGGCCACACTTTCCGCGATGGCGAATGCCTGGTCGCGGCTCTCGATGGAACAGGGACCAGCAATGACGCTGACCAGGTCACCCCCGATCCGGGCCCCGGTGGAGGGGACATGGATGATCGTGTCTTGCGGCTGAAACTCTCGCGACACCAGTTTATAAGGTTTCGAGACGCGGATGACTTCGGCGACCCCGGGAAGATTCTCGAAGCGCTCAGAGCTGAGGGCGCTTTCGTTGCCGGTCACTCCGATGACGGTACGTTGCTGCCCGGGAAGTTGATGGGGAGTGAGCCCGAGTGATTCCACTATGGAAGAAACGTGGAGGATCTCCTGGCGAGTAGCTTGGGCATGCATAACGACCAACATCGGGTAGTCCTGACTGCGGTAAGTCCGCGTCGCGCAGCAGCGCTTGAGATTCGGTCTGGGGAATGCGGATGAAGCCACCCGCTAAAGGACTAGGACAAACGCGTAGAGGGTCGCCACCAAAGGTGGGACCAGCAGCGAGCAGAAGAAGGATGTGGGCTCGCAGAGGTGAACATAAGTAGTAGGTTAACGTCGGAACCGCGATAATGTCAAACGTGTCTAGCCCGCATCCCAGCGGAAGGATGCATGGGCCGGAAGGTGGTGGGGAAGTGCTTGAGAAAGATGGTAGGCACGAGGAGACTCGAACTCCTGACCTCTACCGTGTCAAAGTGCAACCACAACGTATTTTCAACTACATAGAGGAGACGGACGGCATTCTAAGTCGTTGAAAGTTCGTGGCGCGCATCCTTATTGTGTACCACGTTTTGTGTACCACGTCTGAAAGGGGTCTTGGTTGTCCGAGTTCGCAAAGATCGGAGAATGTTCCTATTCAAGCTTCAAGGC
>JBKKBM010000052.1:0-16691 GCA_046714215.1 Terriglobales bacterium | reverse complement strand
AGCCCGAAGGGCGACTGCCAGTAGCCCGGCACGAAGTGCCGGGAAAACGCGCAACCGCAGAATAGTCCCGCAGGGACGACTGACTGTTTGTCATCCTGAGTTGCGCGAGAGCAGGCGCGGAGCGCCGACATCTAGATAGCCCGCCCGTAAGGGCGGGGTTAGCGTCACCAAATACCCCAAGGGCCTTAGGCCCACGCAAGCACCGGCTTTTCAAATTACTCAATTTCAAATTACCCGATTACCAAGGCCCTACCCGCTCACGTGCCCGCCCTTCAACACGCCCAGATACTGCTTCCAAACGCCGACTTCATCCCGATATTGATGCGCCATCACCCGGCTGATCTGGTAGATGTGGGTCAGGTCGTGTACCACCCATGTGGCCAGTAACTCTCCCATCGTCACCGCGCCCAACTCCGGATGCCGCCCCTTCGCCGCCGGATCCACCTTCATCCCGCGCAGCGTCCGCAGGTTCTCCCCCCGTAACTGGGCGAACTCATCCAACAACTGCTCGAGCGTCTTACCTTTGCTTTCCCGGAACTGCGCCAAGCGGTCGAACTTATCGAATGCCCGGCCTTCTCCATGCTCCAGGATGATCTTGGCTCGCGGGATCCAATCCGCCAGCTCTCCGTGGACGAGGTGTCCCATCACCACATAGGGACTCCACGTCTCGCCGCCTTCGTTCTGTGAGGTCCATCCCTCCGGTAGCCCGCGCAACCACGTGTCCAGCACCTTCGGGGTCCGCTCTAAGACCGGGATAGCTTCCTGCAATGAAAATCGCATGGTCCCTCCGCTGTCGTGCTACGCATTCGACATCGCCCGCCTCACTCGCGCTGCAAGATTTTCGCCCGCCCGGCACTTACACCGCCGAATTCACTACAGAATTTTCACAAAATGATATCATTTGTTTATATATATTATCTATAAGATATTTAGAGACTGACTGCAAGCCCTTTGGAATGAGGATTTTGCACTTAAGTCCTTTAGAAACAGGAATGTGGCCGGATTTTCGAGGCTATTCTCATGATTCTAAAAGGAAATCACCTATACGGGGTAGGGGGTAGGGGAGGGAGGGCGGGACCGCCCCGGTACCGCATCGTGTATAAATGGTCTAGCGGCTCTGTACTCGTGAGAAATTTTTGTGGACTGGCATAGCAGAAAGATCACGGCGATCCTGGAAAACGCGCTGCTCGAAGATAAGGCCACGCGCGATGCCACCACCTACGCCACCATTGACCCTCAGCAGAAGGCCGCCGGCACCATTCTCGCCAAACAGGATTGCATCCTCTCCGGTATCGGTTGCGTGGCGCGCATCGTCCAGATCTACGAGCAACTGGATCCCAGCGTGGTGGGCCATGCGGAAGTCATCAGTCATCCGGAGATCTTTGACGGCATCCGCCTGCGACCCGGTCAGGCCATCGCAGTGCTGCGCCACAATGCCCGCGTGATCCTTTCCTGCGAGCGCGTGATCCTGAACGTGCTGCAGCGCATGAGCGGTGTCGCCACCATGACCCGCAAGTTCGTGGACACCATCGCCGGCACCCACGCGCGCCTGCTGGACACGCGCAAGACCATGCCCGGCTTCCGCATCCTGGACAAATATTCCGTGCGCTGCGGCGGCGGCTTCAACCACCGCCTAGATCTTTCGGACGGCGTGCTTATCAAGAACAACCACATCGCGTTGGGCGGCGGCATCGCCACCGTGCTGGGCAAGGCGCTGAGCAACCGGCGCGGCGAACAGCCCATCGAGGTGGAAGTCCGCAGCATGCAGGAGCTCGACGCCGCCCTGCTGCATGGCGCCGAAGCCATCCTGCTGGATAACATGCCTCCCGGCATGATCCGGGAGGCCGTGGAGCGGGTGAAATCGCACACGCGTCGCGTGCCGCTAGAAGCTTCCGGAGGCATCACTTTGGAGAACATCCGCGCCTATGCGGAGACCGGCGTGGACTATATTTCCGTGGGCGCGCTCACCCATTCCGCTCACGCGGTTGACCTGAGCATGAGGATTGTTCCCGCGTAATGCTGACGCAAGTGGCGCTTACGAAAGCTTTCGGCCCGAGTCAAAATTTGTAGCATTGGGTTTATTTGTATCTGCGAGCCGCCTTTTCGCATCTGTTTACAGTGTTCCATCTTTTGAGGAGAATCAACACCGTGCGTATTCCTAAGACCTTGCGGCTGTTTGGCGTGCTACTGCTGTTGGCCGGCGTGGCCTTTGCCGCCGACGAATACAAGATCGATTCCGCCCACTCCGCCGCCAATTTCAGCGTCCGCCACATGCTTATCTCTACCGTGCACGGCCGTTTCAGCAACGTCTCTGGCACCATCATCTATGACGAGAAGGACCCGTCGAAGTCCTCCGTTGAGGCCGTGATCAAGGCCGACAGTATCAACACTGACAACGAAGGCCGCGACAAGCACCTGAAGAGCGCCGACTTCTTTGAGGTGGAGAAGTATCCCGAGATCACCTTCAAGAGCAAGCGAGTAGAAAAGCGTGGCAACCAGTTGGTTGCCATCGGGACGCTGACCATGAAGAACGTCTCCAAGGACGTGGAGCTGCTCTTCGACGTGGCGAAGCTGGACACGCCGCGCGGGGCGATGATCGGCGTCGGCGCCACCACGCAGATCAACCGCCAGGATTTTGGCGTCTCTTGGAGCCGGAAACTCGACAATGGCGGCCTGGCCGTGAGTGACGACGTGAAGATCGAACTCAACCTGGAAGCTAAGGCGGCGGCCCCGGCAGCCACCAAGCCGGCTCCGGCAAAGAAGTAATCAGCACCGTAGTCGCAGAAGAAGTAGCACAAAAGTTGACCCCAATGCGCACGCCCCGTTCCTGTGAAATGCGAGGCGTGCGCTTTTCTTTTTGTCCGGCATTTAGCTCGTTTAGACTAAGAGCGTATCTGCTGCTCTCACCATGCCTGACCTCTTGACCCCAGATTCGCTAGCGCCGCTGTTACGCAATACCATCTTTGGGCGTCCGGAAACCATCCATTACTTCCGCTCCACCACATCCACCAATGAGATGGCGATGAAGGCGGCGCATGACGGCGCGGAAGAAGGCAGCTTGTTCATCGCGGATGAGCAGACTGCGGGGCGCGGACGCGGCGGTCACAGCTGGCATTCCTCCGGCGAAGGCGGCCTCTATCTTTCCATGCTGTTGCGTCCGAATATGAATCCCACGGACGTGTTGTGGTTGTCGCTGATCGCCGGCCTTTCGGTGCACTATGCCATTGAATCGGTGCTGGGTACGCCGCCGGACCTGCGCTGGCCCAACGACATCATGCTGGGCAACCGCAAGCTGGGCGGCGTCCTGACGGAGATGCATGCGGACAGCACTCACGTGCGCCATGTGGTGGTGGGCATCGGCATCAACGTGAACCAACCCAGTTTTCCGGAAGAGATCGCCGCCATCGCGACCTCGCTGCGCATCGAGACCGGGCACGAGTGGCCGCGGACGGAGATTGCGGCCGCTTTGCTAAAATCACTCGACCGCGAGTATCGTGCGTTGTCCACGGGTCTGCTGGCGAACGTGAGCCCCTCGATCGTGAAGCGGTTTGAGCGGTGCTCGTCTTACGCCCATGGCGCCAGCGTGATGGTGGAAGAGGCGGGCGGATTCACCGGCCAGACGGTGGGGCTGGACTCCCGGGGCTTCTTGCGGGTGCAGACGGATGAAGGGGTGAAGACGGTGCTGAGCGGCGGCGTGCGCAAGCTGCCGCCCAAATAGGTATCTATGCTGCTTCTACTTGATGTGGGCAACACCAACACGGTGCTGGGACTGTTCGGCGCAGAAGCGGGCGACGAGGCGGCGCCGCGTTATACGAAGCTGATCGCTCACTGGCGCGTGGCCACCATTAAAACGCAGACGGTGGACGAGTACGGCGTGCTCTTCCGCAATCTTTTCGCCATGGACAATATCGAAGTGAAGCAGGTGCGGGGCATCGGCATCTCGTCCGTGGTGCCGCCCATGGATACGACCTTGCGCGAGGTATGCGAGCGCTACTTTCATCAGAAGCCGCTGTTCATCGAGCCCGGGATCAAGACCGGGATGCCGGTGCACTATGACAATCCGGCGGAAGTAGGCGCGGACCGCATCGTGAATGGCGTGGCGGCGTTCGAGAAGTTCGGTGGGCCGTGCATCGTGGTGGACTTTGGTACTGCGACCACCTTTGACGCTGTCTCCGCCAAGGGCGAATACATGGGCGGGGTGATCGCGCCAGGCATCGGCATCTCCGCGGAAGCGCTGTTCGACCGTACCGCGCGGCTGCCGCGGGTAGACATCCGCAAGCCCAGCCGCAGCCAGGTGATCGGCACCAACACTGTCGCCAGCGTGCAGTCCGGCCTCTATTACGGATACCTCGGGCTGGTAGACGGCATCCTGGAGCGCTTGGTGCAGGAGATGGGAGAAGGCACCAAAGTGGTGGCGACGGGCGGCCTGGCGCCGCTGATAGCCGCGGGCTCCCGCTTCATCACCGTGGTGGATGACCTGCTCACGCTGGAGGGCTTGCGCATCATCTGGGAGCGCAACGCCGGGACGCCGCGTCCGAAGCACGCGCGGGAAGAGCAGAGCGAAGCGGTGGCGGCGCCGCGACGCAAGGCCTAGCGGTCAGCGCCTACTCCCGTGGAAAATTACTTCAATTATTTCACTGAGATCGAAGAGCATTTTCAGCGGCGTCGCGGCAGCATTCTGCTGCTGTCAACGCTGGATTGGGCGCTGATCGAGACGTGGAAGGATGCCGGCATCCCTTTGCCGGCCGTGCTGCGCGGCATCGATTCCGCTTTTGACAGTTACGATCGCAAGCCCGCGCGCGCCAAAACCCGCAAGGTGAACAGCCTGGCGTATTGTTCCCAAGAGGTGCTGGCCGCAGCGGAAGAGATGAAGGAAGCCGCGCTCGGCAGTGAGCGCAAGCCGGAGGCGGCCGGTATGCAGGCGGGTGAGGTGGCTGCGTATCTGCGGAAAAATGCGCGGCACCTGAGAGAGGCAAAGAATCCGCCGAATCTGACGGCTCTGTTAAAAGAAACGGCGCAAACGCTCGAGACATTGGCGGAAACGGTGGAATCGGTTGCGGCCAAGCTGGAAGAAGTGGAGCGCCACCTCACAGTATTGGAAGAAAAGCTGTTTGGCGCCTTGCTTACGGGCACGCCGGACCAGGAGTTGATCGATGTCCGCACGGAGGCGGACCGCGACATTGCGCCGTATCGCAGTAAGATGAAGAGTGCGCAAATCGAACAGTTGCATCGCCAGTATGTAAACAAACGTTTACTGGAACGCGCCCGGTTGCCCCGCCTAAGCCTCTTTTATATGTAAGCTATACATGTAAGCTCTATTCATGCGGCTCTTCTGGTCCGATCGGGACCCAGCGCGATTTCCAGTGCGATTAAAAATAGAAAAACTCGTGTACGGTGGCGAGGGCCTGGCCCGCGCAGAGGGTAAGGACGCGCGCGCGCAGACGGTGTTCGTCCCCTTCGTGTTGCCGGGCGAAGAGGTAGAGGCGCAAGTCGCGGCGCAGAAGAAGGGCTTCGCGCATGCGCGGCTGGAGTCTGTGATCACACCGGCGGCGGAGCGGATGGGGGCACCGTGTCCTTATTTTCAGCGCTGTGGTGGATGTCACTACCAGCACATGGATTACGCTCACCAAGTGGAAGCCAAGCAAGAGATCCTGCGCGAGACCTTGCGACGCACCGGCAAACTGGACTGGACGCAACCGATAGAAGTCGTCGCCGGGGAGCCCTTCCATTACCGCAATCGCACGCGGATGCGCGTGCATCACTCCGGCACCTTCGAAATGGGCTACTACCAGTATCGATCGCATAAGCTGGTGGCGGTGCGCGAGTGTCCCATCAGCTCGCCGCTCATCAATCGTGCGCTGGCGGTAATGTGGATGCAAGGTGAAGCGGGCGAATTCCCGCCAGTGATAAAGGAAATAGAGTTCTTTGCCGATGCGACAGACAGTCATGTTCTGCTGGAGTTGATGGTGCACTCCGCGCCCAGTCAAGACGATCGCGCGCAGTTGAAACGGTTTGCCGCGGAGCTCGTCTCGCAGGTTCCTGCGATCACAGGCATGGCCGCCTTCCTGCTGCAGGGCGAATCGGCGGAGTATGGTGAGCCGCTGTGGACCAACGGCAAAGTTTTTCTTGAATATCAAACCAAGGGCGACCGCTACCGGGTGAGCGCGGGCGCATTTTTTCAGACCAACCGCTTTCTCTCCGATGCGCTGGTCGAACTGGTCACTGCCGGCAAAAAAGGGCGGATGGCGCTGGATCTGTACGCCGGAACGGGCCTTTTCACGCTGCCGATGTCGCGGGCGTTTGAGCAAGTAGTCGCGGTGGAAGCGTCGCCGACGTCGTTCGCCGATCTCCGGACCAATGTTCCGGTGCATGTGAAGGCCGTTCGTTCCACGACAGAAGACTACCTGCGGCAGGTAGGAGACAAGTTTTTCGCTGACCTGATCGTGGTAGATCCGCCGCGGGCCGGATTGGGCGACAAGGTGATTCCCATATTGGGACGGGTCAAAGCGTCGCAACTCTGTTATGTTTCCTGCGACCCGGCAACGTTGGCGCGGGACCTGAAGGCGCTGACCGAAACGGGGTATCGCATCGACAGCATCCACTTGGTCGACCTGTTCCCGCAGACCTTCCACCTGGAGACGGTCGTACATCTCTCGCGCTGAAGGTCTGGTGTTGTGTGAGTACCCACACCCCTAATGCGGGGCCCAACCATCCTCCGCTCAATCTTTTTACCCAACAGCCGATGTTCTGGGCGGCGGTGGCATACGCCGCGGGCATCGTTCTGGCCGCGGTGCAATGGCGGCCGATGTCGTGGTGGTTGGTGGCAGCGGCGGTTGGCCTCAGCAGTGGCGCCTATCTCGCGCGCAAGCGAACCTCCTATGCAGTGGCGCTGGCTTTGGGTGGATTGCTCAGTCTGGGCGCGCTGCATTTTGAACTCGCAGCCGCCACGCAGACGCCGTCTCCGGACCTCACGCAGATCACCGATGGCGAAGAAGTGGTGGTGATCGGGCACATTGTCTGCACCGGGCTACCGCGGCGGCAGACGGGGGAGCCAGGGACGCCGGAACGTCGTGAAGTGATCGACGTGGAGACGGAGGCGATCGAAGACGCGACGGGAAGAAGAGACGTAGTCTTCGGCATCCGCATCACCGTGCGTTCGCAAGTGGCGGGGTCGGATCCGGAGGCAGGCGACAGCCACTACGTTCCCGTAACGTCGTTTCTATATGGAGAACGCATCCGTTTTCCCGCAAAGCTACGCGGGCCGCGCAACTATGGCAATCCGGGCGCGATGGACTATCGCGCCTACTTACGAGGCAAAGAGATTGCAGCGCTCGCTTCCGTCAGCGTAGAGAAGTTTGAGAAGCTGGAAGGATATGCGGGGAGCCGCTGGGGTGGTTGGCGCAACCGCATGCGTATTGCGGTCGCACAAACGATGCTGAGCGCTGGTCGAGGAGGAGAGGAGTCATGGTTCCGACTTGATGCCCAGGATGCGTCATTGCTGCTGGCCATGGTGATCGGCGAGCAGTCGTTGCTGGAACGAACCACCCGCGCGCAATTCCAGAAGACCGGCGTCTTTCACGTGCTGGTGGTTTCGGGAATGAACGTGGGCATACTGGCGTTCTTCGTTTTTTGGGTAACGCGCCGCCTGCGCGGGGGCCCGTGGACGGCGACCTGGCTCACCGTAACCGCTTGCCTGTTGTACGTCGTGATCACCGATCTGGGCACACCGGTGTTGCGGGCCACGATCATGCTATGTCTTTTCATGATCGCGCGCATGCTCTATCGTGACCGATTTTCACTCAACGCGGTGGGAACGGCGGCGTGGTTGCTCATCTTATATGCGCCCGAGAGCGTCTTCGAGCCCAGCTTTCAACTCACTTTCCTAAGTATGGTGGCGTTGAGCGGGATCGTGCAGCCGCTACTGGCTGCCACGTCGCAGCCGTACCAGCAAGCGCTGCGCGGATTGGAGTTGACCGGCTACGATCTCACGCTCCCGCCGCGGCTGGCGCAGTTCCGGCTCGACCTGCGGCTGATCGCGGAGAAGATTTCGAGGATATTGACGCCGGGGTCAGTGCGTAGGAGTTACGCGGTCGTTGCGTGGCTTATGACGCGGAGTTGCACGGCGGCGCTGGCGTTGTATGACCTGATAGCCGTGTCGTTGGTGATGCAGTTGGCGCTGGCCGTACCGATGACCATCTATTTTCATCGGCTGGCGTTGCTGGGAGTTCCGACGAATATCCTGGTAGTGCCGTTGACGGCGGTCCTGCTGCCCGCGGCGTTGATCGCAACCCTGTTGCAAATGATCTCAGCGACGCTGGCTTCCGTGGGGTGGAGTGTTACCGCGTTGTGCTTGCACGCGATCACCTTCACGGTGCAGAACGCGGCGGGCGCACGATTCGCCGAAGTGCGGTTGGCGGTTCCCGAGATGGTCATCTTATGGGCGGCGGCCATGTCCGTTATCGGCGCGCTCCTGCTGGCCCGACGCGGTCGCTGGGGTGCGTTGGCCGCAGTCACCGTGCTTTTTGTCGCTGCGGCACTAGTGACGTTGGCGCCCGAGCCCCGGCTGAAGCCGGGCGTGATGGAGGTGACCGCCATCGATGTAGGGCAGGGTGATTCGATACTGGTGGTCTCGCCGGATGGGGAGACACTACTGGTGGATGGTGGCGGCCCTGCCGGGCCGTTCCGCACCGACAACTTCGATATCGGCGAGGATGTGGTGTCGCCGTATCTATGGTCGCGGGGCATCACGCGCTTGGACGCGGTCGCGGTGACGCACGCGCACTCCGACCACCTCTCCGGAATGGTGGCTATCCTGGCGAACTTTCGTCCGCGTGAATTGTGGTTGGGAGCCGGCGCGGGCGCGGAAGGGTACGCGCGACTGACGCAAGCGGCTGCGCAGTATGGCGTAAGCGTCAAACATTATTCGACGGGCGATCAGATCACGCTGGGAGCAGTGAGGATCAGCGTATTAAATCCGCCGTCAGGAAGCGCGGCCGGCTTGCGCCGCAACGAAGATTCGCTGGTCCTGCAAGCGCACTACGGAGAGACCTCCGCTCTGCTGACCGGCGACGCGGAGAAGAAGACCGAGGAGAAGTTGGCGGAAATTGCCGCGCCCGCGTCGTTGCTGAAGGTAGCGCACCACGGGAGCGGAACCTCAACCACGCCGGAGTTGCTGCGCCAAGTGCAGCCGCGCTATGCGGTGATCTCAGCGGGTTATCGAAATCTTTACGGACATCCGCGGGCGGATGTACTGGCGCGCCTGCGCGCGGCCCAGGTACGGACCTACCGCACCGACATCCAGGGCGCGGTCACGTTTTATCTGGATGGAAAAAACATTACGGCGGAGTTGCCAAGCCAGCGGTGAGCGGTGCTAGCCGTTCTCCGGCGCGGGTTCGTCCATCACTTCGGCGTCGGTGGCGGGATTGTTCTGATACTCGGTGATGACTCGGCGCGCTTCGTCGGCCACCTCCGGCTGAACGCGCAACACCACGCCGCCCACGCCGGGCATCACGTCCTGGGGCACGTCCAGGCTGGTCATCAGCGACTCGATACCGGCGGAATCGAGCAGGCCCTGGATCACGAGCGCCTCCGACTCTTCCTGGGTATCAAAGATCTCTACAAGTTCAGTGTTGGGAGTTTTCGCTTCGTTGCTCATAAGGTCACTACATCCTTCGATGCACAAGGCTACACCCTGCGCGGCCCCGGGGGAAAGCTCCGGCTCATTTAAGACGAAAGGTGAGCGTGCCCCAGAAAAGTTTAGCGCGCATCTGCACCGGAGTGTGGCGTTCGTCGTCGGAGTACCAGATCCAGACTCGACCTTTGTTTTTCGTAGTGGCGGAGGTGCCGATAGCCTGAACACGCAGCGTGGTAAAAGTCCCGGAGGGAACTTTTACCACTTCGCGCGCTTCTACCGTGGCCTGCACGTCGACTGTTTTGCCGCCATCGTTCAAGGGAAAAAGTACGGTCGCACCGGGAACGAGGGATTGGGAGGCGATATAAAAAATGGCGGTAGTGACATCCGTGACGCAGCCGGGAATGTCATTCTCCACGCGCTTGGACTGATTATTACGGAGGTTTTTCTCAGCGAGGATGCTTTTCTTGCGGGCGGTGTCGAAGAGGATGTTGGTCTCGATGCGGCGAAAGCCTTCTTCGGTCTTCTTCTCGATGGTGCGGGAGCAATTGGTCAGCGGGTCAAAGAAGGATTCGAAGCGGTCACGCACGTGGTAGAGCAGGCCGACTATGCCCTTGGCGTCGGCGGTAGCAGTCACGCGCTGCTCGCGGCCTGCGGGTTCGAGCCGGATGCTGGCAATGCCAGCATCGAAGAGGCGCCATTCCACGCTGTAGGTGAACGTCTGGCGGTCAGGAAAGCGATAGGCTGGCGAGGGAGGCCGGATGGCTGCGGCGGTTTTGGTGAGCGCCGGCGTGGGTGCTGCTGACGCAGGCGCGGTTTGAGCTGCCAGCGCCAGGGCCGAAGCCAACAAGAAAACGATGTGCCTTGGCGCACTGCTCTTCAGCAAACCCTACCTCAACCACGGGAGATGAACAAAAGTTTCAGCATCAGGGCCAGCATCATGCACGCGGCCCCGATGAGAGCATTGTACTCTCGATGTTTCCGATAGAGTTCACGCGAGAACGAGCCGGGCTCATTGACCGCAGGAGTCAACCGGGGGAGCAAGCGCGGGACCTTGCGGGTGTAATCGTCGAAACCGGGGAACGTGCTGCGCAGATATTCTTCTTCGGAGCGGATCACGGGAAGATAGATGGCGAGGAACATGGCCATGAGCAGCAATCCGCCCCAGGGATTGTAGGCGGCGACAGCGAAACCGAGCGCGATGATGATCGACCCTAGATACAAAGGATTACGGGTGTAGGCATAGGGACCGGAGGTAGTGAGCTCCGCATTCTTGCGGACGTGTCCGGCGGCGATCGCGCGGAGCCACAAGCCGGGCAGCGCCACCACACAGCCCAGCGCGATTGACATCCACGTGGGCCGGGCCAGCCAAAAAAACACCACCGCGGTGACGAAGCCCAGGGGCACGCGGATACGACGCGCGATTCGGCTGTACGTCATGACTTCACCGCCACTAAGATGCTGCGCGCGGCGGTCAACACCTGCTCAACGGTGATCTGGCGCAAGCCCGCATCACCAGCGCGCGAATGGGAATAGCTGGTGGTGCTGGCCGGGTCGCGGAGCATGGCACTCGGTTGAAAGTGCGGTCCGTTGCGCGCCGGGTCGGTGGGTCCGAAGAGCGCGACCACGGGAATGCCCAGCAGATTCGCCAAGTGCATGGGTCCGGTGTCGCCGCCAACGAAGAGTGTCGCTTGCCGCAACAGCGCGATCAATTGGGCGATGTTGCAGCGGATGGGCTGGGCGTGTCCGCCGCTGCTTTCCGTCACCGCCTCCGCCAGCGCGCTTTCGCTGGGACCTACGTTCACCAGGCTGCGGATGCCGTCCTTGGCCAGGTGGCGTGCCAGTTCGCCATAGCGTTGTGCCGGCCATTCCTTCGCCTTCCAGCCGGCGCCGGGAGATAACACGGCATAGCGCCATCCGGACAATTTCCGTTCGCGCAACTCTTGCTCGCGCCAATGCTCAGAGGCGCGGTCCATGGGTATCAGTTTGGCGTTGGCCTGGGGCGAGGAAGGTGGTCCCGCCAACAACGGCGCGACTAACTCCGCGTACTGTTCCACGACGTGCGGCTGATGGGTCGGCACCTTTTCCGTGTAGAACCATTGCGCGGGAAACTCGCGGGGCTTAGCCGGCCCCAGGATGCGATCGGCGTGACTCGCCTTTGCCGCCAGCGCGGATTTCAGCGAACCTTGCAGATCGATGGTCACTTGAAATTCTTGACTGCGGATGTCGCTGACCACATCGCGCAGTTGGTGGCGCGTGTTCGCAGCGAATAACGCTTTGCGCCAACTCTTGGTGTCGACCACAAAAATGTCATTCACCAGGGGCTTTTCCGGGGAAAGAGGCGCCTCGGGCGCTACGCCCTGGGCGCGGAGCAGGTCAATCCAGCGGCGTTCGATGACCCAGCCGATCTGCGCGTCGGGAAAGCGCTGGCGCAGCAGAGCGACGGCGGGCAGTCCATGGATGATGTCACCCATGGCGCCCATGCGCACGATCAGGATTCTTTCCATTTACGCAGCAGTTCCGTCGAAGAATGGTCTTTAGGGTCGCCCACAATGGCCACCCGCCCGCCGTAGGCCAGCACCTCGTCACGCTCGGGGACGCTCTGCTCGGTGTAGTCCGTGCCCTTGGCGTGGATGTCTGGCTGAAGTTCGCGGATGAGCGCGCGCACGTCCGACTCCGGGAAGATGACGACGGCGTCCACCGCAGCGAGAGCGGCGAGGATTTCCGCACGCTCGTTCTCAGAAATCCGCGGACGCCCTTCGCCTTTCAGCTTACGCACCGTCGCATCCGCATTGACGGCGACGATCACCCGCGGGGCCAACTGCTTTGCGCCGTGAAGATAACGGATGTGTCCGACGTGCAGCACATCGAAGCAGCCATTAGTGAGGACGACTTTTTCACCCGCGGCGCGCCACTGGCGGACAAGTTCACCGAGACGGCGACGGTCAACGAGCTTGGCCTGGGGCGTCATCTAGGCGTGCTCCAGCGCGGTGCGCAGCTCTGCGGCCGACGCGGTGGCGGTGCCGCGCTTCATCACCACGATGCCGCCCGCATAATTCGCCAGACGGGCAGCGTCTTCGGCATCGGCTCCGGTAGCCAGTGCGGCGGTGAAGGTCGCAATGACGGTATCGCCGGCGCCGGTTACGTCCGCCACCTGATCCGTGCCGTGGATGGGGATCTCAACGGGTTGGCGCCCGCGCGCGAAGGAGACCATGCCATCTTTGCCGCGGGTGATGAGCAGCGATTCCAGCTTCATCTTTTGCATCAGCGCCTTGCCCGCGGCGTGCAGCTGGGCGGTGTCATCGCCGATCTTGATGCCCAGGGCGGCTTCGACTTCAGGCTCGTTGGGGGTGGCGGCGGTGACGCCGGGAAATTCCAACATGCGATAGCGGGAGTCGAGCGTGATGGTGATGCCGCTCAGGTCGTTGCGGGAGCGCAGGACTTCAAGCATGGCGGGTGAGGCGGCGCCATATCCGTAATCAGAAATGAGCAGGCCATCAGCCGCGCGCGCGTATTGCCGCGCCGCCACTTGCAGGCTGCGCAAAGTCTTTGCATCGAGTTCGCGGTCGGGCTCGCGGTCGATGCGAACTACCTGTTGGCGCGAAGAGTGGGCCTGGCCGGCGAGGATGCGCGTCTTGGTGACCGTGGGATAGTTCTTCACCTTCACGATGCCGCTTACGGGAATATGTTTTTGCCGAAACGCTTTGAGCAGGGCGCGGCCGGGATCATCTTCTCCGACGACGCCGATGGGGAGCACGTTGACGCCCAGGGCCGCCAGATTGTAGATGGCATTGGCGCCGCCGCCCGGCACGATGGTGCGGTCGCGATGCTTCAGGATGAGGACCGGCGCCTCGCGGGAGACACGGGCGATCTCGCCAAAGACGAATTCGTCGGCCACCAGGTCTCCCAACACCGCGACGGTCACGCGAGAGAACGAGTCCACAATCTTCAAGAGGCGTTCGTGCTTGTGATGGCGGGTCATTTTGGGCGAAGGAGGATTCTCTCAGCCTGAGTGCATCAATGCAAGGACGCCGGTTCCAATTTCGGGTTTATGGTGGCGAGCATCGCGTTGATGGCAGCGTCCGCGTCCAGCAGTTCCATCTTCAGGGGTACCGTCACCAGCGGCTCCAGCCGCGCCCGATGCGGGCGCAGGTTGATGGCGTCTTTTTCTGTAGCGAGGAATCCGTCGGAGTTGTGCTGCTCCCGCAGCCGTAGCAGGTGCTCGATGTTCGAGGAAGTGTAGGCGTGATGGTCGGGGAAAGTGACTTCCGCTGCGGAGTGGATGCCCGCCCGGCGCAGGTCGTCAAGAAAGCGCTCGGGTTTGGCGATGCCGCAGACGACGATAGAGCGGACGGGGATTTGGCCCCGTTCGATTTCCAGGCGCCGCCGCACTTGCCAGATGGGCTTGCCGAAAGGCAGCAGCTTTTCCGCAGGCATATTTTCCGGAATGACGATCACGTCAGCACGGGCGAGCGCGGTGAGTGGTTCGCGCAGACGTCCCATAGGCATTAGGCGATCGTCGAGGTCTTCTGGATTCACGAGAACGATATCGAGGGCTCGCGCCAGGCGGCGGTGCTGAAAGCCGTCGTCGAGCACGTGGAACCAGGCATCGCCGTGCGCGGGGCGCAGGCCGGCTTCGGCAAAGGTTTTTTCCGCGAAGCGGCCAGCGGCGACGCGGTCCTCGCCCACGATGACGGGCACGCGCAGCTTCTCCGCCAGAAGCAGGGGCTCATCGCCAAACTCCGCGGCAGTGCCATTCGTCTCGACCAGCTTCACGCCCGCACTTTGGCGTTTGTAACCGCGAGACAGAATGTCAAAGGCGATCTGGCGGGCTTGTAATTGTTCGCCCAGCAGGATGGTGAAGGGCGTCTTGCCGCTGCCGCCCACCGAGAGATTGCCAACGCTGATGACCGGCCATTGCAAGCGCTCCACGGGAAAGACACCGCGGTCGTAGAGCGCGTTGCGCGTCTTCACTATGGCGCCGAAGGTTGCGGAGAGCGGATTCATCGGCCCACCGGCTGCTGATAATTTTTGCGCATGGTCTCCGGCATCCACATCACCACTTCGAGTGCCGCCAGAGTCCGCTCCACTGCGCCCGCCTGCGAGCGGTAGACCTCTAGCGCCCGCGCCCCCATGGTTTTTGCTGAGGTTGGGTCGGCCAACCAGGCGCGCAATTGCGGCAGGAGGGAATTGGCATCCACGCGCTCGACCGCGTGGGCGCGTTCAAATATGGCGAGGATGTCGCGAAAGTTCTCCGTGTGCGGTCCCACCAGCGTGGGCACGCCGAATTGTGCGGGCTCAAGGATGTTGTGGCCCCCGCGCGGCACCAGACTGCCGCCGACGAACGCAAGGTCCGCGATGCTGTACACGTTCGCCAACTCGCCGATGGAATCCAGCAGGAAGACGCTTCCGGACAATGTATTTCCGCCCCAGGTTGATCTGCGCGAAAACTCCACGCCCCGCTGCGTCAACAGTTCCGCAACCTGGTCAAAGCGTTCCGGATGCCGGGGGGCCAGAACGAACACTAGTTCCTTACTCTGGGCTGTTTTTGTATTCGCGACCAGGGCCTGAAACGCATCGAGCAACAACTCCTCTTCGCCCTCCACCGAGCTGCCGCAAACGAGAACTTTCGCGCGCGCGGGAAGGGCCGCACGCAAGCGTTGGGCGAAGCCGTCCTGGGCGGGGACGTCGGAGTTGAACTTCAGATTGCCGCCTACCTGCACGCGCGCGGCATCGGCGCCGATGGCTAGCAGACGTTCGCGGTCGAGATCGCTCTGGGCGAGGAAGAGATCTACATTCCGCAAGACGTGGCGTAGGAGACCGCGCACCATTTTGTATCGAGGAAACGACCGGTCAGAGATGCGGGCATTGACTACCGCGACGCGGGTGGGATGTTCCTGCGCCATTCGGAGGAAGTTCGGCCAGAATTCCGTCTCCGCCACCACGACCATCGTGGGCCGCAGGTGAGCGAAATATGGGCGCAGGGCAAAAGCGAAGTCCAATGGGAAATAGAAGACGTCCGCTTCACCGAATTTTTTCCGGGCGAGCGCATGGCCCGTCATGGTGGTGGTGGAGATAGCGATGCGCGTTCCCTCAAACTTTCGTTTGAGCCGTTCCACCAAGGGGCTGACTGCCAGCACCTCACCCACGGAGACGGCGTGGACCCAGATGCAACGTTCCGTTTTTCCGGTAGGGCAAAGCGATGCGGGTACCTGGCCGAGTCGCGCTCCCAGGCCAGCCCGGTATTTTCCATGGCGCAGCATGCCCAGCAGCCAGAACGGCAGCGTGACCGCGAGCGCAAGACCCAGTGCTATGCTGTAGCCAAGGTGCATGGACTCGCCATTCTAAATGCAGGCATCTAAGCAACTAGCAACTAAAGCGCGCGGAGCGGGTGTTATTCAGGTGATGATGAGAAGGGTATTTCTGGGGGGGTTGTGCCTGTGGCTGGTGGCGACGCCGGTGCTGGCCAAAGACCCCGTGTTCACAATGCCCCGGGCGTTCCATGCCAAAACTTATCCGGCGCATGAGTCGCATGAGATGGAAAAGCTCGCTATCGCGGTGGATCCCTACGACACGGCGGATAAGACGGCGGGCGTTTTCAGCATCGACTACCGGCCCGAGGGGCTGCTGCCGGTGCTGCTCATCCTGAGCAACGATAACGACCACGCCATCTCGCTGGCGGACATGAAGGTGCTGCTGGTCACGCGCAATCGCACGAAGATCTCGCCGTTCAGCAACGAAGACATCTACCGCCGCATCGCGCACAAGAAGGAGGACCGCAACGTGCCGGTCCCGCTGCCTATCCCGTTACCGCGTAAATCGAAGCGGCAGGTGAGCAAAGAGGCGGAGTCCGAAATAGAAGGCGCGCAGTTCATGGCACGCGCGGTGGAGCCGAAGGCCACCCGGTCGGGCTTCCTGTTCTTCAACGTGCAAGGCATCCCCAATGCGATGGCGGGCGCGCAGCTGGTGATCACCGGCCTGGCGGACAGTAATGGCAATGAGCTGTTTTATTTCGAGATCCCGCTGGAAAAGTATTTGAGTTACCAGCCGCTGCAACCCA
>JBKKBM010000051.1:0-18075 GCA_046714215.1 Terriglobales bacterium | reverse complement strand
GCGCACGGTAGACCCGCCAAAACGCGTCGATGGTGAGGTCTTGCGCCAGCGCGTGGTCGCGAACGATCCGCTCGATCCAACGGTAGACATCAGCTTGATAGAGGCGGAACAGGGTCTCGAAAGCATCCAGGTCGCCCTGCGAGAACTTGGTCAGCAACTCCGGAGAAGGGGGTGGTTGGTCGTCCGCGGTAGTGGAAGATAGTTCTTCCATGTGTACTGACGTACTCATCGCAATGGGCCCCCAGATGCGCCCCCAGATGCGTCCTCCGATACCCGCTCAGAACGCTTCTATCTAGTCTTACTGGAAGGGGCCCGCCAAGGTTTCGCGGAAAGGAAAGTTTATTCGATGATCGCGAGCGCATCGCCGGCATTCACCGTGTCGCCTTCGGCGGCCATGACCTTCTTCACCTTACCTGCCTTGGGTGCCTTCAACTCATTTTGCATCTTCATCGCTTCAATCACGATGACACCCTGACCCGCTTCCACCTCGGTACCTTCGGCGGCGATGATGCGCACCACTTTCCCCGGCATGGGCGCTTTGATCTTCTTTGGTCCGTCCGTGGAGCCGGCCTTGGCTTTACGCCCGCGTAGCGAGCGGGGATCGGAGACTTCCGCCGCATAGCGCCGCCCTGCGACCACGATCTGCAGGTCGTTACTCTGTCCATTCCCGTCGCGACGAATCTCATAGGAACGGCCACCGACGAGCATCGACAAGACGTCTGCCTCCGGTTGGGAAGCATCGAAGGCGAAAGGCTGGCCGTCGAGGTTGCACACCCAAGCCAGAGTTTCGGGTGCGCGCTTCAACTCCACGCGGTGGGTGGTGGCCTGGCCGCGGCTGTCGGTGATGACGACGTCGTAGGTCATTTGTCCGCCCCCCGATCCGACCCCCGCAGCGCCTCGCGGCGGGCGGTCCGCTGCCAGTCAGAGCCAGCGCCGTTACTGGATGCGGCACGGGTGCTGTTTCCATTGCCGGCAGCACCTTGCGTAAATCCCGCCCCTGACGCAGTGAGAGCGGAGCTCGCGCTCGCCACCCCGCTCGCAACGAAGATGGCGGCAGCTACGGCGGCAAGTCGTACGGAGTCAGCGTCGGCGGCAGCGGCGGGAACGTTCTCCGCGAGGATGCGCTCCAGCAATCCGGTGTCCATGCGGCCGGCGGCGAAGTCCGGGTCCTGCAGTATCCGCGGAAACAGCGCGAGGTTCGTGCGGATGCCGCCCACGTGATACTCATTGAGCGCGCGCAACATGCGGGCGATGGCCTGGGCTCGGGTCGGGGCATAGGCGATCAGCTTAGAGAGCATGGGGTCATAATCGAGGGGGACATTCCAGCCCTCATAGACGCCGCTGTCCTCGCGGATGCCAGGACCGGACGGCGTGGCCAAGCGCGTGATCTTGCCGGGCGAAGGGAAGAAATTGTTGTCGGGATCCTCGGCGTAGACGCGGCACTCGATGGCGTGGCCGCGCAATTGAATATCAGCCTGAGTGAAGGGCAGCTTCTCTCCGGCGGCAACGCGGATCTGCAATTGCACCAGGTCGAGTCCAGTGACCTGCTCGGTAACGGGATGCTCCACCTGCAGGCGCGTGTTCATCTCCAGGAAGTAGAAATTCTTTTCGGCGTCGACCAGGAACTCGACGGTGCCAGCGTTGGTGTAGCTGGCCGCCTGCGCAACGCGGACGGCCGTCTCACCCATGCGGCGGCGCATGGCGTCGTCCACAAACGGTGAAGGCGCCTCTTCGATGACTTTCTGATGGCGGCGCTGCACCGAACATTCGCGCTCGCCCAGGTATACGACGTTGCCATGCTCGTCGCCCAGCACCTGGACTTCGATGTGGCGCGGCTGGGCGATGAACTTCTCAATGTAAACCTCACCGTTATCGAAGGCGCGTGCGGCTTCGCTGCTGGCGGCTTCGTAAGCGCCGGGCAACTCCTTGGCGGTCGGGACCAGGCGCATACCCTTGCCTCCGCCGCCCGCCGCAGCCTTGAGCATGACGGGATAGCCGACTTCTTTCGCGACCTGCTGGGCTTCCGGCAGGGTGAGTCCGCGGGAGCTGCCGGGAACGAATGGCACTCCGGCGGCTTCCATGGCGCGACGTGCGCTGGTCTTGGAGCCCATGATGTTCATGGCCGTTGCGGTAGGGCCGATGAATTTAATATTGTCATCGGCACATGCCTGGGCGAAGGAGGCGTTCTCAGAAAGAAATCCGTAGCCCGGATGGATGGCATCTGCGCCCGAGCGGTGGGCAACGTCCAGTATCTTCTCGATGCTGAGGTAGGACTCGCGGGCGGCAGCCGGGCCGATGGCGTAGGCTTCGTCGGCTTTGCGGACATGCAGGGCTGCGCGGTCGACGTCCGAATAAACCGCGACCGAGGCGATGCCCATCTCGCGGCAGGCGCGGATCACGCGCACGGCGATCTCACCGCGATTGGCTATGAGGATCTTCTTGAGCATAAGGGCCGGGAAGCAAAGGAAGATTGTAAATCAGCGGGTGACTACGCCTAAGCGATCGGCTTCCCGCGCAAGTTGGACTCCATGGGCTGGTATCCGGCGGGGATCTGGTGGTCTCCGTAACAAAGTTTCCGCAGGATGGATGCCGGGCGGAGGTGCCAGCTGGCCCACGCCAGCGGCGAATCGCCAGCCATATCCTTGGCATCGACCGTGGCGCCGGCATCGAGCAGTAGCTGGATGACCTCTTCATCACCGAAAGCGGCGGCGCGGTGCAACGGAGTCTCGCCCTGGGTGCGACAATCACGCATGAACGCTCCGGTCTCCACCCCCGCTTTGGTCGTGCGATTGGGGTCGGCTCCGTGCGCCAGCAGTACTTGGACAACGAGGTTGTACCGAGGCTGCCTTTGTTTACATAAGGCAGCGTGCAGCGGGGTCTCTCCCGTGTCCGGGAGAGGACGATTCACGTCAGCGCCATTCTCCACCAGAAACTGGCAGAGCTGCCAATGCCCATGGAAACACGCGGCATTGAGGCCCAAGTCGGGCTCGAGCGATGCCAGGGACTCACCCTGCACGAGCAGCCAGCGGATGGCGCTCACGTCACCGTAATACGCGCACCACTGGATCAAGCGGACGCCATCTGGTCCGGCGGCGCACGCGGCGTGACCGGCTGCCAGATAGTCGAAGACCAAGTCAGTACGACCGCTGGCGATCTTTTCCAGCATGTTCATAGCATCAGCACTCTACCAAAAAAGCGGCTGCGAACCGCACCCGCCGTAAAAGAAAACCCCTCCGCGAGGGAGGGGTTCGTTTGAGTAAGAAAAAGATTACTGCGTGGACTTGCCGGTCTCGTCAAGGACGATGCCGGTCTGTTCTTTGGCTTTTTCCGCCTTCATCTTCTTGACCGCCATGGTTTTTTCCACCATTTCGTCGGCCAGCTTGAGGTCGGCTTCGCGGGCGGCGGGGTCATTGCACTGGATGTCTGCGCGCTCGCGATACATCAAGTTGAGATAGGCCATGGCGTCATCGTAATCCTTGCGGATATCAATGGCCTTCTGCAGCATCTGGATGCCTTCTTCGACGCGGCCCATGTTCTTTTCGCGGAGTTCGGCGCAGACTTTTTTGTCCTTGATGGGGTCGGTGAGCTTAAGGCCAAGCTCGCCGCGTTTTTCCATGCGGGGCACGTAGCTCTGGGTCCAGTCGATGACGGCCACAGAGTAGTAATTCTCCGGGTCCGAGGGGTCAAGGTCGATGGCTTTTTTGTTGTAGTCCTTGGCTTCATCGAATTTCTTCATATTGAAGTAGATGGAAGCCAGCCCTTTGGTGCCGAGGACGGTGGTGTTCTTGTTGGCTTTATCGGCGTCCAGGACCTTCTTGTACTGATCGATAGCGCAGTCAGCCCAGCGGGTGTTCTCCGGGGTGTCGCCCCCGGGGACGAATTGCGCGACGCAGGCGGTGGCGAGATAGAGCTTGGCTACCGTAAGTTCGGGATCCAGTTCGATGGCCTTCTGGAAGAAGGCGACGGCTTGCTCGAACTTGCTGGACTTATAGGCTTGCACGCCTTTGTTGAGCTGGTCGCGGGCGCGCAGCTTGTTGCAGCCAGAGGTAGCCAGCAGCAGGGCTAGCACCGCGAAAGCCAGAGTGATCTTGCCGAAGATCATTTTGATCTTAGTATGGGCCCCGGTACGGGCCCCGGCATGGGCATTTTCCGCGTTCGTCTTCATGCGGCTTCTTATCTCCTCGGTGGATCGGTGGCGCGGTCGGGACGGTGCCGCACTCTCTTATGTGGTAATCGGCGCGGCCGAAGCCACGCCGGTGATGCCTAAACGTTGGTGCCTAACCATTTGCGGAACGGCCTAACGGCTACTTCCCGGCTTCGACGTTCGCGGTGATCAAGCCGATCTTCATACTGAGGTCGGCGGAATGGGCGATGTCGATGACCTGGGCCACGTCAGAGAAACTGAGTTCTCCGTCGGCCTTCACAAACATCACCTTTTCGGCGCGGGTCTTATAGATGTCAGACAGTCTACCTTGCAGGGTCTCCCACGTGACATCATCCTGGTTGATCTTGAGCGCGGGGCGATTACCCGGCACCTTGAGGACCTGGACCACGATGGTGCGCTCCGGGGTGTCTTCCTGTTTCTGATCTTTGGGCGGTTGCGGTACCAGCGCTTCCAGCCCCTTCGGTGTGAGTGGGGTGATCACCATAAAGATGATGAGTAGGACCAGCAGCACGTCGACCAACGGGGTTACGTTGATCTCAGCCTTCTGTTGTCCTGCCCCTCCAACTGCCATTCCCATAAGAATCTTCCTTCCTGAAACTCTAAACGCTGGAACTCAAAACCCCAGGAACTGTGGGGAACGAGGTAGGCAGCGGGTGAATCCCGCCCGCTGCCTAAATCCGACTAGTTCCCAGTGCCGCTCATCACGTCATGCGACGACTTGATCTGTTCAGTGAGTAAGCCCACCTGGTCCACGCCGGCGGTCCGGACCGCATCCACCACCTCGACGACCACGGCGTATTTCACGCCCTGGTCAGCCTTGATGAAGATCTGCCGGTTCGACCGGTTCTCCAGCTTTTCCTGGACTTTGGGACCGAGGTCCGCGATGTTGCCGATCTGCTCCACGTCGAGCCATACTTTGCCCTCGCGCGTGATCGCCACCAATACCGCGTCTTCCTTGTCCGCGTCTTCCATGGCGATAGGATTGTTGGTCTTCGCCATCTGGACGTTCTGGCCCTTTTGCAGCATGGGCGTGATCACCATAAAAATGATGAGCAAGACCAACATCACGTCCACCATGGGCGTGACGTTGATCTCCGAGTTGTAGGTTGCGGTCCTTTTTGCCAGTGCCATGTGCGAAAGCCTTTCGCCGCTTACTTACTTCTGCCGCTGCGTTTGATGAAGTAGTCCACCAGCTCGCTGGAGGAGTTGTCCATCTCGACGTCAAAGGCTTCCACCTTGCTGGTGAAATAGTTGAACATCATGACCGCCGGGATAGCCACGAACAGGCCAACGGCGGTGGTGACGAGGGCTTCCGAGATACCGCCGGCGACGGAAGCGAGACCGGCCGTTTTCGAGACCGATATCTGCTTGAAAGCGGTCAAGATGCCGACCACAGTGCCGAGCAGTCCGACGAAGGGAGCGGTGGAGCCGATGGTGGCCAGGGAGCCGATGCCGCGCTTCAATTCCGCGTGGACAATGGCTTCCGCTCTTTCCAGAGCGCGCTTGCTGGCTTCCACCTGCTCGCCCGAGATCTCATTGGAGTCAGTGTGGGCCTTGAATTCCTGCAGACCGGCAGTGACCACCTTGGCCAGGTGACTCTTCTTGCTGCGCTCGGCGATGCGGATGGCTTCTTCAATCTTGCCTTCGCGCAGAGCGCCGGCCACGGCCGGGGCAAAGGCGCGCGACTGCTTGCGCGCGGCGTTAAAAGCGATGTAGCGATCGATCATGACGCCGATGGACCAAGCCGACATGACGAACAGGATGATGACGACCGCTTTACCCATCCAACCCATCTGGTTCCACAAGGAAACCGGATCCCAGCCTACTTGAGCTTCCTGAAAAGCGCCCAGCAGGGAGGGGACGGTGGAAACGGCGAACGTTGCGATAGATTCAAAGGCCATGAGTTAAATTTCTCCTCGTTCAGTACTTTTCCATATCAAATTCGAAAACTGGTTTGAATGGCTGATTGCGCAGGTCTTTCCTTTATAAAGCCGGGTGAATCGTGCTCGGGCCGGGTGGAGGTAGTAGCAGCCCGCCAACGGCGGGCCGCCGCAAACTATCCACCGATCGTGAAGTTAACCGTGATCGAGGTCTCAACTTCCACTGGATCGCCGTTCAGCAGATAGGGCTTGTAGCGCCACTGCCGCACCGCGTCCATAGCTGCAGGCACCAACATAGGATGCCCATTGACCAGCCGAAGGTTTTCGATGTTTCCACTCTTACCGATGGTGGCCGCCAGAACCACGGAGCCGGAGATCCGTGCGCTCTTGGCGATAGCCGGGTAAATAGGCTTCGGTTGGCTGATGGCATTGCCCTGGAGCACGCCTTGCGATACGCGCACCTTCTGCACCTGCACCTTGGGAGCGGTGGAGTTGGCCGCGCTGAGCATGCCACCTAAGACGCCACCCGCGGAACCGCCGGGTACGCCTCCGGGGACACCGCCAAATACGCCCGTATTAGGCGCCGGAGATTCTTCCTCGATGATCTTCACGATCTTGTCGGGGATCTTCGTCGGAGTACGCAACGCGCCGTCAATGATGTCCGTTTGGACTTTCTTGACAACGGTAGGCGCGGCCGGCGGAGGCGGAGGCGGTGGGGGTGGCGGAGGCGCCACCAAAAATGTGGTCAAGGAAGCCTTGGGCAGCGCTTCCGTATAAATCAATGGGATCAGCACCAGCACGCCGATGATGGCGACCTGGATGATGAACGACGTCGCCGTCGCCCACCCCGTCTTGGTGCGAATCCTACCTGTCGATTCTATAAGGCTATCTTCAAACATGCCTTGCTCCGTTCCGGGACTACCTTTAACCGTCTCGCTAAATAGACACCGCCGAGGGTATTTTTGCTCCCAGTCGTGTCAATTCCACAAGAATCCCTGAATACCAGACTTCAGGCCCTGACTTTGTCGCGCTTGCCCGACTCCCGCGCTTCACTCTTACCAGCGACTCCGCGGCCAGTCCGGCCCATCTTCCAATTGTCATAGGCCACGAGAACAGGCGCGGCCACCGCAATCGAAGAATACGTACCAATTAGGATGCCGATTACTAATGCAAAGGAGAACCCGTGCAGCACCTGCCCCCCAAACAAATATAGAGAAAGCACCGTAAGGAAGGTCAAACCTGAGGTAAGGATAGTCCGGCTCAACGTCTGATTGATGCTCTTATTGACGATCTCCGTCAGCGACTCACGCCGCGAGACCTTCAGGTTCTCCCGGATACGATCGAAGATGACGATCGTATCGTTCATGGAGTATCCGATGAGGGTCAACAGGGCGGCGATAACCGTAAGGCTTATCTCGGTATTCGTCAAGCTGAAGACCATCAGGGTGAACCAGGTATCGTGGATGACGGCGACCACCGCGGCCAGGCCATAGATGAATTCGAAGCGGAAAGCCAAGTAGACCAGCATGCCGACGAGGGAATATAGGGTCGCCAGCAAGGCCTGGTTACGGAGCTGACTGCCCACCTGGGGCCCCACGATCTCGGCTTTACGGACTTCATACTTTCCCGCCAGCGGGGAGCCGTTCAAGGCGGCGATGATGGCCTGTTTGCCGGAATCGAGCGCCTGCTCGTTGGGCGCGCTTTCCAGCGCAATGATGTACTCATTGTTCGCCGGCGGACCGTAACCCTGGATGCGGGCGTCCTTGACGCCGCCTTTCTGCACCGCCTCGCGGATCGCCTCCGCGGTGGCGCCCTGGGAGAACTTCACGTAGACGATGGTGCCGGGCTTAAAGTCCACGCCCTGGGGAATCTTGTTGCCGAAGAGAAAGGTGTAAACGCCCAGCAGGACGACAACTCCGGAGAAGGCGAGGAAAAATTTCGTCTTTCCCAGCCAGTCGATATTCACGTCCTTGAATAATTGCATCATGTCGATTGATATCCCTTAAATGCTCAACGCCTGGCCCCGCTGATGGCGGTTGAGGATGACGTCAAAGATGACCCGCGAGACGAAGACGGAAGTAAACAGGTTGGCCAACAGACCGAAAGCCAAAGTGATGGCGAAGCCCCGTACCGGGCCGGAACCAAAGAGAAACAGGATCAGCGCGGAGACGATGGTAGTCACGTGGGTGTCGATAATGGTGAGCCACGCGCGGGCAAAGCCCTGTTCCACGGCGGTGCCTGGCATCTTGCCGTGGCGCAGCTCCTCGCGGATACGTTCGAAGATGAGCACGTTGGAGTCAACGCCCATACCGATGGTGAGAATGACGCCGGCAATCCCGGGCAACGTGAGCACCGCCCCGGAGAAGCCGAGGAAGCCGAGCAGGATGACCAGGTTCAGGATGAGGCCAAGGTTGGCGTTGATGCCAGCGCCGCGATAGTAAATGAACATGAAGATCATCACGGCCGCCAAGCCGACGATGGCGGCGGTAACGCCCTCGCGGACGGAGTCGGCCCCCAGTGAAGCACTTACAGGCCGGTCTTCAAGGTAGCGGATGCTCGCCGGCAGGGCGCCTGAGCGCAATACCAGCGCCAAGTCCTGCGCGGCCTGGTCAGTAAAGGAGCCGGTGATGCGTACCTGGTCGCGGATCTTGTCCTGAATGGTGGCTGCCTCGCGCACCTTGTTGTCGAGGACGATGGCCAGCAGGTTGCCGATGTTCGCGCCGGTAAAAGCCTCGAAGCGGTTGCCGGCGTCGCGGGTCAAGTCGAACTGGACCGCGGGACGGCCATTCTCATCACGGGTCATCGCCGCGGTGCGGATGTCGCGGCCGCCCACTATGGAACGGCGGGAGACCACGTAAAAGCCATTGGGGTTACGCGAACCGGCGCCCCCCTTCATCACCATCTTGTCCGGGCCCACGGCGGCGAGCGCTTCTAGCTCGGTCGCATATTCGCCGTACGATTGCTTAATCTCCAGCATCGCCGTCGATTGGATGATGTCTTTCACACGGGCGGGATCGTCTACCCCGGGGAGCTGCACCAGGATCTGGTGTTCGCCGAGGCCGTGCTCCTGAATGACCGGCTCGCTCACACCCAATGTATCTACGCGGGAGCGGATGGTCTCAATCGACTGGCTGACCGCCTTTAACTCGATGTCACGCACGGTGCCGGGCTTCAGCGTGAGGGTAAGGCCGTCGTCCTGTGAGCTGATGGTGTATTCGGTCAATTGGTCGCCGGCGTAGCTGCGCACCGCGCTCAACTGGTCGGCGGGCACACCTTTGATGGTGATCTTTTCCGGCTGGTCGACCGGCTTGGTGATCTCCGCGTAGGGGATGTTCTTGCTCTTCAACTCGTCCTGGAGCTGCCCGAGGGCGCGCTCCGTCTCCGAGTTCACCGCTTCCTTCACCACGACTTGCAGGATGAGGTGGGTGCCACCCTTGAGATCGAGGCCCAGGTGGATGCGCTCGAGCAGCGCCGCCTTCAGGCTGGCTCCGCTCAGGCCCTTGGGAATGCCGAGAATGCCGTACGTGAAAACCAGCAGGGTGGCGAGGATGATGGCTGTCTTGATTCCGAGGTTCTTTTTCATGTTTTCGTATTAACGCTGGCTTTTTAGCTTTTGGCTCTTGGCTTTTGCTATTGGCCTTTCAAAATCTGTTTAACCCTTGGCTGCTTCTTCTACGGCTACGGAGACCACGCTGGATTTGATCACTTCGATCCGGAGGTTATCCGGGGGAATGCGCAGATGGAAGGCGTCGTCCTTAACCGCGATGATGGTGCCCTTGATGCCCCCGCTGGTCACGATGCGGTCGCCCGTCTTCAGGGTCTCCAGTTTCGCGGCCCAGTCCTTCTGGCGCTTCTGCTGCGGCCGGATCAAAAGGAAATAGAAGATGACGAAGATAAACACCAGCGGCAGCAGGCCGATCAACGAGCTGCCTCCGCCACTGGCCTGGGCCAGGACTGCCACGGGATGGTTTACTGCGAGAGCCGGAACGAGTGCGTACAAAGGTCTTCCCTACTTGATGATTTTTTGGATTCGCGGTGCGCGCTCGATTCATTCTGGGCGGCGCGCGGTGCTGTGTGACTAGGAACTTTCCTTTTATTTTTGGTCTTGCTGGGCCAGCCGGGACAGGGACTGCCAACTTGTCAGGGTCTTGCTATTCAGCCTGCTTTTCCGCCTGGCGAGCCGCATACTGCGACCGCACACCGGAGAGCAGCCCGGACAGTTCCCCAAGCCTTATAGCATGACGTACCGAGCGCATAGTGTCAAGGTAGTAGGCCAGATTATGGGCGGTGTTCAGCACCGCGGCGAGGGCTTCGCCGGTGGTGAACAGATGCCGCAGATAAGCGCGGGTATAGCGTCCGCAGACCCAACATTTACAACGCGGGTCAAGCGGGCCCTGGTCTGCCGCAAAGCGCACGTTCTTGATGTTGAGCCGTCCTTCTGAAGTAAAGAGCAGTCCGTGCCGCGCAGCGCGGGTGGGCAGGACGCAGTCCATCATGTCGACGCCCATGGCCGCGTATTCCACGATCTCTTCCGGGTACCCGACGCCCATCACGTAGCGCGGCTGGTCGGCGGGCAGATGGGGCAGCGTGGCCTCAATCACCGCGCGGGTGAGATGGCGCGGCTCGCCAACGCTGAGTCCACCAATGGCGTATCCGGGAAAACCAATGTCTACGGTGCGCCGCGCGGATTCAATCCGCAAGTCTTGATAGATCCCGCCTTGGACGATGCCAAAGAGCGCTTGGGTGCTTCCCTTCTCGCTGTGCCAGGGCACTTCGTTCTTGTGCGCTTCGAAATGGTCTTTACTCCGCCGCGCCCAACGCGCCGTCATCTCCATGGACGTATGCGCGCGCGACCGCGCGGCAGGATACTCGGTGCACTCGTCGAAGGCCATGATGATGTCGGCGCCAAGAGCGATCTGCGCCTCCATGGTGCTCTCCGCAGTAAAGAAGTGGGAAGAACCGTCGAGATGCGAGCGGAAATGCACGCCCTCCTCGCTGACCTTGCGCAATTCGTTGAGGCTGAATACCTGGAAGCCGCCGGAGTCAGTCAGGATGGCGCGCTCCCACGACATGAACTTGTGTACACCGCCAAGTTCGCGGACGAGCTTCGTCCCCGGCCGCAGATATAGGTGGTAGGTGTTGTTGAGAAGGATCTGGACTCCCAACTCTTCCAGCAGATGCTGGGGAATGCCTTTTACCGTGGCCAGCGTGCCCACGGGCATGAAGACCGGGGTCTCAACCTCGCCGTGCGGCGTGGAGAGCGTGCCGGTACGGGCCTGGCCGGAGGTGGCGGTGATGGGGAAGGAAAAGGACACTGTCTTGGAATTGTAGCCGCAGCTGCCATCGGATTCGGGTCAGACGGCTTCCTGGTTCCGAAGCGGCCGCGCTTGGCGTTTAACGCCCGCCCCAGTGGGATGCCTCGGCCTTGGTCGTACGCGCTAGGAGTTCCTGATACCGCGGCTCGCCGTGCAGTACGCGCAGATAGGGGTCGTTGCGGATGATGTTCTGATCGCCAAAGCCGTATTTCACGGCATTCTCCAGGCAGTCGATGGCGCGCTGATTGTCTCCGAGAATGGCGTAAATGCAGCCCACGTTGTAGCAGACCGCAGAGTCCTCAGGATCCAGCGCCAGTGCCCGGCCAGCCCATTCCAGCCCGCGGTCGTTCTCCCCCAAACGGCACAAGCTTTGGGCGCCGAGGTACAACGCGCGCACATCGTCCGACTGGATCTCCAGGTGCTTCTTGATCACCTGCAACGCTCGCTGGTGCGCTTGCCGAGTAGGTTCACCCTGGGGATCGATGCCATCCAAGACGTTGGCGAGCAGCGCCGGCGCCTGATAATCCTCCGGGCGCGTACGGCAGGCATGCTCGAACAGCGCAACCGCCTTTTGCAGTCGTCCGTGGATCAGGCAGGAGCGGGCATAGAAGTAATATGCCTCGAACAGCTCCGGATTCAGCCGGATGGCGGTTTCGAATTCTTTTTGCGCTTCTTCGTGGCGGCCGGTGAGCGAGAAGGCGTGTCCGCGCGCCGCGTGGGCTTCCGCCAGTTCGGGATCGAGTTGCAGGGCCCGCTCGCTGGCCTGCTCGGCCTGTCGGACATTGTCGTCACTCGGTTGCCAGTAAAACTGGAGGAACGAACAGCAATCGGCCAGACCGGCATACGCGCGCGCATAGTTCGGATCGATCTCGATCGCCCGGGTGAACATCTGGCGCGCAAACTCCATACCCTTGCGGCGGAACTGATGGAAGAATTGCCGGCCCCGCAGATAATAGTCGTAGGCCTGCACATTGGCGGTCGGCACTTTTTCGATCTCGCGCTTTTCCTGCTCGGTCAACGCTACGCGCAGGGCTTTAGCGATATTCTGCGCGATCTCATCCTGGATGGCGAACACGTCTTCCAGTTGCCGATCGTAACGTTCCGCCCATACCGAGTGCCCGGTCCGCGTCTCCACCAGTTGCGCGGTGATGCGCAGCCGGTTGCCCGCGCGTCGCAGGCTACCCTCCAGGATGTACGCGGCATTCAATTCCCGTCCCACTGCGGGCGCGCTCACCGGCTTGTCCCGATAGCTCAACATGGCCGATCGGGGAAAAATGCGCAGCTCGCGGATCTTTGACAACTCCGTGATCACATCCTCGGTGATGCCGTCGCGGAAGTACTCATCTTCCTCGCCGCCGCCGAGGTTGTCGAAATACAGTACGGCGACGGATTTCTCCGCGGGCGCGGCGGGCGCCGTGGCCACACGCCCGCTTCCGGAGCCGCGTTCCGCCGACTCTGTGAGCTTCGAGCCTGATTCCTGATCGCGCTTGAGCCTCATCAGATCAGTCTTGACGTCGGCGGCAGTCTGATAGCGCAACGAACGGTCTTTTTCAAGCGCTTTCAGGATGATGCGTTGCAGCTCCGCGGGTAGCTGCGGGTTGAGATTGAGCGGGGGCACGGGATCTTTGTTCAGGATGGCGTCAAAGATCACCGCCGACGTTTCGCCGCGGAAGGGCAGAGCGCCCACGCACATCTGATATAGGACCGTGCCGAAGGAGAACAGGTCGGCCCGCGCATCGGTAACCTGTCCGCGGGCCTGTTCCGGCGCCATGTAGGCCACCGTTCCCAAGAGCGTACCTGGGCTGGTCAGGTCGTGGGGCGATACCGTTTCGTCCCGTGACATCGCAGCGGCCGCTCCGTCACCGGCGGCGACGTGCCGCCGCGCCGGCTCCAGCTTGGCTAATCCGAAGTCCAGTACTTTTGCCTGCCCGCGGCTGGTGATGAAGATGTTGGCCGGCTTGATGTCGCGATGGAGAATGTTCTTGGCGTGCGCCGCTTCCAGCGCGTCCGCTATCTGGATGGCTAGCGGCAGCAGCGCTTCCACCGACATCAGTCCGCGCTGCATCTTTTCTGACAACGAATCGCCCTCCATCAACTCCATACTGATGAAGTGCTGACCCTGAAATTCATCGATCTCGTAGATGGTGCAGATATTCGGATGGTTCAGCGCCGAGGCCGAACGAGCCTCGCGTTCGAACCGCTCGAGTGACAGGGGTTCGCGCGCCAACTCCGCCGGCAGGATCTTCAGCGCCACCCGGCGGCCTAGACGGATGTCCTCCGCCTCATACACCACACCCATGCCGCCGCTGCCCAACTTGCCGATGACCCGGTAATGCGAAACGGTTTCTCCGATCACACGCCCCACTCTCGAGAAGGAAGAAGAACTGGATGCACATACTATGTGGTTCGCCCGGCGGGCGCAAGGTGCGCAAAGGTCCGCAGCAGTAGGCCGCGCCTGGAAAGTCGCCGATTTACTTTTTCACGCCCTGCTTCTCCACGAACTTGGCAAAGCTGACGAACGCCCGATGCACGTGACCGTCGCCGATGACCTTTTGCTCATCCCGGGCGGTGACTTTGAAGATGTGGAAGCGGCCGTCGATCTTTTCCAGCACCGCGTCGGCAGTGACTTCGCTGCCGATGCCGGTAGGCGCCAAGTGGCGGATGTTGATGGCCGTACCCACGGTGGTTTCGTCGCCTTCGCAGAAGGGTTCGGTGGCAAGGTAGCAGGCCAACTCCATCCAGCCGATCATGACCGGCGTGGTCAGCACCGGAGGCAGTTTCTCCATGTGCGACGAGAGCGTGTGCTTGAATTCGACCGTGCGCTTGACCTCAGCGCGAGTGCCGACAGGAACGGGCTTGGCCATTTCTCTCCTTAAAACTGAGGGCTAAAGCCCAGATTATATAGGGCGGTGAATCGTAGACCTGGAATCGCAGACCGAAGGCCTGCGCCACCGGAACACCCGAATTCACACCCAGCGCTTGCGTCCCGCCCGTCCCTTCACTACCCTGTCAGGCATCATGCCCGTCACGCTAGACCTCTCCGGGAAAGTCGCGCTGGTCACCGGCGGCTCGCGCGGTATTGGCGCCGCCACGGTGAAGATGTTCGTCCAGGCCGGCGCCCAGGTCTTCTTCAACTACCACCGCGCGCAAGCCGATGCGGAGAATCTGGTCCGCGAATGCGGACGCGATGCTTGCGCCTTCATGCAAGTCCAGCTCGACCACGCGGAGTCCGGCGGTGAGATGGTGGAGCAAGCCGTCCGCCGCTACGGACGCCTCGATATCCTGGTGGTCAACCACGGGATCTGGCCGGCGCAGGACGTCCCCATTGACCGGATGTCTGAAAGCCAGTGGAAGAACACTATGGGCATCAACCTGGACAGCGTCTTCGGCCTCATCAAAAGCGGGGTCGCGCAGATGAAGATGCAGAAGTCCGGCGGCCACGTGGTCATCATCAGCTCCACTGCGGGCCAGCGCGGCGAGGCCTTCCATTGCGACTACGCCGCCAGCAAGGGCGCGGTCATCAGCATGGTCAAGGGACTTTCCACGGAGCTGGCGCCGGAGGGCATCCTCGTGAACTGCGTGGCGCCGGGATGGGTAGACACCGACATGGCCGCGCCCGCCATCAACGACCCCGCCATGCGCGAGAAGATCTTCCGCACTATCCCGCTGGGCCGCGTGGGCACGCCCGACGAGATCGCCGCCGCCATCCTCTTCCTCTGCTCGCCCCACGCCGGGTTCATCACCGGTGAGGTCTTGAACGTCAACGGCGGAGCGGTGCTCACGGGATAATCACTCATGGATCTGCGCCGTATCCCCAAGGTCGAGTTGCACCTGCATCTCGATTGCTCGCTGAGTTATCGGCTGGTCTCGCGGCTGAAGCCTTCCGTGACGCGCGCGCAGTTTGACGATGAATTCATCGCGCCCGCACGCTGCACCAATCTTGTCGACTTCCTGAAGCGTCCGCCGAAGAGCATCGCGCTGATGCAGACGGAAGAAAATCTGCAGCTCGCCGTCGAAGACCTCTTCGCGCAACTCCGCCGCGACAACCTGATCTACGTGGAAGTCCGCTTCGCGCCACTGTTGCATCTGGATCAGGGCATGAAGCCGGAGCAGGTGGTGGATGTGGTGGACTCCGCTCTGGACGCCGCGAGCAAAGAGACCGGCATCCATGCGGGACTCATCCTCTGCACCTTGCGGCACTATTCCGGCGCGCAGAGCATGGAAACAGTAAAACTCGTGGAAAGATTTCGCGGACGTCGCGTGGTCGCCCTCGATATCGCGGGCGATGAGGCCGGCTTTCCCGTGGATGCGCACATCTCCGCCTTCGCCTATGCGGCGGAAAAGAAACTGGGACGCATTGCCCACGCCGGTGAGGCCAGCGGGCCGGAGAGCGTCTGGCAAACGCTCGAACACTTCACGCCGTCACGCATCGGGCATGGCGTTCGCAGCGTGGAGGATCCAGAATTGATGGGCCACCTGCGCAAGACCGGCATCCATCTGGAAGTTTGTCCCAGCAGCAACGTGCAAACCAATATGTATGAGATCTATGGGGATCACCCCATCCGCGACCTGCCGGACTCGGGCGTCTCGTTCAACATCAACACCGACTCGCGCACGGTCAACAACCTTAGCCTGACGGACGAATATCACCGCCTGCATGACGCCTTTGGCTGGAATAAAGAGTTCCTGCAAGCCAATCTGTATGCCATCCGCGCGAGTTTCGCCCCGGAGGCGCTCAAGCACGAACTGGCGGAGCGGCTCACGGCAGCCTATAGCGACTTATAGACAGCGGCTGGGTTCAGTTACTCTTGTCGTACTTTGCATCTAACAAATTGGCGATCTAGCGAAAGGCTTCATGCGATTGTTGTTTTTAATTCTAGTGATATCCGGCGTGGCGCTGGCCCAGTCGGCGCCGGTGACCAAGACCGCTCCGGTGGTAACCAATCCCGCTGACGTGGGGGCGCAGAAGGCGAAACAGCTCGTTCAGCAGTCGATCCAGGTATTGGGCGGCAAGGCGTACCTTAATATCAAGGATGTGAAGCAAGAAGGCCGCGGCTATGGCTTCGACCGCACCGGCGCCTCGCGCGGCGTGGGTCTTCCCTTCACCCGCTCCTACGCTTATTTCGACCGCGAGCGCTTTGACTTTTTTCGCGATGGCGACTGGGTCATCATCCACACTGGCGAAAAGGGCTACGAGACTACCTACCACGGCACCCGCGAACAGAATGCGGAAGAGATCGCCGACTATCTCCGGCGCAAGCAGTTCACCCTGGAGAAGGTGCTGAAAGAGTGGGCGGCGGATCCCAAGACCGCCTTTTTCTATGAGGGCGAGACCATCGCGGAGACCAAGCGCGTCCACCAGATCACCCTGATGAATGCCGCCAATCAGGGCGTGACCCTCTACCTCGACCTGAAGACTTTGCTGCCGGTGAAGAAGACTTTCACATGGCGGAACGTGGAGATGCGCGAGATGTGGGAGGAGTCTGATATGTACGACAACTACCGCCTAGTCGACGGCGTGCAAACCCCATTCCTGTTGACCAGCACCCGCAATGGCAAGATGTTCGGCCAGCGCTTTCTCAAGACCGTCAGCTACAACAACGGCTTCTCTGACGCGCTGTTCACGCCGCCGCCGGTGAACTTCGGAGCGAAGAAGAAGTAGCGCGTTGCCTGCTCCGGCGTTCCCGTGAATGTGAGTCCTTACATCTACTTCCAGTTCTAACGGGCCCCACAATCCCCGTCCAAATCCCCGAAAAGTGTGGCTTATTTGCCACAACCGCACCATTATCTTCCCCGTGTAATCTATTACTTAGACGAAAGTCGGTCTATTTTTGGCATTTGAACAAACAATACGTTCCGCAGTGGAATGCAGCGGAGTAGGTTTGCACAGCGGCGCTCCGGTGAAGTTGCGCATCCTGCCCGCGGCCAGCGGTACGGGCGTGGTCTTCCGCCGAGTTGATCTCGACGGCTTCGAAGTGGAAGCCACGGGACGCAACGTGGCGAAAGTGAGTTACGCCACCAGCTTGATGAAAAAGGGCGTGCTCATCTCCACCACCGAGCATTTGCTTTCCGCCTTCATCGGCATCGGCGTGGACAACGCCATCGTGGAACTTGACAACCTCGAACTTCCCATCCTCGATGGCAGCGCGCAACCCTTTGTCGAGATGATCTTGAAAGCCGGCCTGAAGGCCCAGCGCAAGAAGCGCGTCTATCTGCGCATCCTCACGGAAGTGGAAGTCCGCGATGGCGATAAGTTCATCGCGGTCTATCCCGCGAATGGATATTCCGTTTCCTACGCCATCGACTTCAAGCATCCACTCATCGGCAAAGAGCGTTTTGAAGTCGAGCTGATGGGGCGCAACGCCGATGGCCTGCCCGACATGGACGGCGACTTCTATCGGCGCGACATTGCCGCTGCCCGCACGTTTGGTTTTCTCCATGAAGCGGAAGCCATGCGTAAGATGGGATTGATTCGCGGCGCGTCAGAAGAAAATGCTCTGGTGCTAACGCCCACCGGCATCAAGAATGGCCCGCTGCGTTATGCGGATGAGTTCGTTCGCCATAAAGTCTTAGACCTGATCGGCGACCTGGCGCTGTTGGGACATCGCATCTTTGGGCGCGTGGTGGCTGACCGCGCTGGCCATGCCATGCATACCGCGCTGGTCTCGAAACTGCTCAAGGACCACACGCTGTGGGAGGCGACCACCGCCGACGG
>JBKKBM010000050.1:0-7553 GCA_046714215.1 Terriglobales bacterium | reverse complement strand
CAGCGCCACCAGCTTGGCTTCGTCACTCTTCTTCAACTCCAGCTTCAACGCCACTGCCACCGCGTTCGCTACGCGCGTGCGTAGTGCGATCTTTGGAGTGCCCGCCACATCGCCGCGCGGATGCACCGCATTCGTCAACAGGATGATATAGGTGTCGGTGTAGGGATCGATCCACAATGACGTTCCCGTGAAGCCGGTATGCCCGAACGATCCCACTGGAAACAGCTCACCGCGGTTGCTGGAGTACGGCGAATCAATGTCCCACCCCAGTCCGCGCGCGCTCGACGAAGTGACCGGCTGTTGCGGCGTCGACATCTTCTCGATGGTCAACGGCGAAAGGATCTTCTTCCTGCTCAACAGCGCTTGCGCATACTTCGCCAGGTCGCCGGCGGTCGAGAACAGCCCCGCATGTCCAGCCACTCCGCCCATCCGCCGCGCGGTGGGGTCGTGCACCACGCCGCGCAGCATCGTGCCATTATCAAATTCTGTGGGCGCTATGTCTTTCGTCCAGGTGGCGGGTGGGAGAAAGCGCGTCCGCCGCATGCCTAGCCGCGCAAACACATTTTTGGCCACATAAGCTTCGAGCGGCATCCCCGAAAGTTTTTCCACCAGGAAGCCCAGCATCTCGAAGTTGATGTCGCTGTAAACAAATTGCGAATTCGCCGGAAACATCTGCTTCTCATCATTGACGATGATGTTGAACAGCGTTTCCTTCCCCTGCCACGGCTTCCTCAGGTCCACATCCGGACGCAAGCCGGAATGGTGGGTCAACAATTGCCGGATGGTGATGTCCTGCTTGCCGTTCCGGCCGAATTCCGGGATGAAGCGCGCGATAGGATCATTGAGGCGGAAGCGTCCTTGCTCGAACAACTGCAGCACGCTAGGGGTCGTGGCTACCACCTTCGTCAGCGACGCCACATCAAACACCGTCGCCACCGTCATGCGCTCCTGCGCCGGCTCCAGCGAACGATGCCCGTAGGCCTTCTGGTAGACCACTTGCCCTTTATGTCCGATCAGCAGCACCGCACCCGGTACTTGCCGGGCCGCGATCGCTTCTTCCAGCAAGGCGTCCACCGCGGCGAAGCGATTCGGCTTGGCTGCTGCTTTAGCGCTCGGCGTTTTCGCCGTGGTCTGCGCGGCACAAGGAATGCATAGAGCGACTGACACGAACAAGCAGAGAAGCGATCTTTTCATGGCACCGTTCGACACGAATGGGATGGTAGTCGCAAGCAGCTTAAATCACTGAGCGGGAATAAAAAAGCGGGGGCCCGAAGGGCCCCCCCCAGGAACAGCAGTTGCAGAAGGTTAGAAGATGATCTTCACGGCCAACTGAATTCTACGGTTGCCCGCACGGGATGAGGTGATACGCCCATCCGGAGCATCCGTATCAGCGTCATTGTAGGCTTCAGCGCTAGATCCGCTCACAAACAGATTAGAGTGGTTGAAAGCGTTGATGAGTTCCCCACGGAACTGGAGAGAGAAACCTTCGGATACTTTGATGTTCTTGTTCATACCCAAGTCTACATTCCAGATCCCAGGGCTCTTGAAGGCATTGCGCTGGCTCATGCCTGCAGGCCACGGGCACGGTCCGGCCGCACCTTGTCCGCGGGTGCACAGACCGAAGTCTGAAGAGCCGAAGACCGGGTTCACGACCGGGGTTGAAGTCGGCAAGATCAGGTACGTGTTCGCATTCGGTCCACGGTCCTGAGCGCCATCCTTTCTTACGAATGCCCCTGTAGGAATGATGCGCGGGCATGTCTGTGATATTGCTCCAAAGTTGGAACAATCGAAGATGGTGAACGGCGCGCCGGATTGTGCATTAAACGTCGGCGCGAACGTCCATCCGCCCAGGATGTACTTCAGTGCGGGATTGCTGGAATTCTTGAAATACGGCAGGTCCCAGAAAGAGCTGACGATAAGGCGATGCCGTATGTCGAAATCAGCGCTGCCCTTGTCCAGCCCAGGGTTGAACGGATCCAGCAGTCCCAGGTTGAAGTTGTTGGCGGATTCGCTAAAGGTCGAGCTCAGGTTGTCAATGGTGTGCGCCCAGGTGTAGTGCGCCTGGAACGACAGCCCTTGATTGAACAGGTCGGAACTGCGAACGCTCGTGATCATCGCGTGATAATCCGAGAACCCATTGTTCCGACGGGTGTTGAGGTTGGTGTACTGGCGGTTTAAGCGGCTTGTCCGAGTGGTCCCAGTCTCCACATCGTTCAGGTAGATCACACCTGAGCCCGGACGGTTGGGATTCTCCAAGGTGTACAGATCCACGCCCTTGGAACCAGAGTAGGACACGGATGCTACCGTGTTCTTCATCAGCTCCTGCTCGAGTGACAGGTTCCAGTTGTGCGCGTATGCGGTCCGGATGTTCTGGTCGATATGCCGCAATTGGAGGTTCGTCAAAGGCTTCGAGACGCCGGCAGCACCGGCATACGGCCCGATGTTCGACGTGGTGACCGTCAAGGTTCCCGCCGGTACGTCCGTCGAGTTGATCGAAGGCGAAGCAAAGAACGGAGGGTTGAACAACACGTTGTAGGTCACGTTGCCGATGTTGCGTTCGAAACCGATCCCATAACCGCCGCGCAACGAAGTCTTGCCATTGCCCAGCACATCCCACGCAAAGCCGAGGCGAGGCGCGAAGTTGTTGTAATCCTTTCCCCACAGTCCCTTGGTCGGGCTGTCGGGGGTGGCGAATCCTTCTCCATTCCGGATCTGCTCATAAATATTGGCGCCAGCTCCGTAATAGAAGTTGGAATCCTGCTTCGGGTCGATGTTGTGCTGCACACCGTAGTACTCCCAACGCACACCCAGATTCACCGTCAACCGCGGGAAAATCTTCCAGGAATCGGTAGCATAAAGACCAATATCCCCGAAACGGTTATTGCGGCTGAAATCCGGCGGGCCCAGTGGCGTCACCACGGAACACGCAGTATTGATAATAAACACGTTGTTGGCATCACGTTTACAAGGGAATTTTCCTTGCGGATCGATCGCCCCCTGGAACTGGGCAAGCAAGCCGTTTAAGAAGTTATCCAGCCCATTACCCAGACTTGTGGTCGAGAGGGTCTGCGCTGAATTCTGGAAGGCGCCGAACTCCCGGTTGTCACGCGTGTGGATAAGCTGCATCCCGAACTTCACCTGGTGTGAACCCTTGGTCCAGTTCATGTCTTCGTGGATCTCGTAGAGATTCTGCGGGCATTGGAACGGGATGGCGGAACCAGGACTGAACGGTAGGTAGCCAGGGCCGGCCACGCGCAACGTGCCCCCCGCAGTGGTCACACGAGTGGTGACATTGCGGAAGAACAGAGTGGGTGTGGGAGGATTCTCACCCAGCGGCTGATCACTGCGGTTGCGGTTGTACACCACCTTGGTATTGCTGACCAGGGTGGGAGTAAAAACATGCGTGAGCGAGATCAACGCATTGGCGCCATAGACTTCCGCACCGGTGTTGAACCCCTTGTACGGACTGTTTGCCACGCTGCCCTTGAATATATCTGCTCTCTGCACGGAATAGCGTCCGAAGAGTGTGGTCTTGTCAGTCAAGTTGAAATCTACGCGTGTCGTCGTCTGGTATTGGTTCTGCGGGTCGCCTCCCCCGGCGTCCACGGGCACTAGATACCGTACCTCGCCAAAGATCGGCGTGTTGGCCGGCAGGGCTGCGTACGGACCGGTGGGACTAAAGCCGCTGGCCGTGAAGTCCGCCTTAGTAATGACGGCGCCATTGATGGGCGATGCCAAGGTCCCAAAAGCAGCAAAGAAGTCTCGGGTAGGCTGGGCTGCGGCCGCGACGAACTGCGCCGTAGGCACCAACACACGCTCCGTTCTTGCGCTGCGGACCCGGATGAATTCCGTGCTGTTGAAGAAAAACAGCTTTTCCTTCACGATGGGCCCGCCGACGGAATAACCAAACTGGTTGCGGACATACCGCGGCTGGACAACTTTGTTGGCGTTGTTGTCATAGGTGTTGGCAGCCAAAGCAGACCCACGATAGAACTCGAACACGGATCCGTGAAAATTATTGGTGCCCGATTTCGTGGCCACGTTTACGATCCCACCCGAAGCTTTACCGTACTCCGCGCCAAAGTTGCTGTTAATAACGCGGAACTCCTGTACGGCATCCAGCGGGATAGACTGAGCCAGGGATGCGGTGAACAGATCCACGTTGTCCGCGCCGTCCAAAGTGATGGAGGTGCTGGCGGCTCGCTGGCCGTTGATGGCCACGCCGACGCCCCGTCCGGAAGGATCTGCGTTGCTCACATTCGGCGTCACGTAAACCAGAGCATAAGGATTACGATCATTCGAGGGAGACTCGGTGAAGTGTTTCCCGCTCACTACTTGGGATAGCTCCGACTTTTCCAGTTCTACTTGAACTCCACCGGAACCAACGACTTCCACAGTGGTCGTGGCTGCACCGACGGTCAGGGCCGTATTCACGCCCGTGCGCCCACCAACCGTGACTTGGACTTTCTTTGTCTGCTCGGAAAATCCCTGGCCTTCGAATTTCACATCGTAGATCCCAGGTTGTAAGTTGGTGATGATGTAGGAACCGTTTGAATCTGACGTCACCACACGCGTGGTTTGCGTGTTGTTGGAGATTGCCGTCACTTTCACGCCGGCAACGACGGCGCCACTCGGATCGGTAACGACGCCGCCGATCTGGCCTGTCTCAGTCTGCGCAAAGGCAAACAGTGAAAACCCCGCCACTAAGAACATCAGGGTCATCAGTTTTATGGTTTTGCTGCTCATTATTCTCTCCTCTAGAATCCAGTGTCCGACCCAAGGCTAAGCCCTAGTGTCTCACCGGATAGCTATGCAATCCTCATTCCAGATGCTTTCTCTTTATTTTCAATTACTTACATGAGGCATATATATGGTTCCGCAGAATTGTTGGTTGTTGTATATCCCATAAATCATAGATTTGGTCACGTTTTTGCGCCCGTTTTCAACCAACTTTAGCTGCCACTGCTCCCGACCCTCTGGTAGCAGGGATTCGCGTCGGCGGAATAAAAAAACGGGGGCACGCTGGACCCCGGCGCAGCGACAACAGTTTCATTTAGAATCAGAGCCATCCGGACTGCCCCCGTTCGTCACTGGAGCGGCGATGCTTTGATATAACAAGCTGATGGAGGACCGTCTGTCAGCCGCGCGCATCAAGGGCCTGGATGAGGTCCCCGGCGGCGTTGTGGCGGTGACCGCCGCCGGCGCCATTCGTCACACGGAGGCCTTCGGACACTTTACTTTTGACCCCGACGCGCCCGCCGTCACTACCCAGACCGTCTTTGACCTCGCGTCTGTCACCAAAGTTGTCGCCACGACTACGATGGCGATGCTGCTGTTCGACCGCGAGGTCTTACACCGCGATGTTCCGGTGATCGCGGTGGTGCCTGAATTCGCGGGGGCTGATCCGCGCCGCGCCACCATCACCTTTCGCATGCTGCTGGCACATGCTTCCGGCCTGCCCGCGCATGAGCGCTACTTCGAAAAACATCGCACGAAAGACGAATTTCTGCGCGCCGTATTCGCATCTCCCTTGCAGGCGGACCCAATGAGCCGTTCCGAGTACAGCGATCTGGGATTCATCCTGCTCGGCGTCGCATTGGAGCGGCTGGCCGGCGCGTCGCTCGATGTCTTCTGTGAACGCGAGATATTCCAGCCTCTGGGCATGACCCGTACCCGCTTCAACCCGCCCCCCGCAGGTAAAGACGAATCGCGCGACCACATCCCGCCGACGCTCGACGACCATTACTTTCGCCATCGCATCATTCAAGGTGAGGTCAACGACGAGAACGCTTTCGTCCTCGGCGGGGTCGCCGGTCACGCCGGCTTGTTCGCGCCCGCCGAAGACGTCGCGAAGTTTGCGTTGTGTATGTTACGCGGCGGCGCGCCCATCCTCCGCCCGGAAACGGTAAAACTTTTTGCCCAGCGGCAGCCACTGCCTGCCGGGACTTCCCGCGCTTTGGGTTGGGACACACCTTCCGCGCCCTCGCAGTCGGGAAAATATTTTTCTGCCGCATCCTTCGGCCACCTCGGCTATACCGGCACCTCCCTGTGGATCGATCCCGAGCGCGACGTCTCCATCACGCTGCTCACCAACCGGACCTGGCCTCGCGCGCAGTCGCAGGCCATAAAGCAGGTGCGCCCCGCCGTCCATGACGCTATGATGGAAGCTCTGCTGCCTGATACTTTGACTGATAATCATTGATGACGCCTAAGCCCAATCCTTCACCGCTTCGCAAGAAAACAGACCTGCGCAAGCTCGCCACTGAGCAGCCCAACCGCTCGTCGGCCGCGTTCGATACCCGGTCGCCGGTACAGATCGCCCGCATCATCAACGCGGAAGACGCCAAAGTGGCGCGCGCGGTGAAAAAGACCCTGCCCCAGGTGGCGGCCGCCATCGACGCGGTGGCCAAGGCGATCGGCAATGGCGGTCGCTTGATCTACGTGGGCGCCGGCAGCAGCGGACGCATCGCCGCGCTCGATTCTTCCGAGTGCCCTCCCACCTTCAATGCCGATCCCGAGACCGTGCAATACGTGATGGCGGGTGGCGCCAAGGCTCTGGGCCACGCCGCGGAGTTTAACGAAGACTCCCGCGAACAGGGCGAGACGGACATTGCCCGCACCCGCCCTACCCGCAACGACGTGGTCATCGGCATCGCCGCCAGCGGACGCACCCCCTATACCATCGCCGCCGTCGAGTACGCCAAGAGCCGCGGCGCGCTTACCGTCGCCATCGTCTGCGTGAAGCACTCGGAGCTTGGTGAGGTTGCCGACATCGAGATCGCGGTCGAGGTCGGCCCGGAAGTCATTCCCGGCTCAACTCGCCTCAAAGCCGGCACCGCACAGAAACTTGTCTGCAACATGATCACCACCGGCGCCTTCACCCGCCTGGGCTACGTCTACGGCAACCTGATGGTCAACGTCCACCTCAAGAACGAAAAGTTGGTCGAGCGCGGCATCTCCATACTGCAACGCGCGGCCGGCGTGGACCGCGAGACGGCGAAGAAAGCCCTCCAAATAGCAGAGAGCCGCGTCCCGGTCGCTTTGGTCATGCTGAAAAGGCAATGCAGCGTTACTGAAGCACGCGCGCGATTGGTCGCCGTCCGCGGTCACGTCCGCCGCGCCATCGAAGAGAATATCGACGTGTAAATGTGGCACAGGCTCTTAGCCTGTGCGGTTTGCAGGCTGATGCATTTGCTTTTTCTCCGTGTCTCCGTGCCTCCGTGGTGAGTTTTCTGCTTTCGTCATACAATCAGACCAATGGATAAATTCGTCATCCGCGGTGGTAATCCCCTGCTGGGAACGGTGCGCGTCAGCGGCGCCAAAAATGCTGCTTTACCCGCCATGGCCGCGGCCATCCTCACCGCTGAGCCCGTGATCCTGGAGAATATTCCCGACGTCCGCGACATCCAGACTGAGCGCAAGTTGCTGGTCTCGCTCGGCGCCGAGGTCGAACTCGGTTACGGACGCGCCCACCATCGCACCACCATCAATTGCAAAAACTTGAGCACCAATCCTGAGGCCGCCTATGAAGTGGTAAAGACGATGCGCGCTTC
>JBKKBM010000049.1:0-4954 GCA_046714215.1 Terriglobales bacterium | reverse complement strand
GCGCAAGTGGCTCGAGAACCTCAACGACGACGACCTCGGCCGCTACAAGATGTAGACCTGACGTTCGGAAGGGCGCGGCTTCTGCCCCGGCGGAAGAAATCGCTGAACAAAGACCCACTGTCATCCTGAGCGAGGCGATTTTGTTTCATGCCGGAGCTGAAGGATCGATGCATTTGTTTTTCCGCCATCGGAACCCTCCCGAAAGTTCTGAAAAAGGCGTTTGTCAGCCGCGCCGCCAGCCGTTCTAATGATTTAGCCTACAGCTCGTTTCCCCTCTGTGTGCCTCGGCGCTCTCTGTGGTTTAATAACTCCCTCGGAGGCCCCGATGGGTAAAAAAGACCACCGCGTTGATGCCTACATCAAGCAGGCTGCTCCCTTCGCCCAGCCCATCCTGAAGCACATCCGCAAGCAGATGCATGCGGCCTGCCCGGAAGTAGAAGAGACCATCAAGTGGAGCATGCCGCACTTCGACTACAACGGCGTGATGGCCGGCATGGCCGCTTTCAAGCAGCATTGCTCGTTCGGCTTCTGGAAGGCCAAACTCATCGTCCCCGACGTCGACAAGTCCGCCATGGGGCAATTCGGCTGTCTCACCAAGGTCTCCGACCTGCCCAGCGACAAGGTCATGGCCAAGTACATCAAGAAGGCCGCGCAGTTAAATGACGACGGCGTGAAGATCGCCAAGAAGCCCGCACCCAAAGTGAAGGCCGCGCTGAAGCCTCCCGCATATTTCCTGGCGGCGCTGAAGAAGAACATGGAAGCTAAATCCACCTACGACGCCTTTACCTATAGCCACAAAAAGGAATATCTGGAGTGGGTGACCGAAGCAAAAACGGAAGAAACGCGCAACCGACGCATAGAGCAGGCCGTCGCCTGGATGGCGGAAGGGAAGTCGCGCAACTGGAAGTATCAGAATTGCTGATGTGGTGGTGCAGGCCTTCAGGCCTGCGGTGAACATACAAGCAAGGAATCGGCGCTTTAGCCCCACTCGTCGGTGCTGCCATCGAGAAGCCCGCTTCCAACTCGCCTCCCATAACCGGCCTCGTGCCCATGCTCCACGTCGCAGACGTCGAGCGCTCCGCCGCGTTCTACCGGCTGCTCGGGTTCGAAGTCGGCAACCTGGTTCCGCGCTCCGGGCCCATGCACTGGGCATGGCTCTATGCGCCCCAGGCCGCCGACTGGAAGCGCGGTCCCAACCTCATGCTCGGCAGCAGCGAATGTCCCATCGACACCAAGGCGCAGGCATTCTTGTTCTACCTGTACGCCACCGACCTGGTGGCGCTACGTGAGGAGTTGATAGCAAAGGGAGTCAAGCCCGGCCCCATCACCTTTCCCGACTATTTGCCGAAAGGGGAGTTCCGACTCCAGGATCCCGACGGCTACTCCCTGATGATCGCGCAATCGGCGCCTGACACTCCGTAAGCCCGGGCTAAACCCCCAACACTTCACTTCCGGATATCCCATCAGCTTCAGGATGAAATAGTTCCTGCCGCTTCACCCGGGTCGTCGGAAATGCAAACCAGCTCCGCATATCTCGGGATCCCCACCTTCGCGAGAATGTTCCAAATATCCTTCGCCGCTTTTGGCGCCTGTTATATTTTCCCTATGTCCACTCTTGTTGAATGTGTCCCTAACTTCTCTGAAGGCCGCGACCCGGCTATAGTCGACGCCATCGTCGCAGCTATGAAGGTTCCCGGAGTTTTCTTGCTTGACCGCGAGATGGACGCCGACCACAACCGCTGCGTGATCACCCTTGTCGGCGAGCGCGACGCCATTGCGGAAGCGGCCATCCACGGCGTAGGCAAAGCCGCCGAGCTGATCGACCTCACTAAGCATCAGGGTGCGCATCCGCGGATGGGCGCTGCCGACGTGGTGCCGTTCATCCCTATTGAAGGCGTGACCATTGCAGACTGCGTTCTGATATCGAACTTTGTGGCGGAAGAGATCTGGAAGCGTTACCAGATCCCTACCTATTTATATGAGGCCAGCGCGCGGACGCCCGAGCGGCAGCAGTTGGAGAATATTCGGCGCGGACAATTCGAGGGTATCCGCGCTGAGATCGCGACAAACCCGGCGCGCAAGCCTGACTTTGGCGGGAATGCGGTGCATCCCACGGCGGGCGCGACGGTGGTGGGCGCGCGCAAATTCCTGATCGCCTACAACGTGTTTCTCAATACTCCGGATGTGGACATCGCGAAAAAGGTGGCGAAGGCGGTCAGGGCGTCCAGTGGCGGCTTGCGCTTTGTGAAAGGCGCCGGGTTCAGCGTGCGCGGCTTGGCGCAGGTGTCGATGAACCTCACCGACTTTGAGCAGACGCCCATCGCCCGCGTGTTCGAGGCGGTGAAGCGGGAGGCGGAGCGCTACGGCGTGGCGCCGCTCTCGAGCGAGATCGTAGGATTGATCCCCAAGAAAGCTTTGGAGCAGGCGGCGGAATGGTTCTTGCAAGTAGAGAACTTCGATTCGTCATTGATATTGGAAAACCGATTGGCGACGGTGATGGCAGGAAAGACGCCGGGAGGTAATATGGCAGCAGGCGGATTGCGTGCCGGCGTAGAGCCGTTCATCGAGCAGTTGGCGGCGCCCACAGCGACTCCGGGCGGAGGCAGCGCATCGGCCGCGGCGGGAGCGATGGCCGCGGGATTGGCCAACATGGTGGCCGCGATGTCGCGCGGCAAGAAAGCGTACCTGGAACATGAGGCGCAGCTCTCCGAGGCGATCGCCAAGTTGAGCAAGCTGCGTGAGAGCCTCAAAGCGGCCATCGATGCGGATGCCGACTCCTACAACCAGGTGATGGCCGCGTACAAGGGAGTCAAAGCGGGGGCGGGCGAGGGCGGCGACCGCGACTACTTGATCGAGACGGCGCTGAAGGGCGCCACCAACGTGCCGCTGACGGTGGCGGAGCAGTCGCGCGAAGTGGCTCAGATGGTGGAGCGGCTGAAGCCGATCACGAATCCGAATATGGCTTCCGATCTGACGGTGGCGATGGCGCTGGCCCAGGCGGCGGTCACGGGCGCGCTGGCGAACGTCGAGATCAATCTGGCGTCGCTGCGCGACCAGAACTTTGTGAACGCAACCCGGCAGCGGGCGGCGGGTTTAATGGCTTGATGGGGTGTGTCGCACCTAATGGGTATTGGGTACTCGGCAATCGTTAATCCGCCCTTACGGGCGGGGCTATCTAAATGTCAGCGCGATGCGCCGCCTGGTCGGGGATGAGTGGATAGTCGGAAGTGGGATAAGACCCTAAGGCCTTAATGCGGCGAATCCGACACAGGTTTGGCAGCGTCCGGAGAAGGAAATGGGACTAACTGCATTAGTGGGACGGGCGGAGATAGTGCGGTAAAAAGCCTTAGAAAGCGCATCTAATGCTGATATCCGGCCCAAGAAGACTAGAATTGAGGGTATATGAAACGCTTAGTAGTGCTGGTTTGCATTTTAATGTTGAGCATGGGCCAAGCCTATGCCGCACCCATCAGCTATGCCGCGCGCAACGTGATCCCGGCGGAGCTGCAGCAATTGATCGTGGCAGATTATCGCACCATCAACAATTCACAGACGGCGCTGGCGCTCAAGAATAAAGTCTTGCCGCAACAGCTCAAGGATTTTGAGAAGTCGCTGGCTAGGGCTGGCATCAATACGACTTCGGACGTCGACCAACTCGTCTTCGCCACTTATCGCACTGATGATGGGTTGCGCGCCGTGGGCATCGCCCAGGGGACGTTTCCGGCGAAGGCCTTCATCGCGCGCATGACAAAGCAGAAAGTCAAAGGCACGAAGTATCGCGGGAACACGCTTTATCCCATGGGCGACGGGTTGTCGATGACATTACTGGATGAATCGACCATGGTGTTTGGCGATGCGGCCGCCATCAAGCGCTCGCTCGATATCCGCGATGGCGCCGGTGGAAAATCCATGATCAGCAATGCCGAGATCATGGACCTGATGGGCTCAGTCGAAGGCGAAAGCGTATGGAGTGTGCTCGATACGAATGGCACGCAGACCATGTTGAAGTCAGCGCTGGGCGAGGCGGCTGAGTTGGCTGATTACAGCATTGTGAAAAATCGCGTGAAGGGTTCGCGCTATTCCATCAAGTTCGATCGCGGACTGGACTTCGACCTCAACGTGCTGACGTCAGACAGCATTACGGCGGCGTCGTTGTCATCGCTGATCAAAGCGGGCGTGCTCTTTCGTAAGGCCAGCGCCACGGAGAGTGAGAAGCTGGCGCTGGAAAGCGTGGACGTCCGCGCCGACAGTCGCAACCTTCGCCTCACCTTCAAAGCTGATGATAATAAGGTGATGGGACTGCTGAATTCCGATCTGTTCGCGGCGGTGTCTCGCTAGGCGTTTCCGGCAGGGAATTAACAAGGCACGGGAGATTCCCGTGCCTTGACTGTTAGTTACTTAGCTGCGGATACCACATCCGAGCAGCAGGCGCCACCCGGAGCGCACGCGGTATTCTGCACCAGCGGCGCGCCGAACGATTCCGCATCACCCTTAAAGATGTAAACCTCCCAGCGATTGCCGCTGGGATCGCTGGACCAGATCTTATCCTGCACGGCGTAGCAACAGGTGGTGCCCATCTCGTCCATGGTGGTGAAGCCGGCCTTTTCCAGACGGTTTTTGGCGGCGATGACTTCATCGAGCGTGTTGACGCGGATGCCCATATGATTGGGGCCAGTCACGGTGGTGGCGCTGGTCTGGCCGAGCGTGAGGTTGATGGCGGGATCGGCGACGTCGAACTTGGCGTAGCCGGGCTTGAGCTTGGTGGGCTCCATGTTGAAGAGCGTGGAGTAGTAGCGAACGGATGCGTTGATGTCTCGGGTGTCGAGGGAAACGTGCACTTTGCTGGGCGTTGCTTGAGTAGACATTTTGAGTGATTCTCCTTTTAAGTATATTGATAGGTATCAATATCAGTAAATAAAAAAAGGGCCCGGTTCATATTCCGGCACTTACGGCC
>JBKKBM010000048.1:0-14925 GCA_046714215.1 Terriglobales bacterium | reverse complement strand
GCCTGGGCCAGCTTCTTGCGCAACTTCTGCTGTCGCGTCTGCTCCTGGGCGAGGAAAGCGTCCAGGACCTTGGCGGTGGCTGCATCGGCCTGTTGGCAATGGTGCCGGCCGATGGCGGCGAAGTGGCGGCTGACCAGAAAGCCCCCCAGGGGTGATGCCTTGCCCGCGATGTCGATGGAACCGGTCCAAGCGGCGGACGTGTCCCGGGCCCGCGCGGCAATGAAGGAGTATGGCTTGGCCTTGGCGCCCTTGGCGCGGGATGCCTGAATGACGGCCGCATCGTCGAGGCTCCACCCGGAGTCGTGGAGGGCGATGGCGCGAATCACTTCGGGCGTGAGGCGTTCAGACGTGATGCCGGGAAATGCTTGGGCATCGAGCTGTGCGGCCATCTCTCCGGAGAGTGCGGCGTGGGCGGGCTGCGGCACCAGCCAGCATCCGGAACTGAAGTCCTGACGCTGCGAGCGTTCGATGGCGGTCCAGACAGGTTCGATGCCGGACGGCCCGGCGGGTGGTGGCGATAGCGGACGCAGGATCATCTCAACGCCGCCGGGGTTTGGCTTTTGCCACCCGCGCGCCAGCCGCTGCGGCTTTGGCCGGGCCGGTGGGCGAGGGCGGTTTGCGCTTTCCCTCCATCAACATCTTGAGGATAGCGGCGGCACTGTTGTCGCCATGCTTGCCGGCGTGCAGCAGCGTGACCCGCTTGCGTCGCAGGGCGGCCGCATACAGTTTTTTCAGGGCGGCTTCGGCGGCCGGTCCGCGCAGTCCGGCAAAGTAGCGTTTGCGTAATGTCAGAGTGTGCTGCGGATGTTTAGCCATCCACTGGGAAAGTTCAGAGGAGAAGGCGATCTCCGGAAGCCAGAGGTCCACCTTGGCGGTTTTTTCGGTGATCCGGCGCGGCCACCGGCGTTCGACGAGCACCCGCAGTCCGTCGCTGAGCGACGGCGGCAGCAAGATGCTCTTCAGTGCAATATCATCAATACCCATGGGGTGCGGGTGGGGACGGCCTGTCGTCCGTGGCGGCCTTATAATAACGGTTTGCAGAAGCACTTCCAAACGCGGTGGTGGCTTTGCCTGTTGCCCTTCCTGGCACTGACCATCGGGTGCGGAGAAAAAGAGCCGGAGAAGCCGCCGCTCACACCGAGCCAGCTCCGCGGACAGCGGCTCTACCAGGCATCGTGCGCAGTCTGCCACCGCGCAGATTCTACTGAGCCCCTGAATGGTCCCGGGCTTAAAGGCATGTTCGCCAAGAAATTCCTCAACAGCGGCGCCCCGGCGACTGACGAGCGCGTGGAAGAAGTGATCCGCAAGGGTCGCCGCACCATGCCCGGTTACGCGGAGACGTATACCGACCAGCAGATCGCGGACGTCATCGCGTACCTGCACAGTCTTTAGTCCCGAAGTATCCGGATTGGCCTGGGTTTCATCCCATCACGTAGAATAAATACGGTTCTTATGGCCGCGAGTCCTCAACTCATTCAGATCGACCTTTCGCCCCAGCGCCCGGTACGCAAGCCGGAGTGGCTGAAAGCACGCGCGCCCATGGGCGACAATTATCACGACTTGAAGAAGTTGGCTCGGACGCTCGACCTCCACACGGTGTGCGAGTCCGCCCAGTGCCCCAACATCGGCGAATGTTGGAACCAGGGCACGGCAACGTTCATGCTGCTGGGGAACTTATGCACGCGGCGCTGTGGATTCTGCGCCGTACCCAAGGGGCGTCCGCTGCCGCTGGACCGCGATGAACCGCGTCGAGTGGCCGAAGCGGTGGCGACATTGAAGCTGCAACACGCCGTGGTCACCAGCGTGAACCGCGACGACGACAATATCGGGGCGGCGGAGATCTTTGCCGCCACCATCCGCGAGATTAAAAAGGCGCGCCCGGATTGTCAGGTGGAAGTCCTCATTCCTGACTTCCAAGGCCGCGAAGATGCGCTCAGAATAGTGCTGGATGCTCGCCCGGAAGTGCTGAACCACAATACGGAGACGGTACCGCGCTTGTATCGCGCCGTGCGTTCGGGGGCGCGCTATGAGCGCACCCTGAATCTTCTTACCAATGTGAAGAAGTTTGCTCCGGGCATGGTGTCAAAGACCGGCGTGATGGTCGGCATCGGGGAGACGACGGAAGAATTGATCGACGTCTTCCGCGACCTAGGCGAGCGCAAAGTGGATATTCTGACCATCGGGCAGTACCTGCGGCCTTCGAAAGACCACCTGCCGATGACGCGGTATTACGCGCCGGAAGAGTTTGCCTTCCTCAAAGAGCAGGCGCTGCGCTTCGGATTCAAGCACGTGGAGTCCGGGCCGCTGGTCAGGTCGAGCTATCACGCGCATGAACAGGCAGCCTCCACGGGGCTGCGGTAAGAATGGCTGAAGCCCTTCAGCCGTCGCTACACGACGGGAGCTGACGTTGTGCCAACGCCGGTTTTTTAAAAACTGAGCAAGAAGCACACGAAAAAATAGCCCGAAGGCTTTCGCCTTCGGGCTTCATTTCTAGCCAAACCTACCAGACGCGGCAGGCGTTGGCCCGGACCATGGGGTCGCCAGCTTTGCAGCTGAACGCCTTCTGGAACTCCGGCATGTTCCCGACGACGCCGTTCGTGCGGTATTGACCGAGTGAGTGAGTATCCGTCTTGGCGCGCTCGCGGGCATTCTGGTCGGTGATGTTCTGGCACCAGACCTGTCCCCAAGCCACGAAGAAGCGCTGATCGGGCGTGAGGTTGTCGATCTTCTTGGTGCGGGCGGCTTCGTCGGCCAACGTAGACATCAGCGCGATATACGCGATGCGCAGGCCGCCATTGTCCGCGGTGTTTTCGCCCAGAGTCAGGCGCCCGTTGTGCTTCACGTCGCCGTTGACCGGGTCCTTCACCGAAACGTACTCGGCGTACTGGTCGGCGATGCAGGATGCCCGCTTCTCGTACTCCTTGCCATCGGCTTCGGTCCACCAGTCTTTGAAGGCGCCGTCCTTATCGAACTTGCGGCCCTGGTCATCGAAGCCATGGGAGATCTCATGGCCGATCACGCCGCCGATAGCGCCGAAGTTGACGGCGTCATCCGCGTCACGGTCGAAGAACGGTGGCTGCAAGATGCCGGCCGGGAAGGTGATCTGGTTGCGCGAAGCATTGTACGAAGCGTTCACGGTGGGCGGCGTAAAGAAGTTCCATTCCTTCTTGTCTACCGGCTTGCCCAGGCGGGCGAGCCCGCGGTTGTACTCGAATTCATTGGTGGCGAAAGCGTTGGCCGCCGCATTGTCGGGTACGATCTTCACGCTGCTGTAATCCTTCCACTTGTCGGGATAGCCGATCTCCTTGGTAAAAGTGCTGAGCTTCTCTTTCGCGCGCACCTTGGTCTCTTCCGTCATCCAGTCCAAGCCTTTGATGTCTACTTCCAACGCGCGTTCTAGGGCGGTGACCAGCTTCATCATGCGGGCTTTGCCATCCGCACCAAACGTCTGGCGGACGTACTCCTGCCCTAAGGCCTGGCCGAGATCGCCATCGGTGCGGGCGACGCAGCGCTTCCAGCGTACTTGCTGCTCTTTCTGCCCTTGCAGGTATTGGCTGTTGAAGGCGAAACTCTCATCGGCAAAGGGTTTGGAGAGTAGCGGAGCGGTGTTGGCCACGACCTTCCAGCGCAGATAGGTTTTCAAGTCCTCCAGCGGGATGCTGTCGATCTTGGCGTTCATCTCCTTGAAGTATTTCACCGTGTTGACGTTCATCTCGATGAAGTCGCCGATGCCGGTGGCCTTCACATACTCCGGCAGAGCGAAGTTCGACACCATATCCATGAACTGCTGTTTGGTCATCTTGTTGTCGCGGGTCTTGGGATCGCGCAGGGTCACGCGGTCGATGTAGGCATTGGCCATCTGCGTCTCGATCGCCATCACCTTCTGGGCATCGGAGGCTGCCTGCGTGGGCACAACGCCCAGCAAGCCGAACATCTTGGTCATGTGTTCCACGTACTTGGCGCGCTTCTCTTTCGACTTCGCGTCTTCTTTCAGGTAGTCGTCGCGGTCGGGCAGTCCGATGCCGGCCTGCGAAGCATTGACCATCGTTTTGTTGGAGTCGTGCAGGTCCACACCTACGCCGAAGCCGATCAATCCGCCAATGCCGATGCGGTGCATGTGCGCCAGTTGTCGCATGAGGCCGACTTTGTCCTTGACCGCGGCGATGCGATCGAGTTCCGGCTTGATGGGCTGCCAACCTTTCGCGTCGGCGGCTTTCTCATCCATGCAGGCGCCGTAATAGTCGCCATACTTCTGGGCCAGCGGCGTGCGCTTCTTGGCCGCCTTGGCCTCTTCCAGGATGTCATGCAGGACTTCGCGGTTGCGCTCACCGAGTTCGTCGAAGCGCCCCCAGCGCGAGCGGTCCCCGGGGATAGGATTGTTCTTGATCCATGAACCGCAAGCGTACTGGTAAAAATCCGTGCAGGGATTCACGGCGGTGTCCATGGCGCTGGCATCAAAGCCGGCGATCTTCTTTTTGGCGGGCGCTTTCTGGGCGAACGTCACACCCATCAGGCAGCCAACGAGAGACAGAATCACTAGAAAACGACGCATAAATCTCCTCATTCTGGTACGAGTTGGTTCGGGCGAAATCGCGGAACTGAAAAGTGTACTCCCGGCAGCGGTTTTGCGGCTAGCGGGCTGGGATGAACGGGCTTAGGTCGGTCAGCGGCCGCGACGGTCGACGAACGGCTCCGGCACCACCGCCACATCCGACTTCCGCTTCTTCCAAGAGCAGCCGACTAGAACAATTTGAAATGGATAGTCAGGTATTTTTTGGGGTTTTCGCGGATCGCTTTCACCAGGTTGCGGGTCTCTACCAGCATCTGATCAGCGTTGTTGTAGAGCGAGGGATCACGCATTAGCTTGCCTACGCTGCCCTCGCCGGACTCCAGACGCGTGCTCATACTGGCCAGGTTCGTGGTGATGGTATCGATCTTCTTGGCAAACTCTTCGTCTTTAGCGAGCTTACCCAGCGTGCCGCGGCCGGCATTGACGTCATCCATCAACTTGTTGGCTTTGGCGATGGTCTCATTGGCGTTCTTATAGAGCTGCTCGTCCTTCAGGAACTTGCCCGCAGTCCCCTTGCCCGCGTTCAGCTCGTCCACAATCTTGTTGAGCTTGTCCACGGAGGAGTTGATCTTGCGGTAGAGTTCGTCGTCGCTCAGCAGCTTGCCGATGCTGCCCTTGCCTTTGCTGACGTCGTCGACGATGGCCTGCATCTGGGAGATCAGCGCGCTGGCTTTGTTGAAGAGCGCAGGATCCTTGATGAACTTACCCACGGAGCCTTCGCCCTGCTCCACCGTGACCAGGATGCGGTCCATGCGCTTGACCAACACGTCCATGTTCTGCAGCGTGCCCTGGCCGGCCTTCACCACATTCTCGATGGAGGTAGCTTCTTCGGTCTTGAGTTCATCGCCGTCCTGGGCATTCCCGGCCGTGGCCGCCTTGCTGTCGATGTCGACGAAAAGGTCACCCAGCACACCGGCGGAAGTCAGGCTGGCAATGGAATCTTTCTTGATGGCTGCCGTGGCTGGGCTCTCCGCGATCTTCATCACCACTTCGACCGGGTTAGCCTTGCGCTCCGGGACGATGCGGATCTCTTTCACGTTGCCGATGGTCACGCCCTGCAGCGTGACGGGCGCACCAATGCGGAGTCCGTTGCCGCTCTGGAAATAGGCCCTTAAGGTGAGCTTCTTGGTGAAGATGCCGGCGGTGCCGCTCATCAGAAAGATGAGGACGGCCAGCACCAGGCTGGCGACGATGACCGTGATCCCGACCCTTAGTTGTGACCAGCGAAGTTCCTGCTGACTCGGCACTCTGCCCCCGTAACCCGCAAGGGAAACTGCAATGAAAGATAGCGCCGCATCATAGCAGATGGGTCACGCGTTGCGGAAGGTGCGACTCATCCCCGCCGCCAGCACATAGGCTGCCGACCCGCAAAGCAGCGTGACATTCAGGCCAAAGTGGATAGCGATGATCATGGCGCTGACCGAGCCGAGCACGCTGGCCGCGGCGTTCATCGCCCAGGCCCACTCGATGCGCTGGTCGTTCAATTCCGACATTGCGCGCAGCCCCGTGGGGAAAGGCATGCCCATGACGAATCCCAAGGGAACGATGAGCAGGCCGCTGATCAGGACTTTGAGCGCGAACGCCGAGCCGATCGTCGCCGAAAGCACTACCGGCAATACATATAAGTAGGCGCAGACTCCGGCGGCAATGAGTAAAAGCGGCAGCCAGACGCGCCCAGGGTGGGTAAGCCAGCGGCGCGCGGCAAAACTGCCTACTCCGCTTGAAAGCAGCATGAGAAAGATGACGACGGTGAGCGCGTAGGTGGGATGTCCGAGGAAGAGGACGAAGCGCTGGATGAGGGCGATCTCAACCAGGATGAAGCCTAGTCCAACGGCGACGAAATAAAGCAGTGACACCTTCGGGCTAAAGCCCGAAGGTGTCGGAAGTTTAGCCAGCCAGAGCGGCAGGATAAGGAAGGCGATCACCGCGACGATGCTGATGGCGAAGACCATGAAGAGGACGGTCACGCCGAGGTTGATGCGCCAGTCCATACCGCGTCCGGTGCCGGCGAGAATGTTCTTGAAGACGTGTCCGGTCTTGAGGGTAAAGAAGAAGAACGGGTTCTTGTCGTAGACGGGAGCGATGTTGTAGGGGTAGTGATACGAAGTAGATTGGACATTGTTCTGGCCGATCAAAGTCTTGAAGGCATGCTCCGTCGGAGTACCTCGGCCTTCGTAGGTCTCGCCTTGCCCAGTCTGCCACCCCGGTTTGTAAATGAGATGGAGATCTTCGTTCGCCGCAAGGTGTCGTTCGGCCTGCTCTACTTCCTCTGGAGTCAGCGGAGATTTCTTAGCGAGCACCAGCACGGGACGTCCATCGAGATCAAGCGGGCCGTCTGACACTACCAAAAAATGGTCCGCGGGATTCGCGACACCCAAGGCCTTCAAGGACGCCATCCCCTGACTCACCACCCGTAACGCTTCCCGCGGCTCTTTGAACTCCCAGCGCGTGATGGCGATGAACCCATCGGGCTTCAGGTGCTGGAAGTATTCCGCGAACGCTTCGACGGTATAGAGATTGTTCTCGCTCAGCGCGAAGGCGCCCGCAGCCGTCGAGGCCCAGGTGTCGACTAGCGTCATTTGCACGACATCGTATTGTTCCTTCGAGTTTCGAATCACCGACCGGCCATCGCCGACGATGATCCGCACTTCGGGACGGTTATAGAGGTTGTAGGAATAGTCTGCATGATTGCCGCGCATGATGGTGTCAGCGATGATGGAGTTGATCTCGATGCCGGTCACATCTCTGCTGCCGTTGGCGACCGCGCGCAGCACGTCGACGCCGCCGCCCGGCCCAATGATGGCAAACTTCCCTTGTGGGCGGAGCACATTCGCGATGGACGGCGCTGCCGCCATTAAATCCTTCTTCCAGTTGTAGGCTTCGTCCTGGTCTTTAGTATGGGGAATAAGATTCACGCCATCATGCGGCTGCGGAGTGGGCTGCTCCCACTTCTTCGGGTCCACGTTCATGATGGCGGTGGAGGCGTCAGCATCGATGACGATGTAGCGCGCGCCGCCGACCTGGTCCACCTCGATGCGCGAGATGGCATTCCATTGGGCGAAGAGCATCCACGGCTGGTCGCGACGCACGCCCTTGGCATAGACGATGTCGATAAGTTTTCCTGAGTAATTCGCGCCGATCAGCAACACCAGCAGCAGGGTCGCGGCCACGGCCTGGATGCGCTTATTTTTTTCGCTGGTCCAGATGGCCCCTGCCGCCGCCATCAGCACCGCCGATGCAACAATGGCATTCGGTCCGCCGATCCAATTCAGTAGCGGCACGACAGCCATGCAAGCCACGGCGCCGCCCAGCAGGTCTGACCCGTAAATCTTGCCGATGCCGGAAGCCTCGCGCGCAAACACCAGCGAGAAGATCAATCCGGCGAAGAAGAAGGGCACCGCACAGACGAGATACATCACCGTCAGCTTGCCAAAGTTCCACCAGGTGAGATCGAGCGAGATAGGCAGGCGCAGGACGACTTGCAGCGCGACGAGAATAGAAGCGGCGCTGACCAGGCTGAAGACGAAACCAAAGTGGGCGGTAGTCCAGCATTCGAGCTTTTCCCGGCGAACATACGCGAAGACGCCGCCCGCGCCCAAGCCGAGTAACGCCACCGAGATCGCCAAAAATGCGAAGTGATAGAAGAGCACGACGGAGAACAGCCGCGTCAGCGCCAATTCCAGCAGCAGGCTGGCGCAACTGACCAGCGCGACGGCCAGCATGATGCGGTTGCGGGAGATCTCAGAGGTTGAAGGCGCAGGGGAGTTTGAGGTCATTATTTGAAAGGAAGCGGCGTTCAAGCGCGTAACGAAGAAGACCTCACATCATATATGACGGCTACTTCTTGAGTTCCGCCATCCAGTTGGTCACCAGGACCAGCGCGGTCTGTTCTTGTTCGGGGGAAATATTAACGAGGAAACGTTTGCCGTCGGCGGTGACATCGTAGGAAACGCCCACCGCACTCACATTGGCCTGGAATAGTTGCGTCGGGCTTCCCACGTGTATGGATTCGCCAGTCTCCAGAATAGGCACGGCAAAGATCGCCCCCTGGGGATTCATGAAGTACAACTCCTTGCCATCGCGCCGCCAGCTGGGAAAGCTGCCGGCATTGGTCGAGACCTGCCATCTGCCTTTGGGCCCATTGAAGCGGGTCACGTAGACTTCCAGCCGGCCAGACTCGTTCGAGGTGTAGCCAATCCAGCGTCCATTCGGGGAGAAGCGCAATTCAATGATGCTGGCGCTCGGGTTCTCCGGGGCCTGCACCAAAAATGCTTTCTTGTCTCCCTGCATGTCGATCCCGTAAATAGCGGCGCTGCCAGGACCGCTGCCGCGGACAAACAACAGGTAGCGTCCGTCCGGCGACCATTGCGGACTTGTGCAGGTGCTGTTTCCCCTTCGGCCAGAGCCTCCCGCCAAAGCTTCATCCCCAACGTTGATCTCTTCTCCTCCGCCGTTTGCCAGACGATAACGGATGCAATGGCCAACCTGGTTCTGCGAGCCCACGGAATAGGCGACATGCTTTCCATCCGGAGACCAGGAGGGCGTGAGGTGCGTAGAGCTGCCGAAGGTGAGCCGGGTATTCACGTTGCGCCGCAGGTCGATGGTCCAAATATCTTGTAGCGGGTCGCCGCGGGTCACGGCCAGCATGGTGCCATCGGGCGAGAGGCGAGGATCAATATACAGTTCACGTTCGCCAACCTTGCCTAGCTTCTTTCCGGTTCGATCCACCCAGGTCAGTTCGGAGCCGAGGCTGCCGGAATCGCCGGCCTGATAGATCAGACTACCGTTGCCCGCCACCGCGAAGAGCGTGCGCCAGACCCCGGCATCGTGCTGCACCCGGTCAACGATGGCCGCGGCCTCTCCCTGAAGTTCGCCCTTGCCGGCATTGAAGGGCTGGGCCATCAGGGCGGACCCAACGTGGAAAAACAGGTACCCGTTGCCAAATTGCGCACCGCTGTCGCTGGGCATGACCAGGCGGTTCGTTCTACCATCGAGTGAGGCATAGTAGGTGCCCAGCGCGGAATCGGCGGTACCACTGTGACTGGTGGCCAGGTACACAAAGTGTTTTCCGTCAGGCAGGAAGAAAGGCCAGCGATGCGTGGTCTGCGATCCAGCAAGCTTGGTCGCCTCCGTGGCCGTGCCGCCCCTCGCACTCACGCGCAATAGTCCCCCTTGGAAGTTGGGCGCGTAAAGGATCACATCGTCCTTGCTCCAAGTGCCGCCGCGGGGGTTCCCGGCGTCGACGAGCGTCATCGCCGGGCCGCCATTGACCGCAATCTTCTTCAGCTTGCCCTCGGCAAAGAAGCCGATCCACTTGCTGTCCGGTGACCAGAAGGGGAACGAGCAGCCTTCCGTACCTACCAGGCGTTGGGCCGACATGGAGTGCAGGGGCCGCACCCAGATGGCCTTGAAGCTGTTCTCGCCATGCGCAGCGAAGGCGACCATCTGTCCATCGGGCGATATCACTGGCGGCCCGGCAAAATCGCCCTTCAGGTCGAAGTTGATCTTGTCGGGCGGCGTGATCACGGCGCGGATCATCGGGGTGACAGGCGCGGGGCGCAGCAACCACCCCGCAGCAAATGTCAGCACCATCCCAACCGCCACGATGGCGGCGATGCGCAGGCCGTTGATCTTTGATATAGGTAGAATCTTGAGCGCGGGCGCTAGACCCGTGCCGGATTGTCCACTCAGCCACTGCAACTCACCCTTGATGTCGCCCGCAGCCTGCCAGCGCTCTTCCGGATCTTTGGCCAGTGCCCGCTGCACAATGTGATCCAGCGCCGTAGGCGCCAGCGGATGGGTCGCGCTGATGGGCTCGGGCTCCTTCTCCAGGATGGCGGACATCACGCTGATGCTCGACTTGCCATCGAATGCCCGTTTCCCAGTCGCCATCTCATACATGACCGCGCCGAACGCGAAGATGTCACTGCGGGAATCCGCTTCTTTGCCCTCGAGCTGTTCTGGAGACATGTACTGATACGTCCCCACGACCATGCCTTCCTGCGTGATAGGCGAAGCCGGCGACGTAAGCGTTGCCGCGGCGCTGATTGCCGTGGCGGACATTCCCATCACGGAGACGTTCGGCTTCGCCAGACCGAAATCGAGAAGCTTGGCTCCGCCCTTGGTCAACACGATGTTGCCCGGCTTCAAATCGCGATGCACGATGCCGCTGCGGTGGGCTCGGTCCAGACCGTCGGCGATCTGGATGGCGGTCCTCAGCAACTCGGGGACCGGGAGCGCGCCTTTCTCGAGGCGCTTGGATAACGTCTCACCCTCAAGGTATTCGAGCACCAGGTAATCGATGTCGCCTTCCTGGCCGATGTCATGCAGGGTGCAGATGTGCGGGTGGTTGAGCGAGGAAATGGTCTTGGCTTCGCGGTCGAAGCGCTGTTTCAGGTCAGGATTCCTGGAAAGATGCGCCGGCAGGACTTTGATGGCGACTTCGCGCTCCAGCCGCGTGTCGCGCGCTTTGTAGACCTCACCCATACCACCCGCGCCGACGGCGGCGATGATCTCGTACGGCCCTAGTTTGGTTCCCGGAGAAAGCCCCATGTAAATCTTTGACCCTCGATCTGCAAAGCGCGAATACGTTCTACAGCAACCTCAGTTCGATTGTAGCGGCTTCCAGTTCAGCACGAGGGAAGCCGGTGCCGAGCTAGACTCCCCACGCTCCACCACCAGAAAGCGTTTCCCATCCGGCGTGGCTTGATAGATGCTGCCCGGACGGCGTGGTCGGGTTTGAAAAAGTTGGCGCACATTCCCGATCCGCATCTCATCGCCCAGAGGTTCCACGGGAACCGCCATCAAACCGTCGGTATTGGAAAGATAGAAGATCTCGCGGCCATTCTCGTTCCAACGAGGCCGGTCTCCGTTGCCCAGCGAAACTTGCCATTTGCCGCGTCGTCCCGGGAAATCAGTCACATAGACCTCTTCCTCGCCGGACTCAGTGGAGAGATAAGCAACCCATTTTCCGTCGAAAGAAAAAACCGGTTCACGCTCCAGATAGGGCCCGTTCAGGAAGGGTCCCGGCTTATGGTCGCCCTCCAGGGGTATCATCCAGATGTCTTCTGAACCCGACTCGGAAATCCCATACAACAGATATTTCCCATCCGGCGACCAGCTATAGGGGGTGATCTCTGCCGTACTCTCGGTCAACAGCTCCGCATTCCCGACCCCGCTGGCATTCTTGATGTAGAGCTTGTACCGGTTGCGCTCCGCAGTACCAGCGGTGAACACCAAACGCTTTCCGTCGGGCGCCCACACTGGCGCCCAGTCCGGTTCGGACCCAAATGTGAAACGGGTGCGCGTAGGGCGATCCAGGTCGTAGATCCAGATGTCCGGAACGCGCCCCACGTCCACGGCCAGACGTTTACCATCCCGGGATAACGATGGACTGTAGTAAACATCCGTCCCGCCTACCTGCGAAAGCGGCCGCCCCTCGCGGTCATACCAGGCGAGCGAGGCGCCCGCGGCGGTTCCCTGCCCCAGATAAGCCAGGTTGGAATCGGAAACGGAGTAAGTGGGAACACCCCATTGGTTCTCGGCGATCCGCTCCGCGATCGGAACGGGCTGACCTTCGACAACCAAGCTTTGGGGGTCGAACTTCTGCATCATCAGCGCGCCACCGCGCACGAAGAAAAGATGCCCAGCGGCGTACCGGGGTCCAGACGCGCTCTTGGTCACCAATCTCCCGCGTCCTCCCGACAATGAGGTTACGTAGATCCCTTGTTCCGTGCCCGCCTGGCTGCGGTCGAAGCCCTGATACAGAAAGTGGTCGCCATCGGCCAGGAAGAACGGCCGGTCCGCATGCCACCCTTCTTCCATCGGGATCAGCTGCGGGGTTCCTCCACTGGCGGGCACGCGGAAGATCTTGCCCGCGCGGCGCGCAGAGAAGAGGACCTCACCCCGGCTCCCCCAGGTGCCGCTGCCCCGGGTGGAGGCCTCGCAGATGGTCAGCGCAGGACCGCCGGCCAAGTCGGCGCGTTTCAACTTGCCGTCGACAAAAAACGCCAGGGATTCGGCGCCTGGCGCCCAGAACGGCTCTTCCCCTTTATCGGCGGCTTCAATCGGCCGGGCGGACTCTTGATCCAAGCGGCGCACCCAGATCTGCTGTTCCGGAGTGGCCTCCACCCCCAGAACGAGCGCGATCCAAGCACCGTCGGGAGAGAATTGCACGTCTTCTATGACTTTTTTGTCAGGTGCGAGAATATTTGCTCGGACCGTCATCGCGGGAATGGGACGGTGCCGCAGCGCGTTCACTCCGAATCCCGCCAGCACCAGCAGCGCCAGGACCGGAATGGCGAACCACGCCGCCTGCTTGCCTTTCCCCTGCGCCGCTTGCAGAGTTGATGCTTGTCTTCCGCCGCCCTCACTGAGCCACCGCAATTGCAGTTTCACATCATGGGCAGTCTGGATCCGCTCTTCGGGATCTTTCTCCAGGCACGCGCTGATCAGCCGCTCCAACTCCGGCGGACTTAATGGTTGGATGGAGCTGATGGGTTCGGGAACTTTTTCCAGGATGGCGCTGGCAACGCTAAGTTGACTCTTCCCCGGAAACGCGCGTTTCCCCGTCGCCATCTCGTAGAGCATGGCGCCCAGGGAAAAAATGTCGGAACGGGGATCGGCTTCACGCCCTTCCACCTGCTCCGGACTCATGTACTGGATGGTGCCGACGACAGTCCCGGCCGTCGTCAGCGGGGAGGCAGCCTGCTCCACCGTAAGGGCGGCGGCGAAAGAAGGCGGCGCACCGGATGCGGCTCCCACGCTGGCCGCCCGCGCTTTGGCCAAGCCAAAGTCCAGCAATTTAGCGCCGGATCTCTCCAGCATCACATTGCCCGGCTTCAGATCGCGATGCACGATGCCGCTGCGGTGAGCTTTTTCCAGACCATCGGCGATCTGGCTGGCCGTCTTCAACAACTCCGGCAGAGGGAGCGGCCCCCTCTCCAGTCGCTTCGCCAACGTCTCGCCCTCGAGGTATTCGAGTACCAGATAATCGATGTCGCCTTCGTGGCCGATGTCATGCAGCGTGCAGATGTGGGGATGATTCAGGGACGAGATGGCGCGGGCCTCACGCTCGAAGCGCTGTCTCAGGTCGGGATTCGTGGAGAGATGGGAAGGCAGCACTTTGATCGCGACTTCGCGCTCCAGGCGGGTGTCGCGCGCCTTATAGACTTCGCCCATGCCGCCCGCGCCCACGGCGGCAACGATCTCATAAGGCCCTAATTTGGTTCCGGGAGTCAGACTCATGGGGAAGGGTGGATTATAGTCCGGAATGAATTTATTGCGCGCCCTTCAAGAGATAGAGGTCAGAATTACGGCGATCCGCGGAGAAGACAAAATGTTTCCCGTCGCGCGTAATGACCACATCAGGCAGGGGCAGGGCACCGGCGCTATCGCTGGCACTGAGCCGATGGAGGGGCGTCTTGCTCCCCTTTTCCAGGTCAACTTCCCAGATAGTCAGCACGGTGTTCTCCCGGCTGCCAAAATATGCTTTTCCCTTTTTGTCGCTCCAGTTAAAGAAGGCCAAGCCCTCGAAGGGTAGAGCGTCTCTCAGCTTCCTCTCCTGACCGGTCTCGATGTTCTTGGAATAAAGGGAGCCCTCCCGAATGATGAGGATGTCGGTCGCATCCTGCCCGAGCACCCCGGTCTCGTTTTCTGCCGTGATAGAACGGAGTCCGCTGCCGTCTACGTTCATGATCCAATTCCTGGCGCCCTTCCCTTTTTCCCGGGCAGTGAGGAAGAGGCGTTTGCCATCCTGGAAGAACCGCGCGTTCTGGTGGTTCATCCCATTGTTCAGGAAGGTCCTGGCCTCACCCGCACCCGTGGGAAAGAGGATGAGCGGCGAGGGTACGGTGATGGTGCCACCGGCGACCCATTTTCCATCCGGCGAGATGTCATGGGCCACGCCTTCGCCCAAGCGCACGGGGGGCGAGCCATCCGTATTACGCAAGAAGAGGGAATAACGCGGACCTCCGCCCTCGCCTTCTTCAATCACAACCGCCTGGCGGCCATCCTGGGTGATAGCTGCGGGGATGGAATAATCAAAGACGGAGAGTTCCACGTATTTGTCAAAGCCCGGCCCCTTAGCGAAGACTTCACGGCGTTTGGCATAATGCGCCACCAGTACATCTCCGCTCTGATTGATGTCAAACAGGTGGAGGCTGCCGGGGGCGCGTTCGATGCTGCGAATCCTTCCGGACGGCGTGACCGCATACAGCGAGGCGGAGATGCCGCTGTCGCTCGCTCCGTACCAGATCTCGCGGCTGCCCGGGCCCCATGCCAAACCGGTGATGTCGGCGTATTCGGTCGTCAGCAGCTTATGATTCTTTCCATCGGCCTCGATCATGGCGATCATG
>JBKKBM010000047.1:0-9261 GCA_046714215.1 Terriglobales bacterium | reverse complement strand
GCCAGGTCGGGAGGATTCACCGTCAGGGTCACGGGTACCGTCGCATCTACACCCACCGTGCCGATATTGCAGATGGGCGCGGTCAGGGTTCCCTCGGAGCAGCTACCCGGAGTGATGGAGACGATGGCCGCCGTATTCTGCGGCAGGTTGAAAGTGACCTTCGTGTTCTCCGCGGCATGCGCGGCGCCGTCAGCGGTAGCGTTGGTCACGTTGAAGGTGTAGACCAGGTTCACGCCGTCAGGCCGGGTGCTGTTGGTGGCGAAAGTGTTCACGGAAAGTGCGGCTTCGCGGCGGAACGTGGTGCCCACCGGTCCGACGGTGTTCGGTCCCACATCCACGATCGGCTCTGAGGTCGAGCCCGTGGTGGAGATGTTCGCCGTCATGTTCTGCAGGGTCGAGGCCACCGTCGCGTCCAAAGTGAGGGTGCCGGTCACGGTAAAGGTCTTGGCCGTTGCCGCCGCCGTCACATCCGCATCGGCGATGGGGCAATTGATGACCGTACCCGCGCCTCCGGGTTGAGTGCAAGTCACAGCCACGCCGTCGCCGGGGGTGTTCGAGACAAAGGTAAAGAGTCCGGTATTGGCCGGGGTCGGAGCGGCCGGGGTCAGCGCGATGGTCACCAGCGTCGCGTCCGTCGGACCGGCGTTGTCATAAGAAACGGTATAAGTCAGGTTCTGGCCGGTACGCAGCGTGGTCGCTGAGGGCGTGAACGCTGTGATCCCCAGATCCGCTTCCGGTCCGGAATACACGACCGTGAAGTTCTTGTTGGTGTTGTTCGCGTTTGTCGTGAAGATCTCAGATGTGTCTGAGGGCGGGAACTTTGACGTCGTCACCAGATTGTTCAGGGTGGCATTCGGAGCTGCGCTCAGGCTGCCCGTGATCACCAGGGTCGCGTTGGCCGCGGAAGCGATCGAGGTCGCGTTGCAGGTCAGGATATGACCGACCGTATCGTCAAAGCAGTTCGGAGTACCCTGCACCAGGGCATCTCCTAGCACGGTGGCTCCGCCGTTCAGCGTGGCCGTCGCGATCACCAGGTTCGCCGGATACGTTGCCGTGATCAGTACGTCCAAGCCCGTGCCATTAGCCGCGATGGTCGGCGCCGTACTCGCGTTTGCGATCGTCAGGGAGTACGTCACGGAGGTATCCGTGCCCTGCACGTAGATGGCGTCTCCGCCATTGCTGGTCGAGACCGTGCCGCTGATCGAGAGGTCGACTACCGGCGCGAGATTGCTGACTACCGCCGCCGACGTCACCAGGCTGCCAATCTCCGCCGACGCCACTTTGCCGGTCTGCGAGATGGTGGGGATGGTGCAGGTTGTATTGGCGCAGTGCGCCGCCGCGGTAGGTGCTGCCGCTACTATGATCTGTGAGCTGCCCGCCGCCGTGAGGCTGGGGATCACGCACGTCAAACCACCCGGCTCGGTCGACGTTCCCACCTTCGTAGTACAGCTACCAGCAGCTCCCGTTCCGGTGATGGAAGGTGTGCCGCTGATCGTCAGCAAGTCTGCGCCCCCGGCTTGCGGCAGCGGAATGTCTATGGTCACGGCGTTAGCCGCGTTGGTGTTGGTGATCGTCCAAGTGTAGTTCACGGTCGAGGTCAGCGCCGTGTCCTGTCCGATCGGGTCCACATTCTTCACCCCGCCGATACCCAGCGAAGGATTCGCTGTGGCATTCGCCGAAAGTTTGGCTACCACCACGCTCCCTGTAGCGCCCGCATCGGGTGCGGTCTTCGCGGCGCTGGAAGTTACAGTCGTGGTGCCGCCAAAATTGGTGGCCGCGCCGATCGTGGCGTCCGTGTTCGCCGCCACGAACACCGTATTGGTGGAACCCGACGTAGCAGGGTTGTAATTTGCAGCCAGGCCAGCGACCGCATCCACGCCCGTTCCGCCGAAGAATGTTGCATACGTGAGGCCGGTACCCGCCGCCGCGACTCGCGCGACGAAACCATCCCGCGTTCCGCTAAGCGCGCCCTGCAAGGCATTTGTGTTGAAACGCGTTGCCGATTCGGTGTAGCCCCCGACGTGAGCTTCGCAATTCGCCGTCGTCGTACATCCCTTGTTGACGACTATGGCCGTCCCCACATCGTTTCCTGGTCCGCCCAGGTAGGCAGAATAGGTGATTTGGTTGGTCCCGGAATTCAACTTGGCATAGAACGCATCCGACTCCGCGCCCGCACCGTTTCCGTTCAGACCTGTGTTCGAGACCGCGTTCCCGGCATTCGGGAAGTTGGCGACGGAAGTCGTGAAGCCAGTCACGTAAGCCGCACCCACTCCGCTGTTGCTGCCATCTACGGCAATGGCTCGGCCCTCATCTACCAGGTCTCCGCCCAGATGGGTGGATAGGAAAAAGGTGCCTTTAACGTGGGCGTCAGCAGCGACAGCTGCCAGCGTCCCACCCTCGCCGGTGTCGCACGAACCATCCGGAACGCGGAATTTGGTCGCGGTTATGCCATGACTGGCCACAACATAGTCGCCGTTATTCACGTCAAAATCAGCACCGCCTGCAAGCTCCGTCACACCATTGATGAACACGGCGTCCCCGTTCACGAAGTTGTGCCCTGCGGCCGTGATCTCGGCAAAACCCGCGTTGCTTACCCGGACGCACTCCGCTGCGGTGATGCGATACGACCGCGTGTCGATGCGCGAAACAAAAGCGTCTTGGGTGCCACCCCGGCTGCTGTCGGCGTTATTGCCCGCCGTGGGATACGGGTCCGACGTAGTCTTGCCCGTGATGTAGGCGATGCTCGCATTGGAATTCGTCAACGCTAGCGCCAGCGCGGTCTCTTCACCGGTGCTGCCGATGAACGTGCTATAGACCAAGTCTGTTGCGCCGGCGCCCGCGGGGTTGATCCGGGTGACGAATGCATCCATGCCGGTCGATTTGGTGCCGTTGAACGCGGTCACAGAGGTGATCGGGAAATCGCTTGAGTCGGTTCCTCCCGTGACGACGATGTGGTTATTCTGGGTCACCCCAACGCCGTGCGCAGTGTCCCCTGCCCCGCTTCCGGGCAGGAAGGTCGAATACGCCAGACTTGCGCCACCACTCGCCAATTTGAAAACAAATACGTCGGCGGTAGCCCCACCCACCGTGACATACGCCCCGGTCGTCGTCGGGAATGTGGCGGACGTAGTCCGTCCCGTGACGAACACATTTCCCGAACCATCCAGCGCGATCGCATTCCCTACTTCATCACCTGCTCCGCCGACGATGGTGGTGAACATCACCGCGGTACCCGTGTCATTCAGCTTCGCCACAAAGACGTCCAGCTTGGTCGTACCGTCGCGGTCCGGCGCGCCCAGCGCCGTCCCCGCCAAAGTTCCTACGCTCGACGCTGTCGAGCCCGTGATGTACGCATTGCCCGTCGCATCCACAGCGATCGCATTGGCCGTCGTCACCATGCTCCCGCCAAAATACGTCGCATAGTTCAAAACCGGATCGATGACCAGTTCGCGGCTCTTGTCATACGGCCCGACATGGAACGAGACGCGATTCCCCTTAAGCGCGAATCCACCCGCTACCTCTACCCGCTTGCCGTTTTTATCGGTCTGATAGATGAACGGCTTATCCAACTGGATCCGTCCCAGTCGGGTGGTCAGCAGCAGGTTGCCCTTTTCATCGAGGCGCAACTGCTTCGCGCCTTTTACATTCAGCGCGATCTTTCCCGGGTCCGCATTCGGCGCCACGATGAAGTCATGTTCCAGGCTGTTCTGCTTGCCGTAATACAAAAGGTCTACGCCGGGATACACCTGTGCGTAGCGCACCTTGCCAAAGTTGGGGATATTCGTCCGCCATTGGCGGGGATCATTACCTAGAAAATAGTTGGTCTTGCTGCCCAGACGATCTTGGCCTTCGGCCTGGGGGTTGCGCTTCGCACCCGCCAATTGCAGACGCACCACGTCTCGCTCGCCGGCTTTGCCCCCGCCCAGCGCCAGCACCGCTTCGTCCTTGGTCAACAGCAACAGGTATCCCGGCCCGCGCGAGAGAAACTTCACTTGCCGTTCGGCTTGTCCCTGGTTCGGTTCAAAAGCCAATGGCAGTTGCGCGACCTGCGCTTTCATCTGCGTCGATGTCGTCGGCTGCTGCGCCACCGCAGAGGCGGCCATGAGCAAGTTGAAGATGATGGCCAACACGGCCCCGGGGCGCAGATTAAGCAGATTGGTTCCGGTGAATTTCTGTGACATGACTTCCCTCGCGGCTAGATGGGTACGGACTTTTGCCATACGAAAATCTTTACGCGCGGACCAAGCGAGGAATACCCACCCAGCCGCGCGACTGCTCAAAATACAAGTTCGGGGGAGAAAGACTTTGGGAAGTCTAACTCAAAAGTACTAAGAGTCAAATGGGATTTAACACCTACGTAACCCCCATTCGGACCTGACCTTACATGGCCCTTTGGATAGTGGCATCGAGTCCCGGGAGGGGGAGGAGCGGGTTCGCTCCAAGCCGGTTATCGCCAATGGTTATCGCGGCTGGTCATCGCGGCAAAGATGCGGTAGACTGCGGCTTCTGCTTGGCCGTTTCGGCCGTGGCCTGCTCATCCCCAGGGCTCATCCCCAAGGGTGAAGATGGACCACCGCCCGGCAGGCGGGCTTAGACGGATGGAAACAAAGGACAAAAAGAAGACGACGGTCAGCCAGCTTCTAGGTTCCGTGGGCAGCCAGGCTGCCGCGGCCGCGGAGTTGGAGAAGTTTCGCCGCAATATCACCATCCTCTTTACTGACATCAAGGGCTCCACCGCCTACTTTGAAAAATATGGCGATGCCGCCGGCCTGCTCATGGTCTCCACCTGCAACGACGCCATCAGTGACATCGTCCGCGAACATGGTGGAAAAGTCATTAAGACCATCGGTGACGCCGTCATGGCCAGCTTCGAAGACTGCACTCTCGCCGTCCGCGGCGCCGTTAAGATGCAGGAGCGCATCTACGCCGACGCCCAGCTCCAGGCCCCCGACGACCGCGTCTCCATCCGCATCGGCCTGAATTACGGCTCCGGTATCGTCAAGTCTGACGACGTCTTCGGCGATGTCGTCAACGTCGCCTCGCGCGTGGAAAGCGTCGGCAGCCCCGAGCAGATCGTCATCTCTGACACGCTTTACGAGCAGGTCGTGAAGTCAGGCGAATTCAAGCTGAATGCCCTGGGCCGCTTCTCCCTGAAGGGTAAGGGCGAGAACCGAGACCTCTACGAAGTGCAGTGGACGGAGCGCATCCAGCCCAAGCGCGCCGCCGCGCATACCGTCGTCATGACGACCTCGAAGTCGTCGGCCATCCCCAAGCACAGCCTGCTGCGCGTCCTCAAAGACGGCACCATCGGCGATAAGTATTCGCTCAAGCAAGACAAACTCGAGGTCGGACGCCTGCGCGGCGACGTCCAGTTCCCCGATGACGAGAAGATGGCCCCCCTGCACGCCCGCTTCTCCATGGAAAAAGATCAACTCTTCGTCGAGGACGTGAGCGGCGTGAGCAGCGTATTCATCGGATTGATCGCCACCTACACCATGCGCGATGGCGATATCATCCGCATGGGCGAACAAGTCTTCCGCTTCCGCGAAAAAACGGAAGCCGTGGCCGGCGCCGCCGCCCGCGGTACCACCATCCTGGAGTTGAACTCAGATATGGACGAGCCCGTGGCTGAGCTCATCTTCGTTGGCCCCGACTTCCTCGACACCGCCGCGCGCCTGCCCCTGAATGAAGAAGAGATCAGCTTTGGCCGCAGCCGCGGCACCTATGTCTTCCCTGAAGATCCCTTCATGAGCCGCGCCCATTGCAAAATCTACCACCGCGGCGAAGACTTCTTCATCGAAGACCTGGGCAGCCGCAACGGCAGCTTCATCAAAGTTCGCGGCAAGGCGCCCGTCCCCGTCGGCGCCACCGTCTTGGTCGGCAGCCAGGTCCTTAAGATCCACGCCCAGAGTTGATTCCCCCTCATCCTGAGCGCGAGCACCGCGATGCGCGTAGTTGAAGAACCCCTACTCCAGCGTAATCCCTTGACCGCCATATCCCGCTCTTCACGCTAAACACTCGGCTTTCCGGAGCACCTGCGCTGCATCCGGCGTCCCCGCTGTCTATCTGGGAAGGATATGGCTTCAGCCATATCGATAACACGCCGAAAGAAAATCGGCTTTAGCCGCTGAGGTAAGATCTTCCGGAAAAGAGCCCCTGCCACCCTACTTCTTCTTCCCGAACGGATGCTCCAAGCTTAAATAGAAGATAACGCCCACCTCGCCCCGGCTCCGTCCCACTCCCACCGGCACGGCCACGCCGGGAACGATCTGCAATCCACTCTTCAGATTGTGCGCCCAGCGAAAGCCCGGACTCACGAACGCACTGTTCTCCCGCTGCGTCTGCTGCGGCGCCAATACTTCTTCCGTGCTATTGAACACCGTCTCCAGCATCAGGTTGAAGCGTGGATGCGCCAGGTAGATGAAGCTCTGGCCAAAGTTGTAGCCATGCACCGCCGCTTTGTCGCTGGCGGGATTTTTCGCATTGGGCACCAGCGTGGCGCCCACATTCCAGTGCGACACCAGCTTCGGATGCAGCACCGCGCTGAACGGCAGATTGAACTGCACGCCGGCTCCCCCCGCTCCGCGGCCTTGCCGCGAATCTCCCGTCGGCGCCAGGAAGCTCACGCGCGGCGAGAACGCCAGCCGCTCGGTGCGCACCAGTTGGTAGCGGTAATTCAATGCCGTATCCCCGATGCCCCCTCCACTGCCCGAACTCCCCAGGCCGGTCAGCGTGTAGCTCAACTGGTGCTTGGGCGCGGGATTGAACGGCCACTCCTGGGTGAAGCTGTACACCCAGTCTTCACTGTTCCAGAAGCGCGTGAAGCTCTGGATATGCTGCACCACGCCATATTCCTGGTTATAGGCCTCTTCGACTAAGAAGCTGTTGTCTTCGATGGCGGCAGGCTTTTCGGGCGTCGCCGGGGGCGGCGTCTGGGCTAGAAGCAGGAATTGAAAAAACATGACGACTGAGAGGGACAGGTGTATGATGCGCATAAGATTAACCATGATTAATACATCTTAGTTTACCTAGATTAGCAAGCCGCCTGGGTTGGCGGCGCCATGGTTTAGTAGCGCAGTAGCTTTGGTGGCGCAAACCTTTTAGGTCTGCAAATAACCATAACGGGGATGATTCCGGGGTTTTAGCCCCCGTCTTTTTTTGCATCGCCGCTCGTCTCCGCCCCGTCTACTACCGACCATCTCCTATATATATTATGAGGTACGCTATGACCACCGACCCACGCTTTCCCATTGGTAAGGCTCAACTCGAAGCCCAACTCTCCCCCGAGAAGCGCCGCCAACATATCGACACCATTGCCGCGGCTCCCGCTCAACTCCGCGCTGCCGTGAAAGGACTCACTCCGCAACAACTTGATACCCCTTATCGTGACGGTGGCTGGACCATCCGCCAAGTCATCCATCACCTGCCAGACAGCCACATGAATGCGTTCATCCGCACCAAACTCGTGGTCACGGAAGATAATCCGACGATCAAGCCCTACGACGAAGACGCATGGTCAAAACTCGGCGACGTTCCCGCCACGCCCATCGAGGTCTCACTGCAACTGCTGGAGAACCTACACCTGCGCTGGGACGCCCTGTTGCGCTCCATCCGCCCGCAAGACTTCGCTCGCACCTTCCAGCATCCCGAGCGCGGCGCACTCACCCTCGATCAGAACCTCTGCATCTACGCCTGGCACGGCCAGCATCACGTCGCGCATATCACCGCGCTGAAGGACCGGATGGGTTGGAGATAACGCATGGGGCACCTCGCTGGCGACAACGTCTGACTGGGAAGGGCACGGCTTCAGCCGTGCCGCGTCGAGCGAAAAGAAACCGGGGCTTTATCTCCTGAGGGAAGAATTACTAAAGAAAAAAGCCCCTGGGATTTTCCCAAGGGCTCTCCTCTATGTTCTCTGTGGTTACGGAACTAGTCTTCCGACCTTGGGTCCTCAGGCTCCGCCAGTTCCGGCGTGCCTTCGATATCGGTCAGCCCGCGCAGGATCTCCCGTTCTTCTTCAGAAAACACGCTCTGGAAGCGCTCCGATCCGAAATATGCTGCGCGCTGCTCCGGCGACATCCCTTTTAACTGGTGGAAGGCGCCGCGTATCTTCTGCCGACGATCTTCCGGCAGTTGCCGCATCCGCTCCTGAATACCCCGCAAGCGCTGGCGCTGCTCCGGCGGTAAAGTCTCAAATTTCTCCATGCGGTCCAGCAGCCGGTCTTTCATCTCCGGCGAAAGGTTATTGAATTTGCGCAGCCGTTCGCGCAACTTGTCCTGGCGCTCGGCGGGCAACCGCTGAAAGCTCGGATCGTTACTCAACGCCCGCTCCTGCTCGTTCACCGGCACATCTTTATATTGCCGCAGCCAGTCGCCCGCGCGCGGGCTAAAAGGATGCAGCCGGCCCCGCTTCCCTTCGCGCGGCTGATCATCTTTCATCGCCGGACGGTCTATCGGACCCGGCGCTACGAACTGGTTCCGCGGCAATCGCGCTGGAGGCGCCTGACTCGACGGGGCAGCTTGCTCCTGCGGGCGCGCCTCTTTGCTCCGCGAACGCTTGTCATCCCCGCGCTTGGCCGGCTCTTGCGCCCCGGCCAACGCCAGACTCAACGCTCCCGCCATCGCCACTCCCGTGATTTTCCGCCACTGCTTCACTGTTCCCTGATTCCTTGATTTCTGAATTATTAGAGCTGCGATCCCGTACCCTGGTCCGGCGTAGTCGTCGCCGGCGCGTGATTGCTGCCGATATCATCCAGCAACTCGAAGTCGGAGTAAAGCTCTTGATTCCTGTCCAGCGCTTGGAGGTCGGCCACCGCCGTACCTTGCTGCTGCCCCACCGCGATGTTCCGGTTGGGCGCAGGATTCACCACGGCTGATTGATAAAAGTTCATGCCCACCACAAAAGCCAGGCCCATGGCCGCTACCAGTGCGGGGCGGAGGGCGGAACGAAGGAACGACGGCGTCCATAACCGCGCCAGCCATCCCGACACCTGGGTCCCATCTTCCCGGCGTGCCTCCGCCAGCTTCGCCTGCATCCGGGTATTGAAGTAGGCCGAGGGTGCGGGCGCCTTCCAGCTATCCAGCAGCGCCATCGTGCTCTTCAACGAAGCTAACTCCGCCGCACACTCCGCGCACCCGGAAAGATGCGTGGCCAGCGCCGTACCCGGCGCCTGGTTCACTGCATCGAAGAAACTCTCTCGTGCCTGTTTGCAATTCATAACATCCACCTTTTTACTCCAGGGCTCCGCAACGCTTCGCTGC
>JBKKBM010000046.1:0-21078 GCA_046714215.1 Terriglobales bacterium | reverse complement strand
AAGTTCGTGTATATGATGGCTTCGTCTATCGATATCTTCACGATCTGGATGCTGGTCCTGATAGCCATCGGCTTGTCCGTCGTGGGCAATAAGGTCAAGCGCGGGACAGCGATGGTCGTTATCCTGGGCACTTATTTCCTCGTAACGGGTCTGTTCTCAGGGCTTTTCGCAATGATGGGTTAACCTCGAGTTCTCCGCAAAATAAATAAAAAGGGCGACGTCTTTCGACGTCGCCCTTGGGTTTGTTGCGAGTGCATTATGCGGGTGCCGGCTCGCCGCCTGCGACCGGTTTACGCTCCGGCTTAAGCACTTGCACGGTGTTCTCCGCCTTTGCGCCATCCACCGGCGGACGTGGGGGCAGGTCTTTGCCATCAAGGATCTGGCGTACTTCGCTGGCATCCAGCACCTCGCGTTCGAGAAGTGCCTGCGCGATCTTTACCAGCAACTCGCGATGCGTCTCCAGGATGTTCTTGGCCTTGTCATAGGCCTCGCTGACGATGCGCGTGACTTCCTGGTCGATCTTGATGGCGGTGTCTTCACTGTAGTCACGGTGCTGCGCGATCTCACGGCCCAGGAAGATCTGCTCTTCCTTCTTGCCGAAGGTCAACGGCCCCAGTTTGCTCATACCGAAAACGCACACCATACGGCGAGCGAGGTCGGTAGCGCGCTCAATATCATTGCCCGCGCCGGTGGACATCTGGTTGAGGAAGATCTCTTCCGCTAGGCGTCCGCCCATGAGTGTGGCCAGCCGCGCTTCCAGGTATTCCTTGGTGTGGTTGTACTTATCGCCTTCCGGCAGGTACACGGTCACGCCCAGCGCCATGCCGCGCGGGATGATGGTGACCTTGTGCAGCGGGTCCGCCTCCGGCAGGAACGCGGCGACCAGCGTGTGGCCGGCTTCGTGATATGCCGTGACCTTCTTTTCCTTGTCCGTCAGGAGCATGGACTTCCGCTCGGCGCCCATCATGACTTTGTCTTTTGCCAGCTCAAAGTCATTCATGACCACGGCTTTGCGGTTATAGCGGGCGGCAATGAGCGCCGCTTCATTCACCATGTTGGCAATGTCGGCGCCGCTGAAGCCCGGAGTACCGCGCGCCAGCACGTTGAGTTCGACATCGTCGCTCATGGGGATCTTGCGGGTGTGCACGCGCAAGATCTCCTCACGGCCACGGACATCGGGAAGATCCACGACCACGCGGCGGTCAAATCGTCCGGGACGCAGCAGCGCCGGGTCAAGCACATCCGGACGGTTGGTGGCGGCGACCAGGATCACGCCATCGTTGGACTCGAATCCGTCCATCTCCACCAGCAACTGGTTCAAAGTCTGTTCGCGTTCGTCGTGTCCGCCGCCGAGGCCGGCGCCACGGTGACGCCCCACCGCATCGATCTCATCGATGAAGATGATGCAGGGCGCGTTCTTCTTGCCTTGCTCGAAGAGATCGCGCACGCGGCTCGCGCCCACGCCCACGAACATCTCGACGAAATCAGAACCGGAGATGGAGAAGAAAGGCACATTGGCTTCGCCGGCTACCGCGCGGGCCAGCAAAGTCTTACCCGTTCCCGGAGGGCCCACAAGCAGTACGCCCTTGGGGATGCGTCCGCCGAGTTTCTGAAACTTTTGCGCTTCGCGCAGGAATTCGATGATCTCCTTGAGTTCTTCTTTGGCTTCATCCACGCCCGCCACGTCTTTGAACGTGATCTTCTTCTGCTGCATGGAGAGCAGGCGCGCGCGGCTCTTGCCGAACGACAATGCCTTGTTTCCTCCCGCCTGCATCTGCCGCATCATGAAGATCCAGAAGCCGATGATCAGCAGGAAGGGAAGGGTCTGCACCAGTACGCTCAGCCATAGCCCGGCTTGCGGGTCTACGACTTCCACGTTCACACCTTTGCCGCGCAGTGTCTTGTACAAGTCGGGGTCAGTGGCTGGAACGATAGTGCGGTAGGTCTGTTTGTCGTCACTGAGCTTGCCGCGAACGTCGCCCCCCTTGATGGTGGCGTTGCGTATCTCACCGCGCTCTACCCGCGCCATGAACTCCGTGTAGCTGAGTTCGGTTTCCTTCTGGCCCGAAGAGGTCTTCACCACCACCTGCCACAGCGCAATCGCTGCAATCAATAGAACAACCCACGTGACGACTTGTTTGACCGTTGAATTCACTTAACTACTCCTCAAAACGAATGCCTTGGCAAATGATTCCCGGGAGCCTAAAAAGTCCCTCGACTCGCCGGCATGCCGCCGCCGGCTGTGGTTTCGTCATCCCAGGGAAAAAGAAGGGTTTCACCGTCACCCGACTATATAGATGCTTAGACGGAGAAATCGATGGAACTGCTCCAGAGAATTCTACCTTTTTTAGACTCCGGAAAGGGCCCGAACGGGGAGAAAAACGCCAAAAACCCAGGGGTTACAGCGAAATGGATGAAAAACCCCGGTGATTCGCTGAGGCCGCCCGTTCCCCCGGGCGGAGCCGAGGGCTGCTAGTCCTGCGCCAATGCCCCAATATAGGGCAAGTTTCGTCCCACTTGAGGAGCGCCCAGGCCGTAGCCCACTACATACGATTCGTCCAACAGGAAGCCAAGATAATCAGGCGTGAGGCTGACCTTGCGCTCAGACTGCTTGTCCAGCAGGGCGGCGAGCTTCACCGTGGCCGCGCCCCGGCTGGTGAAATTACGGATCAGGAACTCGCTGGTCACACCGGACTGCACCAGCGCCTCGATCAGCAGGATGTGTTTCCCCACCACTTCCACTTCCGGGGTGAAAAAAATCTCCGTCGTGGCCGTGGTCCCCTTCAGGGTGTCCTTCAACTCAGGGCGGACAAATTGGCAGATCACCGGACGGTCGAGTTGGCGCACGATGTCCGCCATGAACATGAAGGCATTCTCCAGCACGCAGACCACGTTCAGGTCTTTGCCTTCGTAGTCCTTGGATACCTGCCGGGCAATCTCGGTCACTCTTTTCTGGATCTGCTCAGAAGAGAATAAAGTCTTTCTTATCTTTGGGTTATCATCGGGCAAATGACCTACCTCGAAGTGGATTTCTAGCTTCTACGGGTTTTCCCGGGATTCCATCTCCCGGGTTTCAATGATCAACCGGCAAATCTGTTTCTGGAACTGGACCGTTACGGGACGCTGAAGGGCGCCCTTCACCCAGATCAACTTATCCCTCGCGGCAACCACCGGCCATAGCGAACGCTCCGCGACCGGGACCTTCAGTTGTTGCAGAATCTCTTTTACCTTCTTCTCCGCCTTGCTGTGTCCGGGCCAAAAGCGGTCGCCTGACTGCCAATTCCGCACCGTGAGGCTAGGCAAGCCATCTTCCAGGAATAACTCACCCAGCAGCAACTCACCTGCGACTTGGCCGGAATTATACCCTTCACCTCCCGAAGTGATGTGTTCTAAACGGGCCTGAACCAAGAGATTAATCTCCTCGACCGGTGCTTCTCCCGGGACACTTAGCGGGTGAAAGTAGTCGGACGCAGTGCTGGCCTTGGCCGCGGGCGGCTCCAGGCTTAGCTCGCGAAAGCTGCGCGATACTTTCCAGCCGCCAGGAAGTTCAGCTGCTTTCGCGTTGCTCCGTGCAACTTCAAGCAGCGTTTCAATGTGCGCGGAATCGGTTTCGAGGTCGCGCGCGCGCAGCGCCGCCAACAACAACCGCCGCTGGACCGCGAGGGGTTGCTGATTCAACACCTCCAGATTGAAAGCCATGGCCTGGTCAGCGGTAGGGGACGAACTGCGTCCACCACCGCGCGCCGGCTTGCCGGGCAAAAGCACGAGGGGCAGGAGTCTGGCCATTTCCTGCGACCAGTAGTCTTCCTCCGCATGGGCCAACTCCGCGCTCCGCGCCAGTACGGGAACAATGTTGGGATTGAAATCCTTGACCAGCGTGGGCAGCAAGTCATGGCGCACCTGGTTGCGGAAATGCTTGCGGTCGGCGTTGCTGGCATCCTCGCGCCAGGTTTGCCCGAGGGCGCGCAGATATTCCTCAAGCTGCTGGCGACGCACGCCCAGCAGCGGGCGCAGGTAGCGTCCCGCGTCTTTCTCCGCATGGATGCCGGAAAGTCCACGAGTGCCGGCGCCGCGCAGGGTGCGCATCAACACCGTCTCCGCCTGGTCGTCCATGGTGTGCGCGGTGGCGATCTTGTCGACCACCCCTGAACGCAGCACGCTCTCAAAAAACCGATAACGCAACTCCCTCGCCGCCGTCTCCAGGCTTTGGCGCGAGTGTTTTGCATGCGCGGGAACGTCGCCTCGGCCGATGACGTACTTCACGCCCAGTTGTTGTGCCAGTTCTGCAACAAAGGCTTCATCCTGGTCCGCTGCCGCGCCGCGGATGCCATGATGGAAATGCACGGCGCAGAGAGCGATGCCCAGCTCGGGACGAAGTTCATCCAGCGCGCGCAGCAAGGCCACCGAATCGGCGCCGCCGGAGACGGCTACGCCCACCCGGTCGCCGGGCTGGAGCCCGCGCTGCTTCCGGAGTTCGTTCCGAAGTTTGGCATGGAGACGTTTCAGCACGCCCCGATGTTACAACTTTTGCCCGTGGTTCCGTTCGGTCGAGCGCGTCTGCCCGGCGCGGGCCCGTCTTTCGCGGCTGTTATACTTTCGCCTTTGCGAGGATACGAACTCCGCCATGAAGGTTTACACCATCATCCCCGCGGCTGGCTTGGGCACGCGCATGGCTGCCGGGCAGCCGGCGGCGCCTTCCAAACAGTTCACCCAACTGGCCGGCCAGCCCATTCTCATCCACACGTTGCGGCGCTTCGCGGAGTGTCCCCAGGTGGATCGGATGTTGGTCGCGTTGCGCAAGAACGAGATTGCCGGCTTCCAGAAGAGACTGAATGAAGAAAGTTTTGCCACGCGCGTCGAGTTGGTGGTCGGCGGTGATAATCGACAGGAGTCGGTCGCCAACGCCCTGGCCAAGTTGAAGGCCGAGCCGGACGACGTGGTTCTCGTCCATGACGGCGTGCGCCCCTTTGTGACCAGGAACATCATCGACGACGTGATCGCCGCAGTGGTGAAACATGGCGCCGCCATCGCCGGCATTCCCGCCGTAGACACCATCAAGCAGGTGGAACGTACTTCCGATGGCGCCATCATCTCTTCCACCATTCCGCGTGAGCGGGTAGTGATGGCCCAGACGCCACAAGGCTTTCGTTTTCACATTCTCCAAAAGGCTTTTGCCGATGCGAAGGCCGACAACTTCACAGGCACGGATGAAGCCTCGCTGGCGGAACGCGCCGGACACACTGTGGCGGTTGTCATGGGCTCGCCACGTAATATCAAGATCACGGCGCCGGCAGACATGGAGTTGGCGGAGTTGTACGCAAAGACTTTGAAAGGCTAGCAAATGCGCATCGGCTATGGTTGGGATTCCCACGAGTTTAAGAAAGGCATTCCGCTGATGATCGGCGGCGTGCATCTGCCGCACAGCAAAGGCCTCTCCGGTCATTCCGATGGCGACGTACTGCTGCACGCGATCACCGACGCCATTCTGGGCGCGCTGGCCGCCGGCGACATCGGCAGTTACTTCCCACCCTCCGACCCTAAGTGGAAGGGTGCGAATTCAGCCATCTTCTTGGCCGAGGCGCTTAAGCAAATGCGCAAGGCGGGCTACGTTGTGGGCAATGTGGATTCCACGCTGATCCTTGACCAGCCGAAGATCGGGCCGCACGCGGCGAAGATACAGACGCACGTGGCCAAATTGCTGGGTATTAACCCGAACGCCGTCGGCGTCAAGGCCAAGACTCCCGAGGGCATGGGCACGGACAACGCCGCCATCGCGCACGTCGCTCTGCTGCTGGTAAAGAAATCCGGGAGCGCCAGGGGCAAGCGATGAGAAAAACATTCACGTGGGGAGTGGCGATCGTCCTGTTGCTCAGTGTCTCCCTGGCGTTCGCGCAGACTTCGCGGGCAAAGCGTCCGCGAGCGCGGCGCACTGCTCCTAAGGTGAAGGTGATCAAGCCGGTGCCGGTTGACGTCACCGCACAAGACTGGACTACTCCTTCCGAAGCCACGCAATACCGCACGACCCCGCGTTACGAGGAGAGCATGGCGTACTTCCGACGCATCGCTGAGGCAGTGCCTCAGCAAGTGCGGATGGAAAAGTTTGGTGCCACGGGCGAAGGCCGCGACCTCTACATCGTCATTGTTTCCAAGGACGGGATTTTTGACCCCGCTGCGCTCCATCGCGCCAACCGTCCCATCGTCCTGGTGCAGAATGCCATCCACGCCGGCGAGATGGATGGCAAAGATGCCTGCATGGCCCTGCTGCGCGAGATGGTCATCACGCGTACGCAAGCGGCGCTGCTCGATCGCGCTGTGGTCATCATCATCCCTATCTACAACGCCGACGGTCATGAGCGTTTCGGCCCTTACAACCGCATCAACCAGAATGGCCCGGAACAGATGGGCTGGCGCACGCAAGGCCAGAACCTGAACCTTAATCGCGACTATCTCAAGGCCGACGCGCCGGAGACGCGTTCTTTCCTGCGCCTATGGAGCCGCTGGGTACCCGATTTCTTCATCGACGATCACGTGACTGATGGCGCTGACTATCAATACGACACCACCTACAACCTCGATGTGGGCGCCGATGTCTTTCCCGATCACGCCGCCTGGCAGCGCGACCAACTCATTCCCTATATCGAGAAGTCGGTGGCCGCCACCGGCCATGTGATCGGCCGCTACGTGGGCGTGGGCGATGCGAATCCCACGGCCGGACTCAACATGGGCCAGGACCTGCCGCGCTTTTCCACCGGCTACGCGCTCATCCAGAACCGCATCGGCTTTTTGGTGGAGCAACACATGCTCAAGGATTACAAAACGCGCGTGACCGGCAACTATGAGCTGCTGCGTGCTTTGCTGGAGATCATCAACCGCGACGCGGACCGTCTGGTGGAAGCGAACCGTGCCGCCGACGCTGCCGCTACCGCCCTGTCCACCTCCACTGCGCAGATTCCTCTGCGCCTGAAAGCCTCTGCCAAGACTACGGAGTTCATCTTCCGCGGTTACAAGGCTGCGCGGAGCAAGAGCGACATCTCGGGCGCCGAGCGCGTGGAATATACGAGAGAGCCGATGGAGTACCGCATTCCGTTGCGCGACGACATCCAGACCACGCTTGCCGTCAAAGCGCCGGCGGCGTACATCGTTCCGCGGCCCTGGCAGGCGGTGATCGGTGTGCTCTCCGCGCACGGCGTGCGTATGCGGCGGCTGGCTTCAAGCTGGACGGGCGAGGTCGAGACGTACCGCTGCACCGCGAATTGGCAGGAGCGTCCGTATGAGGGACGGCATCCCCTGGCCGGCAACGCGGAGTTTGGTTCCACCGGCGCCGGCCTCGCCTGCCAGGCAGTCAAAGAGAAGCTGACCTTTCCCGCGGGATCCGCCGTGGTCGTCATGGACCAGCGCGTCAACAAAGTAGCCGCGCATTGGCTGGAGCCGATGGCCCCTGACTCCGCCGTCAATTGGGGATTGTTCGACGCCATCTTTGAGCAAAAGGAATACGGCGAAGGCTACGTGATGGAGACCCACGCGCGCGAGATGCTGGCGAAAGACCCTAAGTTGAAGAAGGAATTTGAAGACAAGCTCGCTGCCGACCCGCAATTCGCCGCCAGCGCTTTTGCCCGGCTCAACTTCTTCTACCAGCGATCCCCTTACTGGGACCCACGGCTCGGCTTGTATCCGGTAGGAAGAGTTCTCTCGCTGACGGGGATTCCGCTGAACTAGGAAGTTGTAGCGCTTGATCGCAGCGCGGGAGCCTACGCCTTCGCCGCTTGCTGGCCCTTCAGTTGGCGGATGAGGATGCGCACCAGCATGCCGTCGAACTGGGTGCCGCTGGATTTCTCCAAATCCTGCATGGCTTCGGCGGGGGTCTTGCCATCGGCATAAGCGCGGTCGGTGGTCATGTTCACGTACGCCTCGGCCACCGCGATGATGCGCGCACCCAGCGGGATCTCTTCGCCCTTGAGGCCGTTGGGATAGCCACCGCCGTCGTACCGCTCCTGGTGATGGAGGATCCACGCGCGCATGTTGGCGCTGTCCGGCACCGTATCCATCAGGGCCGCGCCTACCACGGTGTGCGACTTCATCAACTGGTACTCATCGAAAGTCAACGCCGTGGCTTTATTGAGCAGGCGTTCCGGGACCACGATCTTGCCCACATCATGGACCTGCGCCGCAAAAGTGAGGTCATCCATCTCGCGCGGAGCGAACGATAGCTCGCGCGCCACCGCCTGCGCATAACTGCACACCGTTTCTCCATGGTTCTGGGCGTGCATCTCCCGCGCCTCTACTGTCTGGTTGATGGTACGCAGCGCGTCCATCAACACTTCCCGCAGTTTTTCTGGGGGAACGTATTCCGCAAAGCGCTCGAGCGCGCCCACGATCTCTTTCGCATTGGGGATGTGCTCGCGCTGCAGCAGGTTCTCCAGGTGCGCCGCGATCATCTGCCGCTGTTCGGTCTGAGGATCGTATTGCAACCGGGCCTCCACGCTCGAAACCTTGTTCCCGCCCGAGCGCTTAGAGACGTACATGCCGGCGTCCGCCTCGCGGATGATGTCTTCCACCGACGATCCGTGCAGCGGAAATTCCGCGACGCCGAAGCTGCCGGTGATATGGCGCTCGTTGAGCATGGGATCGGTGGCGATCCACAGCCGCAGGCGTTCGGAGAGGATACTGGCCTGCTCTACGCCCGTCTCCGGCATCAGGATCATAAACTCATCGCCGCCATAGCGCGCGACCACGTTCGATTGCCGCACCTTCTGGTCGAGCAAACGCCCGATGCGCGCCAGCACCAGGTCGCCCTCCAGGTGGCCCATGGTGTCATTCACTTCCTTAAACTTGTCCAGATCGATCAGCACTACGGAGAAGGGTCGCCCGGAACGGGAGGCACGCTTGAATTCCGATTGCACCGCCTCGGTGAAGAAACGGCGCGTCTTGATGCCCGTCAGCGCGTCGGTGATGGATTGGTGCTCCATCTTCTGGAAGACGAAAACGTTGTGCAGCGCCGTGGAGAGCAGGTCAGCCAGCGTCTGCAGGATGAGGACTTCTTCTTCGAGAAAGGCGTTTTCGCTGCGGCTCTCCACGTTGAGGATGCCCAGCAGGGTCTCGCCATAAGCGATGGGGATGCACAATACCGAACGTGAATCCGCCATGATGCCCAGCAGGTGCTCGCCCTTGCCTTGCTCCAGCGCGCGCTGATTGGTGCGCGCCACCCGCCCCATGATGCCTACGCCCAGCGGGATGCGTTTGCCAAAGGCCTTCGCCGTGGTCCCCGCTTCGGCTTTGATCTCGATCTCTTTGGTCGTGTAATCCAGGATGCCGACGCCGATGTGGTCAAAGTGAAAATGTTGCTGGATCTGCGCCACGATCTCGGCCAGCATCTTGTCCGCATCCTGACTGGAGATGGCGATCCTAGAGACGCTATTGAGGAAAGCCAGGTAACGCGAGCGGCGCTGCTCTTGGGCGAACAACCGGGCATTCTCCATGGCGATGGCGAGCTGCCGGGCCGCAGTTTCCATCAGTTCCAAGTCGCGTTCGTGGAAGACGTTCTCCCGCTGGTAAGACATCGCCGCCATCATGCCCACGGGCTTGCCGTGGTGGATGATGGGTACGCCACAAAAACTCTTGGCCGGGCGTCCGATCTTCGATACGCCCAACTGCTCGCGCACCGTCTCCAAGTCAGACTCGATCAGCAGCGGCACGCCGGTGCGGATGATGTGTTCCGTGAATCCGTTGCCGGGGGGGCGTTCGCGCTTCGGCAAGAGTCCCCCGTCCTCGATCTCAAAAGCCATCCGGATGCGGTTCTCTTCCTGAAAGCTTACGTAGAACGTGGAGGTGTTGAGCAGCCGACTAAGCTCGCGGTGGATGGACTTTAAGACCTCATCCTGGTCGAGGCGCGAACTCACTACCTGGCCCAGTTCGGTGAGCAGTTGGAATTCCTTGGTGCGACGCTGCGATTCGTGCAGTAGAGCGTATTTTTCCAGCGTGGTGCCCAACTGCAGCGCCAGGCTCATCAGCAATCCCACCTGCGAAGCGCCCAGTTGCGCGGCTTTTTTCTGCGGCAAGAGCAGTACGCCCAATTCGCGGTCGCGGGTCTCGATGGCCATCACCGTCACGGAGCGGATCTGTTGCGCTTCCAGCATCTCCGCCAACTTCACCAGGTGGGGATCGGCTTGCGAGCGCAATACCGCGATGGGCACTTCTTGCCACTGGGAGTGCGATTCGGCGCTGCGGATCTTCAGCAGCAACCCCATGGCCTGGCCTACTTCATTCTCCAGACGAGGGATGAAGTCGGTGGGAAAGCCGAGTTGTCCGCAGGGCAGCACCTCGCGGAAGGGTTCCAGGACGTAGAGCAACACTTGTTCGGCGCGGGTGAGGGTTGAAAGCCGCTGCAACAGTTTCTCCACGCTCGGGGCCAGCTCTTCCAGCGACAGCACCCGGCTGAAATCTACTTCCAGGTGGGAGAATGCCAGCAAGTTCTCCTGAAGATTGCGCCGCTCGTTCTCATAAAGGACGGTGAGCATCGCTATGCCGATCATGGTCTGGGGCAGCGGTCCCAGCATGTGGCCGGCGCCGCCGAAGAACTCGGAGAGTCCCAGGTCAAACTGACGGACGGCCAGCAACGCGGCCCAACTGGTGATGGCGAGCGAGAGCAGGCGGAAGGCGAACGACCGGGTACGAAGCCCAATGCGCAGGAATTGGAAAGCGCAAAACAGCAGGAGGGCACAGAAACCGATCTCCGGATCGGCCGGGATGCCGCCCACTTGCAGCGGGCCACCCGCCCGTACCGATGCAGGTACGGAGAGCACTACCCACAGCGTAAGAGCTGCGGCCAGGGCCGCGTCTCCCCACTGGAAGCGGTAGCGGGCGTTAACCATGCGCGTGGAAACAAAGATGGCCATGGCCAGGGCCGCATAGAGAAGTTTGGAAGCTCCCAGCAGCAGGATGGCGGTGAAATCTTTATGTTCGCCGCGCAGCAGGTACCAGGCGAGGAAGCCGTAAGACGCGCCATAGGCCGCCCATCCCCACTGCCATGCCTGGAAGTAGGGCTCGCGTATCTGGCGGTACAGATACGTGAAGACGATGAACAGCACCAGCGCCAATGCGCCGGGTACGATCACGATAAATCTTAGGAGGTTCGGGTCCATGCAAACTGGGCGCCCCGCGACTCGCCAAGGCCAGGGGCCTGCGCGGAGCTGCCGGAACATTGGCCAGAATGGTATGTGGGAAGGTGCCATTCGTCAATGAATGGATTGGCTTAGTTGGTGTCCCGATTTGGCCCGTGCCTTGCGCCTTTCCCAGTGGTTCCGTACCATCAAAGTTTGGCCCGTAAGTCCTTATTCTTCCTATGAGCACAGCTACTTCCGAGGTTCGCGTCCGCTTCGCCCCTTCCCCTACCGGGTACCTCCATGTGGGCGGTGCCCGCACCGCCTTGTTCAACTGGCTATTTGCTCGCAAGATGGGCGGCACCTTCATCCTGCGCATTGAGGACACAGATTTCGAGCGGTCATCGGAGACGATGGTCGAAGGTATTCTGCAAGGGATGTCGTGGCTCGGTCTCGATTGGGACGAAGGCCCGTTCTATCAGTCCCGGCGGCTCGATCTTTATCGCGCTACCGTGGACAAATTCCTGACTGGCGGGCACGCGTATTACTGCTTCTGTCCCAAGGAAAAGCTGGAAGCCGATCGCGCTGCGGCTAATGCGGCTGGACGTCCGCCGATGTATCCCGAGACCTGTCGCAAGCTGGATCGTGCGGAAGTCGAGCGGCGTCGCGCTGCCGGGGAGTCCGCCGCCGTTCGCTTCGCGGTGCCGGAGTCCGGAGTCACGGTGGTGCCGGATGCGGTCTTTGGCAACGTCGAGTTCGCCAATACCGAGATCGAAGACCTCATCATCCTGCGCTCCGACGGCATTCCCACCTACAACCTGTGCGTGGTCGCCGACGACATCGATATGCGCCTCACGCACATCATCCGCGGCGCCGACCATTTATCGAATACGCCTAAGCAGATCCTGCAATACCAGGCGCTAGACGTTGCGCCGCCGATATTCGCGCACGTGCCGCTGATCCTCGGCGCGGACAAGACACGCCTCAGCAAGCGCCACGGAGCGACCAGCGTGATCGCCTACAAGCAAGAGGGAATCGTGCCCGAGGCCTTCCGCAACTTCCTGGCGCTGCTGGGCTGGACGCCCGCCGATTCGAAACAAGAGATCATGAGCGATAAAGATCTCGTCGCGGCGTTTGGTCTGGGAAACGTCTCGCGCTCGAACGCGGTCTTCGACCGTGCCAAACTGGACTGGTTCAACACCGAATACATTCGCGCGTATCCGGCCGAGCGGCTGCTGCCGCTTATCCGGGAAGAGTGGGAAGCTGCGGGCGTGAATCCGGAGTCATCCGACGAAGCCTGGCTGAAATCGGCCATCGATCTACTGAAGACGCGGGCGCGCAGCCTCAAAGATTTTGCCGGGACCTTTCGCGGATATTTCACCGACCAGTACGACACCGACCCGGCGGCGGTAGAGAAGTTCCTGAAGGATCCGGCGGTGCGCACGATGCTCGCCGAGTTGGGTGACCGTTATGCGGCTGCGTCCGAGTTCACCGAACCGTCGACGGAGCAGGTGCTGCGTGATTTTGCGACGGAAAAGAATGTGAAAGCCGGCGCGCTCATCAATGGCTCCCGCGTAGCGCTGACTGGACAAGCGGTTGCGCCCAGTCTGTTCGCGGTGATGGCGCTGCTGGGCAAAGACAAGACCGTAACCCGGCTAAAGCGCGCGCCCAAGCTTTAGGCCCCAGATTTCTAAAGCCCCGTCGCGTTACAATCTTGCGAACTCCACGGAGGCAATTATGGGACGCTCCATCGGATTCATCGGCTTGCTCATCGCACTTGCGATCGGCGGTTATATCTACACGCGCCAGGCGACCACGGCGCTGCCCTCCGGCGCCACTTCACCCAAGGCTGCCATCGATCTCACCGGCGTGAAGAATGACCTGCTGGCCATTGCGCAGGCGGAGAAGCGTTATCACGCGATGAATTCCAAGTACGCCTCGCTGGCGGAGTTGCGCGAGAATGGCGACACCAATGTCTCCGACTCGCGCGGACCCTATTCCTATTCGGTAGATGTGAGTGAGAATGGCTTCGTGGTGCGCGCCAGCTATTCCGGGCCGGACGCGACCATGCCCCGCGTGGTCACCATTGACCAGAACCTGCAATATCGCAGCGAATAGCTAGCGCGGCTTTTACCGGACCTGCACCGACAGCTCGAAGGTCGCGGTCTTCGGCGGAAAGCAGGCGTTGTCATTGCACGCCTGGTAGCTGAGTGAACCTTTCAAGGTGTAGTCGCCGGGCCTGGCCCTCTTCGCTGCGCGCAGTGGCACATTCACTGTTACGTCCCCCTGGTACACACTCAATTTCTGTCCGGGAGAGAACGAGAGCGCGAACTCCTCGCCCACCGGATATTCCAGCTTGCCCACCGCAATGGCGGGGTTTGCCTCAAACTTGATCTCTGTGGGGATGAGCAGATCGCTCGAGGGCTTGTTCGAATTCACATGGAAGCCCGACTTCACTCGGAAGCGCACCGTCGCCTTGGCCGGTTTCCCCTTGCTCACGGTAACGGCGGGAGCAGGTTCCAAAGTGATGTAGGTGGCCTTGTTCCATCGATTGTCCGCCGTTTGCGCGGAGACGCCCCCCACGGCCACCAACACCATCACCATTAACCAGGGCGCGCTCATTTTCCCTCCGCCTTTTTCTCGCCCAGAGCGAGCTTCACATCGTCTTCAATGGTGCTGCGGCTGACCAATCCCGCGTGTTGCGCCACGATCTTGCCTTCCCGATCCACGTAGAACGATGTGGGCAGGCCCTGCACGTCGCCATACGCGTCGGCCACGGAATTCTTGCCTTTGAGGATGAGGTAGTTCACGCCCATCTTCTTCACGAATTCGTCAATTTTCTCGTTCTCCGTGTCTTCCATGGCGATGCCGATGATCTCAAAGCCCTGGCTCTCATACCTTTTCTTCAGATCGATGAACCACGGCATCTCGATCTTGCAGGGGCCGCACCAAGTGGCCCAGAAGTTGATGAGCACAGGCCGGCCCTTGAAGTCTGACAACTTCACCTTCTTGCCGTCGAGGGCGGAGAGTTCGAAATCCGGCGCTTGTTTGCCGATATTGTCAGCCGCAACCAGTTTTTCGCCGCCGAGCGCGGCGTCGCGCGAGCGCATGGCGGTGCTGTAGATCATGGCCGCGACGGTGAAGGCGACGACGATAAGAACGATACTATTGCGTTTCACTATGTAAACAGCCTTTCCAGTCGGATGACGAAATCGTTGAGGAAGCCAAAGTACTGATTGAAGATGGTGAACTTATCAAAGCCGATCAGCAGGCCGATAAAGATCAACAGCACGCCGCTCGCCACCTCGACTTTGTGCAGGTGCTGGCGAAACTTCGCATAAAAAGCCAGGAAGCGCTCAATGCCCAGTGAGGTCAGCAGGAACGGCACGGCCAGTCCCAGCGAGTATATGGCCAGCAGGTAGATGCCCTCCATCACCGTGCCCTTGGCCGCCGCCAGCGCCAGGATGGTGGCCAGGATGGGTCCGATGCAAGGTGTCCAACCAAAAGCGAAGGCGAATCCCACGGCGAAGGCGCCCAGCGCGTTCTTGCCCCCGGTGACGGAGTGCATGCGCTTATCAGCGTAGAGCGCCTTGATTTGGAGTAGTCCCGTGAGGTGCAGACCGAAGAGGATGATTACGGTGGCGGCGACGATGGAAAGTTCCCGACGATAGCTGGTGGTCAACTGGCCCAGGCCGGTGGCCACCGCGCCCAGCGTGATGAAGACCACGCTGAATCCCGCGATGAAGGCCAGCGACTTGAACAGGACCGGCGCCAGCAGGGTGCGTCCGCGTTGCTGGTCCTGCTGCAACTCGTCCACGCTGGTGCCGGAGATCAGCGAGACGTAGCCCGGCACTAGCGGCAACACGCACGGGGATAAGAACGAGACTGTGCCCGCCACAAACGCCGCCACCGGACTGAGATCAGTAGCCATGTATTTTCTTTATCGTTTCTTGCTTATCCCGAGCGTAGCGAGGGAACCCTACTTTCGCCCAAAATCTTGCTTTCTTGTCCTGAGCCGGTTGCGCGCACCGCAGACGAAGCCCTGACGAAACGGCTACCTTCGGATAGTCCTCATTCTAAATGAGCGAGGATTGCCTACGTAACAGATGTGGCGAACGGGCTGAAGATACAAAGATCTGCGTTTATCTGCGGCGAACGGGTTTGCAATTTCCCCCTCGCCCCACATCCAGACTACCGTTTACGCAGGCCGCTCCATTCCTCGGAGATGACGATGGAATTCCCCGGATTCACGGGGTCATATTTCACCGAGGCGGGTAGGCCGATGCGGCAGGAATGAAGGTCCACCCACTGGCGGAGGTAGGTCACGTCCTGTGAAGCCTCATAGGAGACACCGCCCACGTCGTACTGATAGATGAGGAATTGGGCTGGCTGGTCACCATTCTGCATCTCCTCGGCGTTGACTACGGTGCCGTCGGTGATGCGTCCAGTGGCGTTGATGCGCGTGCGCCGCTCCTGCTCAAGTTGCTGCGGCGTCTTGCGGCGCGAGTACAGCCAGTATCCGACGACGGCGCCCAGAGTGGCAGCGCCCACGGCGGCGTAGGGGAGATAACGAAGTGAGTTCATGACAGATGAGAGTGGTGCGATCGAGGTTGCGTCGGTTCCAGCTACTTTTGCGCCTTCTTCCAATCATTCAGGAATGTTTCCAGTCCGCGGTCGGTCAGCGGATGGTTGAACATCTGGTCCAGTACCTTGAACGGGATGGTGGCCACGTGCGCCCCGGCCAAGGCCGATTGCACCACGTGCATAGGATGCCGCAATGAGGCGGCGAGTACCTGCGTTTTGTAGCCGTAGTTGTTATAGATCTTCACGATCTGGTGGATGACTTCCATGCCGTCTTGGCTGATGTCATCGAGCCGGCCGATGAACGGGCTTACATAGGTGGCGCCGGCTTTGGCCACCAGAATCGCCTGGCTGGGTGAGAAGCACAACGTTAGATTCGTCTTGATGCCTTCGCCGGTCAGGGTCTTGCACGCCTTGAGGCCATCGCGTGTAGTAGGCAACTTCACCACTACGTTCTTGTGCCACGCAGCATACTCGCGCCCTTCCTTCACCATGGCGCCGCAGTCTGTGGCGATGACCTCAGTACTCACGGGGCCATCCACCACACTGCAGATCTCGAGAATGGTGTCTTTGAAACTCTTGCCGTCAGTGTTCTTGGCGATGAGTGAAGGGTTAGTGGTGACTCCGTCGAGGATGCCCAGGTCGTTGGCCTCGCGGATCTCTTTCAGGTTGGCGGTGTCGATGAAGAAGAGCATGGAAACCCCATTTTAGCAGCGGACCCATGAAAAGCGGTTGAATAGAAGTAGAATCCCAAAACGCCAAACGGGAGGCTGTTTTTGAACTACAGCGAGCAGGCGCGATTCATGTCCGGCAGCCGGTTGTGGGGCGGGCTTATAGTTGGGCTGCTTGCAGGTCTTGCGGTTGCGAGCGTGGTTTTCCAGGGCACGGAAAATGCTCCCGTGGTAGTGGGATTCGCGGCTTGCGTCGTTGCTTTGGCGGCATCGGCTTACTACTGCCCGGACTATCTGCACCTGACGGTCAAACCAGACAAAGGCCCGAAATGGGCGCTCAAGATACGCTGGCGGATCATCGCCGGGGTCGCAATCTTCGGTTTGGCTCTCGCCCCCGACTCCCAGACTCGTATCACCGTGCTGGGCGCGGCCGCCGCGCTGACAGCTGGTCTCCTCTTTGCGCGGAAGCTGCTGCTTCTCGATTACCTACCCTACTATTTCTGGGCCACTGACACTGCGATCCTGGTCGCCCTCTCCCTGTTCAGGGAAATCGATCCATCGCTAGCGGCCGGGCTCTTGGCCGCTTCCGCACACCTGTCGATCGTGATCGTGGGCCGCCGAAAGGATGTGAACTGGTGGACAACTCTGGTCCTCATCACCGGCAGTCTTCTGCTTTTGCGGATCGGTCCGTCGGCAACCTCTCAGTTAGGGATAGCAATCAGTCTGTTCGTTATATCCGCGATCGGCACCGCATTCCTCTCGCAGCGCGCGATCGCCCACCACGAGAAGAATGAGGCCGCAGCCCGCAAGGAATTAGTCGCCTTCACTGGCCGTCCGGCCGAAGAGGTCGAACGGCTCTGGCGGGAAAGCCACAAGGAGTTGGCGAAGAACTGGCAGGCGGCGGCCATCCCTGAGAACGATCACGTCCGAATGAAGGAGTGGTATCGCCAGAACTCGGGCTTCTACCTCTTCGACATTTCGGCGCACAACCTCGAATACAAGAAGCTCATCTCCAATCTGAGCATGCTGCGGCTGGCCCAAGGGGCGGGTCTGGACTACGGCGCCGGTAATGGAGAGATCGTCCTGGAACTGGCGGCGCGCGGCCACGCCGCAACTTACTATGATGTCGACGGCGAGACGTTGCGATTTGCACGGTGGCGGGCAGGGCAGCGAGGACTCGCCATTGAATTCGCTACTACCAAAGAGGAGCTGCGCAAAGGCGTCCTAACGCCAGGCACCGAAGCGGGACGCTTCGACACCATCTTTTCCTTCGACGTGCTTGAACATCTACCGGATCTGGAAGGCGAACTAGGTTTTCTTGCGTCGCTGTTGAAGCTGGGAGGTGTGCTGGTTTGCGACGTGCCTGCGGGCGCCACTAAAAACCATCCCATGCATCTGAATCATCACCTCCACGTCGCCGACTACTTGAGGTCCAAAGGTCTGACCGACAAGCGAAGCCTGGTGCAACGGCTGATGACTTCGCGCGAGAAATACATCTTTCAGGCGTAGGGCCTGGACATTACCTCACCACGTTCCGCAACGTGCCCACCCCCGCGACACTCACCTCGACCACGTCTCCGGCCTTCATCGGCGCGACGCCCGCGGGTGTTCCCGTGGAAATCACGTCGCCAACTTCGAGGGTGCAGAACGCGGTGATGTAGCGCATAACCGTTTCCAGATTGAAGATGAATTCCGTTGTATTGCCGCGCTGCTTCGGTTCGCCGTTCAGCTTCGTGCTCACTTCCACGCCCTGCCAGATGTTGATCTCGTCAGTCACGATGGGACCTACCGGACAAAACGTGTCGAAGCCCTTGGCACGGGTCCATTGGCCGTCCTTCTTCTGCAGATCGCGCGCGGTCACGTCGTTCAAACACGTGTAGCCACGGATGTAGGGCCGCACATCTTCGTCGTCAAGCAGGTTGCGGCAGCGCTTGCCGATCACGACGGCGACTTCACCTTCGAAGTCCACGCGCTGCGTCAGGGTTGCGGGCGGGAGATGGATGGTCGCCCCTGGCCCGATGACCGATGAAGGCGGCTTCAAGAAGATGAGCGGCTCCTTCGGCACTTCGTTGCCAAGTTCGCTGGCGTGCTCGCGGTAGTTGCGCCCGACGCACAGGATTTTCGAAGGTTCTACCGGCGCCAGCAGGTCGGCGTTGGCCAGCGGCAGCAAGTGATCGAGTAGCGCCGTAGCAACGTCACCGGACTCCAGCCAGGTCACCCTGCGGGTGATGGCCTCTTCACCCCGCACCGGTTCAATGACTCCGTAGATCGCAGCACCCTTATGTTCGAAGCGGCAATATCTCATGGTTTTTGCTCGGTCACTCTATTCCGGGACTTTCTCATAGGCCGGTTCGGAAGATTTGCCTTCGTTGCCGCGTGTGTCCACCGCCGTGACGATGTAGAAATACGTTCTGCCCGGCTGCACATCGGGGTCGCGGTACGACGGCGTCTTGACCAGTTCCTTACTGATGCGCCCAGCCTCATTCATCCCCTCGCGGCGATACACGTTGTATCCGGCGAGGTCGGCGTCTTCACTCGGCGTCCAGGTAAGGTCGATGGATCGCTGGGATTCGATACCTGAATAAACGGCCTGCAATCCTTTGGGACGGCCCGGGGCGAAGACATCGCGCGCGTTGACCTCGGCGGGCGCGGCCGCCAGGCCTTCAAACTCGGCCAGCACTTCGCCATCGCGAGAGAGCACCTGGGTGACTCCGACCACGCGGTAGGTATAGCGCCGCTCCCAGATGAAGTTCTTGTCGCGTACGGAAGCTAAGCCCGGTAGCGCCGGCGCCTCACCTACGATGGTCTCCGGCACATCGCCTCCGCCGGGTAGCGCCAAGTTTCGCACTACGCGATAGAGGTACTTGGCGCGCAGCGAGGTCGAAGTTGGCGGCGCGTCCCCATTCCACTCGATGAGGATGCCGTCGCGTTCCAATCGGGCCGCAACACCCTGCGGCGACGCCATACTAGGCGCCAAAAAGATAGTGACGGCATTTGATGGACCGGCGCTGCGTCCGCGATCGTTCAATACTTCCACGTTGTAGGTGACGAAGTCTTGCGTGGGATTGCGCAGCGAAGCGGTGAGGTCGTCAGTGAACGTCGCCTTCTGTCCGGGAATGGAGGGAACGTCCGCCGCGGTGTTCGGGCAGACCGAAGTTAGCTGTGAAACCGGCTGGGTACGATAGCTGCGGCAGATGCGCGCGCTGGCGGCGCCGCGGATGCCGCTACGGTCAGTCGTCTCCTGGGGCACGGTCCAAGTGAGCAGGACTTTGTCTCCCTGGCGGATTGCTTTCAGATCTTCGACGGGCTTGGGTAGGCGTAGCGACGGCGGCTGCGGCGCGCCCGGCGTGCCACAAGCGGTCAGGAATAAAGCAAGGAAACAGACAAACAGACGAACGCGCATAGGAGCAAACAGGTTAGCAGATGAGGGAAGATCGTTGCTGGACTGAAGATGGTTGCCGGGCTAATGCCGGGGCGGCCGCCGCGGACGGGTCAGCGAAAGGGCGAATTCCACTCCCGTACCCGTTAGGGCGACCGTGTTCGCGCCATCCAGCGTAAGCTGACCGGTGCGAGTGCCCATGACTTGTGGCGAGAGCGTTACCGTGACAACGCAGTTAGCTCCCACTCCCAGGGACGCCCCGCAATCGTTGGTCTGAGCGAAATCGCCGGTGACCTGCAAGCTGGATGTGCTGACCGGTGCGGCGGTGGTGTTGTTGGTCAGCGTGACTGTCTGCGGCGGACCCGTGCGCAGCAGCACTACGCCGCCAAAGTCGAGGAACGTAGGCTGGAAGGTTCACGGGCGGCAGGGGCGCGTTCACCACCTGGTTGAGGACGGTAGAGGTCGAGCCGACATGCAGATCATCGCCAGGATAAACCGCCGTGAGCGGATGGCTTCCCTGCGAAAGGGCACTGCTCTGAAAAGTCGCGACGCCGCTTCCATTCAGTGGGCCTGTGCCGATCTCGATGCCGTTGTCGCGGAAGCTGACGCTGCCGGTGGCCACCGCCCCGCTATTAGTGACCGTGGCGGTAAAGGTCACAGCCTGGCCGGTGGTCGAGGGATTCGCGGAAGACAAGAGGGCGGTGGCGGTGGTGATCTTGACCACCTGGGAGATGGCTGACGAAGTGCTTGCGTTGAAGCTGGCATTGCCCGTGTAGTTCGCCGTGATGCTGTGCGTCCCCGCCGTGAGCGCGCTGGTGCTGAGGGTAGCCACGCCTTGTCCATTCAAAGCGACCGGCGAGCCTAAGTCGACTCCGCCATCCTTGAAGGCGACGTTCCCCGCTGGCGTCCCGCCGCCGGAGGTGACCGTCGCCGTGAAGGTCACGCTCTGGCCTACGGCGCTGGGCGACACCGAAGTAGTGAGTGCCGTCGTGGTGGCTGCCACGGTCGCTTGCACGATCACGGTGCCTCGCATCGTGAAGCCGTGAACTTGGCAGTAGTAGTTGAAGGTGCCGGTCGTATCGAACACCCGTTCGAAGACCGTGTTGTCGGGATCGACGGCGGCATTCCAAATGCCATTCGGCGTGCAACTACTCTGAGTGCAGTTGGCGGAAGTCGTGGTGTGGGGGGCGGATACCCAGACCCACTGGATCTTATCGCCTACCTTGATGGTCGAGGTGGAAGTCGCAGAAACTGCATCGGTGAATGCGTTGATGGGGCTGCCAACATTTACCCGGCGCGTCTCGGGCTGCGCCTGCGCCACCAAGGCCAGCAGCCCTACAGAGACCAGCAT
>JBKKBM010000045.1:0-4884 GCA_046714215.1 Terriglobales bacterium | reverse complement strand
TCCCTGTAATATGGCGGGGGGGCTCCCGCTTTTACGCCCGCTGGGCCACCGAAAATCCCCCGCCACGATGGGCGGGGTCCGCTCGGCCCTCGAACAGAGTCCCTTTAGGGACGGCTGAAATCACTTTTCCGTGATCAGGCGCGCGCTCTTCTGGAAGCTGAGATACGCCCACAGCCACTCCACCAGCACGAAGAACCGGTTACGGAAGCCGATGAGGAAGAACAGGTGGATTCCCAGCCACGCCATCCACGCAACCAGGCCGGATAGCTCAATCCCCAGCGGCAGCATGCCGACGCCTTTCGTCCGGCCGATGGTCGCGAGACTACCTTTGTCCCAATAATGAAATGTCCCGCGATGGTCGCGCTCGAGGTCACGTTGAATCACCTTCGCCACAAACTGCCCCATTTGGATGGCCGCCGGCGCCACCCCCGGCACCGGACGTCCTTCTTTATCCTGATAAACGGCCAGATCGCCAATCACAAATACATTGCGATGATCCGGCAAGGCCAAGTCCCCGCCCACCTGCACCCGTCCGGTATGGTCAGTTTTGGCCCCAAGTTTTTTGCCCAGCGGTGACGCGGCTACCCCCGCCGCCCACAACGTCACTGCCGACGGGATCATCTCTGCACCAACGAACACTTTGCCCGCCTCTACCTTGGTTACCAGCGTATTCGTCCGCACCTCCACGCCCAACTCGCGCAATTGCTTCTCGGCGCTCGCGGAAAGCGTTTCCGTGTAGGCCGCCAGCACTCGCGGACCGCCTTCCAGCAGGATCACCCGCGCCTTCTCCGGCTCGATGGAGCGAAAGTCGTTCTCCATGAAGCGGTACGCGATGTCGGCGATCGCTCCCGCCAACTCCACCCCCGTCGGCCCCGCGCCGATCACCACAAAATTTAACTCTTCCTGTTTGCCTTCGGCGGCCGCCTTGCGCTCCGCCTGCTCGAACACGGTCAACACCCGCCGCCGGATGTCGAGCGCGTCTTCTAGCGTCTTCAACCCGGGCGCGATGGGCGCCCATTCGTCGTGACCAAAGTAGGCGTGCGTCGCCCCGGCTGCCACCACCAGGTAGTCATAGTCGAGCGGCGTCGCCGCGTCTTGCAGGAAGACATGCCGCTTATCCAGATCGAACCCCACTACTTCGCCCAGCAGCACTTCCACATTCTTGTGATTCCGGAATATCCCGCGGATGGGCGACGCGATCTCCGCCGGCGAAAGCACCGCCAACGCCACCTGATAGAGGAGCGGCTGAAAGGTATGATGGTTCTTGCGGTCGATGATGGTGATCTCGACATCCACGCCGGAAGAGGCCAGCGACCGGGCGGCATTCAGCCCGGCAAAGCCCGCGCCCACGATCATCACCCGGGGTCGCCTTACCTTCATAGTTCCTCTGATTAAGTGGGACTTCCCATTGTAAATTAAGGCTTTAACCCTGCTTTTCGCCGCCCCTTACCCCCATTCCCCGATTGCTTAATAGCCTGCATCGTGATAATTTTCGGCTTCGCCCTCACGGAGAAGGATTCATGCCCCATATTGACGACCTGCTACGCATCGCCATGGAGCGCAAGGCTTCTGACTTGCACCTCAAGGTTGGTAACTACCCGCACTGCCGCATCGACGGCGACTTGATCCCCATCAGCGATCAGCCGCGCGTCTCCGCTGAAGACATGCTCAACATGGCGTTCAGCATGATGTCTAACCGGCAGAAGCAGAAATTCAAAGACTCGTCCGAGCTGGACATGGCCTATGGCGTCGCCGGACTCGGCCGCTTCCGCGTCAACGTCTTCCAGCAGCGCGGCAATGTGGGACTCGTCCTGCGCGTGATCCCTACCAAGATCAAGGCGCTGGAAGAGTTGTTCATGCCCAAGATCATTGAGGACATCTGCGAGGCCTCCCGCGGACTGGTGCTCGTCACCGGTGTCACCGGCTCAGGTAAATCAACCACCCTGGCCGCGATGCTTGACCGCATCAACTCCACCCGCCAGGAACACCTCATCACCATTGAGGACCCCATCGAGTTCCTGCACCGCGACAAAAAAGGTTTCGTCAACCAGCGCGAGGTCGAAGTGGATACTCCGTCCTTCGGCTCCGCTCTGCGCGCCAGCCTCCGTCAGGATCCCGACATCATCCTGGTCGGCGAAATGCGCGACCTGGAGACCATATCCACCGCGCTGCACGCCGCCGAGACCGGCCACTTGGTCTTCTCCACCTTGCACACCCTCGACGCCGTCGAGACCATCAACCGCATTATCTCCGTCTTTCCGCCGCCGGAGCAGAAGCAGGTCCGCCTGCAACTGGCCACCACACTCAAGGCCGTCGTCAGCCAACGCCTGGTCAAACGCGCCGACGGTACCGGCCGCGTGCCCGCCGTCGAAGTCCTCATCTCCACCGCCTATGTGAAGGAATGCATCATCACGCCGGAAAAAACCCGCGTGATCCATGAAGCCATCACCCAGGGCGGCACCCAATACGGCATGCAGAGCTTTGACCAGTCACTCTACGACCTTTACCAGCAGAGCCTCATCACCTATGAGACCGCGCTGGAAAATGCCACCAACCCCGACGACTTCAAGCTCAAAGTGCAAGGCATCGGCTCCACCGCCGACTCCGCCCGCGACCAGATGGACGCGGCCAAGTTCGGACGGTAGTCGGGCGGTAGTTATCGTTTCAGTGCCACCCGCTTCCCGCTAAAGGCGCAGCCACTGGCTGCGCCTTTAGTTTTTTCGTGTATTTCTGTTTGCTTTGTCATCCCGAGCGAGGCGGGAGCAACAGCGACCGCCGCCGAGGGACCCCTACCCCTCACAGCACTGTCATCCTGAGCGCAGCGCGAGCAACGTGAGCGCGCAGTCGAAGGACCTATGCATTTTCTCTTGGGCCTAACTGCAAGGCCATAGAACACCGACGACTCACCGGTAAGCTTCTTTTCGATGCGCCACCGAAACCACCAGAATGATCAGTTCCTTGTCTCGTATCTGGTACAGAATGCGATAGTCCCCGACGCGCACCCGATAGAGATCAGCCAACCCTGCCAACTTTACGCCACCGTTTGGACGCGGGCTTGTCGCCAGCCCATCCAGAGCCTCCCCCACCCTACGTTGTACGTTTCTGGGGAGCTTGCTGATGTCTTTTGCCGCAGAAGGCTTGATTTGAACTGAGTAGGCCATGCGTGGCTATAGCTTCAGTTCGCCCTTCAGCTTCTTCCACGACACCGTGCCCTTCTCTTTGAGCGCCGCCTTGGCTGCCTCCACATCCATTTGCTCTTCCAGAGCTTGCAACAACTTCAGGTCTTCGATCGGCACCACGGCCGCCATTTCTTTCCCGTGCCGGTGCAAAATGACGCGTTCCCCGCCATAGGCGACGCGGTTGATGGTCTCGGCTAGCGTGGCTCGAGTCTCACTCGCAGTCATTCTCTTCATTTTGCCATTTTAGTACATAATTACATTTTGTACAATATTTTCGTTCCTCCGTGGCTCCGTGCCTCCGCGTTGAAAATCATGCCTTCGAATACCAGGCGCCTGATCACTGAATGCTAAGTGCTATGCTTTTCGCAGCCCATGCCCTTCAAGAAATCCACCCGCATCTGCGACGAGGAATCCCTCTACGAATATGCCGTCCAGGCGCTGGGACGCCGTATGCGCACCGTCGCTGAACTCAAGCGCCTCCTCCGCCAAAAGAACCTTGCAGGCGAAAAAGAGCCCATCATCGACGCCGTCGTCCGCCGACTCAAAGACCAGCGCTACCTCAACGACACCCAATACGCCGCGCTCTATTCCAGCTCCCGCAAAGAGGGTGACAAGCTGGGCCAGCGACGCGTCGAGACCGACCTCATGGGCAAAGGCGTACATAAGGACGTGATCGCCAAGACCGTGGGCGAGGCTTACGCCGGCGTCGACGAAGAAGAGCTCGCCCGCGATTTCCTCCGGCGCAAGCGCATCGCGGAACCTTCATCGCCGAAACGCGGTGACCAGGCTTCCTACAAAAAATCGCAAAAAGAGACCGCGAGGGTCTTCCGCACCCTCGTCCGCGCCGGCTTCCGCACTGCCACCATCGTCAAGATCCTGAAAAGATGGAACGTAGAAGACGAGGTCCTCACTGCGCTCCAGGAAGAAGACCCCTCGCCTGCCGAGTGACCTACGCTTCAATCACCTAATAACCGTTACCAATTTTCAAATTTTGGGTGTACTATTCACCCCCGTCTCCCTGCTAGAGTTTTCTGTGGAGGTTGCTGTGCCCTGGCTCAAGCGCATCCTCGCCGTTGGCCGGATCAGAAAGTCCGTCATGTCCAGCCATAGCCGGTTGGAGGACGATGGTTATTCCATCGCTTACGCCACCGACGTCGAGTCCGCCGTCGACATGATGGCGTCGCTCAAGTTCGACCTCATCGTCCTCAGCCACGCGCAAAAGCGGTCCATCAAGATGATGGCTGAGATCAAGCGCCACCATCCCTCCGCGGTCATGGCTCTCATCCATCCCTTCCCCGCCGACCAGGGTTCCATCATCAACCTGCCGCCCAAGAGCGCCTCCAGTCCCTCTCCGGACCGCCTGTTGAGCGAACTCCGCTTCGTCTTCGAGAGCCATTCCGGCCCCACCATCCGCCGCGCCGGCTAGATTTTTCCCCAGCGCAGCGTGCCTCTTTTTGCCATCCCCCAAGAGTCACGTCTTTTCTTCATCCCAGCGCAGCGCGAGCATCCGGGGTCCCCAACGGCTCCGCCGGTGGGGTGGGAGCATCGCGAGCGCGCAGTCGAGGGATCCCTACCCTCGAACTGCTCCCTCCCCACTGTCATTCTGAGCGCCGCTTCTTGGCGCGAAGAATCCCCGAGGTGGCTGTTGCCATCAAGGTATTTCGTTTTGGCAAGCCAATATCTGCGTTCATCGGCGGCCAAAGAT
>JBKKBM010000044.1:0-12835 GCA_046714215.1 Terriglobales bacterium | reverse complement strand
CCAACAACTCCGGATGAGAAGTGATGATGACTCCGGCGGCGAAGGGCATGGCCAGCCACTTGTGGGGATCGATAGTGACGGAGTCCGCGTGTTCGATACCGCGCATAAGGTCGCGATGGGTATTGCTGAAGATGGCGGCGGCGCCGTACGCACCGTCGACGTGGAGCCAGAGGCCGTGTTTGCGGCAGACCGCGGCGATGGCGACCATATCGTCAATGGCGCCGGAGTTCGTGGTGCCGGCAGTGGCGACAACGCAGAAGGGCTTGCGTCCCGCGGCTTTGTCGGATCGGATGGCGACTTCCAGCGCGGCGATGTCCATTTGTATCCGGTCATTGAGCGCGATGCGGCTAAGCGCCTTTCGTCCGAGGCCCAAGAGCCCGACGGATTTGTCCAGCGAGTGGTGCGACTCGGCGGAAGCGTAGACCATGGGCTGGCCGCCAATGCTGGCCACGCCGTCTTCGATGACGTTAGCAAAGGCATACGCCAGGGCCAGCGCCAACGCGCTGAAATTGGCTTCGTTGCCGCCGCTGGTGAAGGTGCCGCCAGATTCGCCACTCCAGCCGACTCGTCCGGCAATCCAGCGAATGGTTTCATCCTCGATCTTGGAGGCGAGCTGCGAGCGGGCCTGGGTGGCCAATTGCGGATTCAGCGCGGCGACGAGTGCCTCCGCCAATACTGCCATATATGTGGGAGTGGGATTCATCAGGCCAAAATAGTTGGCGCTGGGCACGTGGAAGCCCTGATCGATGAGTTGCCCGCAGACTTCGTGCAGAACGGCAAGCGGGTCAGCGCTGTCCTCCGGCATTTTCCCGGTGAGCGGTCCGAAAGTTCTGGCTTCGGCAGGGAGCTGCACCGGACGCGACGGTAGCGAAGAATAATACTCATTGATAATGGCAACGAGTTGTTCGCCCAATGCGCGACGGGTGTCCGCGTCGAAGAAGAACGGGCTTTCCGGGGTAGATGGCATGAGGTCTTTGCTTCGGCTGCTCATCTTCAGATGCTGGTGAGAGCCAAAAGAAGCACGCTACTTCGCGTCGCTAGTGTCCGCAGCTTCGGCATCAGCGCTCGCCTCTTCATCGGCTGTACCCTTCGCGGGGCGCAACAGGGGGAAGAGGATGACGTCGCGGATGGAGCGTGAGCCGGTGAGCAGCATGGTCACACGGTCGATGCCGATGCCCTCGCCGCCCGTGGGCGGCATGCCGTAGGAGAGGGCGCGGATGTAGTCTTCGTCCATGGCGTGGGCCTCTTCGTCGCCGCGCTCTTTTTCCGAGAGCTGCTGCTCGAAGCGGCGGCGCTGTTCTTCAGGGTCGTTCAGTTCGCTGAAGGCGTTGCCAATCTCCAGGCCGCCGACAAACACTTCGAAGCGCTCGACCCAGTCCGGCTCGTCCGGCTTGTTCTTCGAGAGCGGCGAGATGGCGACGGGGAAGTCATACAAAATGGTGGGCTGAATGAGATGCTCTTCCGCCACTGCCTCAAACAGAGCGGCAATGGTCTTGCCCGCAGGGTCAGAGGGATCATAGGGCATGTGCGGATGCTGCGCGGCGTTGAAGCGCTTGACCAGCGCGCCGACGGAATCCGCCGCCGCAAAATCGTTCATCGCCGGCTTCGCCCCGGCCGTGTCCGGCCAATATTTAATGATGGCCTCGCGCATGGAAAGGCGTTGCCAGTCGGAAAAATCGAACTCGTGTCCGTTGAAGGTGGTCTTGGTGGTGCCGTTCACTTCCTGGGCGACGAAGGCGAGCATCTGCTCGGTGAGATCCATCAGATCGCGATAGTCGGCGTAGGCCTGATAGAACTCCAGCATGGTGAACTCGGGATTGTGCTGCGTGGAGATACCTTCATTGCGAAAGTTACGGTTGATCTCATAGACGCGATCCAAGCCGCCGACGGTCAGACGCTTGAGGTAGAGTTCGGGCGCGATGCGGAGATAAAGATCGATGTCGAGCGCGTTGTGATGGGTGGTGAACGGACGCGCCGCCGCGCCGCCGGCCAGGGGTTGCATCATCGGGGTCTCGACTTCGATAAAGCCACGCGCGTCGAGAAAGCTGCGAATGGCCTTTACTACCTTGCTGCGCTTGACGAAGACTTCGCGCACCTCGGGGTTCATCACCAGGTCCACATAGCGCTGGCGGTAGCGGAGTTCCACGTCTTGTAATCCGTGCCATTTTTCCGGGAGCGGCAAGAGGTCCTTGGAGAGGAAATAGATCTCCTCCACATGGACACTGAGTTCATTGGTGCGGGTGCGGAAAAGATAGCCGCGCACGCCGATGTGGTCACCCAGGTCGAGCAACTTGTAGAGCGCAAAGCCGTTCTCGCCGACAAAATCAAGTTTCACGTAGATCTGCAGGCGCGCGCCCTCCTGCTGCAGGTGGGCGAAGCCGGCTTTACCCTGTCCGCGAATGGACATCAGCCGCCCGGAGACGCGCACGTTCACCCGGTTCGCTTCCAGTTCTTCCGTGGTCTTGCCGGAATACTCCGCCAGGATCTGGGGAAGCTGGTGCGTGTATGCAAACTTGTGCGGATAAGTCTGGTGGCCGAGAGCCTGTATCTGCTTAAGCTTCTCCTGGCGCAGTTCGTAGATCTTCTGCTCGAGTGACACGGTGCCTTTCGGTGGAGCCGGGGACGGATGGTGGAACTACTGATTATAACAATCGGGGTTCATGGCGATCACCGTCGGACGCCTTGTGGCGGCGGGGTCAGTGTATAAAGGACTCCGGTATTCGGGGCGGAGGAACGCGCTTCGCCTCGGGATGGAGTCGCCATGGCCGAGGTATTCACCGCCAGCCGCTGGACGGCGGGCAATATGGTTTTTCCCACCCGCATTGAGATCACTGCGGAGCGTGTATTACGCGTGAAGCCGCGAATGTTTGGCAGCACGGAAGAAAGCATCGCGATCGCCAAGGTGGCGTCAGTCCAGATATCCAAGCGGCTGATCTTCTCCGACATCCGCATCGACTCCAGCGGCGGCAGCAATCCCATCGTTAGCCATGGACACACGAAAGGTGATGCCGAGCGCATCCGCGAGCTGATCGAGCGTTACCAAGCTTCCGAAAAATAAAAAAGCGGGGCCGAATGGCCCCGCTTGAAGAAACGCCAAGTCAACTGGTTAGAAGCTGATCTTCGCTCCCAGTTGGAAGATGCGCGCTCCGGTATGCCCGTTGGGCAGACCAAAGCGGGTGGTCGGGGCGACTTGGGGAACCAGGCAAGACACACCTGGAGCGAAGCCCGCCCCGCAATTCGTGGTGCTGGTCGCCGTATTAGCCAACATTGCGTACTGCGTGGAGCGCACGCTGGAGACGTTGAAGTGATTCAGGATGTTGAACGCTTCCGCGAACAGCTGCAACTTCGCCTTCTCCGCGATGTTGATGTTGCGGAGGAAGCGGGGGTCGAGGCTATAGGAAGAAGGCAACCGATAGGCGTTGCGGCCCTCATTGGGGGCGCGGTCCGTCCGGCTGTTACGGTCAGTGTTGAGGTCAGAGCTGACCAGGCCGGTGTAAGGCTGACCGGACTGGGCGGTGAAGATGCCGCTGAGTTCCCACCCGTTGAAGATCGCCTTGGCCACGGGATTCATGTCCCTGGCGTAATCGATCGTCCAGATCAAGCTGCTGACCCAGCGATGGCGCTGGTCATTCACGCCCGGGCCGCGGTCGAAGGAAAGCAGCTGGGGGTCAGAGACCATCTTGGCGTCGTCGCTGCCGAATGGCACCACGGCAGTCGCGTCCGGCACATCGTCGATCACCTTGCCCCAGGTGTAAGCAGACTGGAACTGGAAGTGATGGGAGAAGCGCTTGGTCAACTGCACGTTCATGCCGTGATAGAGGGAGTTGGCGGTGTCTTCGAACTGCGAGACGCGTCCCAGGGTCGTCACCGGACGGGCCGACGGATACTTACGATAGGTAAGCACCTGCCCGGTGGTGGAGACGGTGATGTTCGTGGGGACGGGAACCCCGAGGTTGACGTCAAGCGTCCGCTGGAGGTGATTACCCTTCACGAACTGATATCCGATCGCCAGGGACATATCTTTCATCAGCGTGAATTCTGTTCCCAGGTTGGCCTGTTGGATGATGGGTTGCTGATAGCCAGGCTTGAAGAGGTAAATGCTGGGAGGTGAGGAGGCACCCCCGGTCGGAGCCGCGCAGCTAGGTGTATCCACCGGCGCACCGCACAGCGTATTGGGATAGGAAGGTATCGCCGCACCGGAGTAGGTGAACGTACCCACGTTGATACCGTTGTTGGAGTGCGCCGTACCCACCATGATGGAGGGCGTGCGGCCGTAGAAGATGCCATAGCCGCCACGCACCACGAAGGTACGTTCTTGGTACGGCGTCCAGGCAAATCCCAAGCGCGGGGCGAAATTGTTCTTGTCGGTGTTCAACTGCTTGGTGTCATAGCCGGCCGCTAACGCGACCGGATTCTGCACCGAGGGTTGCGCCGACTGCTGCAGGTCATAGCGCACGCCCAAAGTCAGTGTGAGGTTGGAGCGGACCCGCCAATCGTCCTGCACGAAGAACGACGACTCGAAGATGTTTGGCTTGGTGGTGGCGCCGGTCGTTCCCGTCCCCGCGAAAGCCTGGGTGTAGGTGGCCGACGCGCCCGGGCAAGTAGCCGCAGTCAAGGAAACACCCTGCAGGCTGCAGCCGAAGCTCTGCAGATTGTTGAAGGTGAAGCTGCCGGAGAAGTTGCCGGGGAAGTAATTGAGGATGTCGTCGTGGATGAAGTCCACGCCCGCCTTCAGGGTGTGGCGTCCGCGGGTGTAGGTCATGGTATCGGCGTATTGCTGCCGATGGATGGTGGTCTCACGCGGGCTGAAGAAGTTGCGGCCCACGGTGAAGGAAAAACTTCCCTGGCGGACGATGGCTTCCGGATTAATGCTGTTCGCCTGACCCGGCTCCTTGTCAACCTGATAGTTGAAGCGGGCCACATTCACCAACGAGTTGGTGATGGTGGAGGTGAGGGACGCGGTCAGCGTGTCCGTAGTGACGAGCGCCGCACCGGTATGCTCAAACGAATTGGTGGGGCCGCCATTCTCAAATCCCTGGCCGGTGAAGTTCTGCCGGTTGTAACGGATGGAGAACAGGTTGCCGTTAGTCACGTTCCAGTCGACCTTGCCCAGGTAGGTGTCCTGGTTCAAAGTGCGGATCCAAGCCGCGGAACGTGCGGTGAGGTAGTTCATCGCCGCCGTCTCAAACGCGGTGGGCGCGGCGATGGTGGGCAGACTAAAGGTTATGGGATTGGGCTGGGTATTGCGCTGGGCATCGTAGTCAAAGAGGAAAAACGCTTTGTTCTTCACAATGGGGCCATTGATGGTGCCGCCAAACTGATTGAAGTGATAGGGAGGCTTACGGGCCACCGCCGTGCCGGCCAAGGCCGCCGTCTGCTTGTTGATGGGATCGTTCGCGTTCATGCCGCGGTCACGATAAAACCAGCGACCGGAACCGTGGAATGCATTGGTGCCGGATTTGGTGATGACGTTCACCACCGCGCCGCCGGCGCGTCCTAATTCCGCGGAATAGCCGTTGGTGTTCACTTGAAATTCCTGCACTGCGTCCTGGCTGAACTGATAGGGCGCGCGGCCGGAGCCGGTGCGGCCGGAGGTCTGGCCGAAGAAGGTGTTGTTGTTGTCCGCGCCGTCCACGGTCAAGGAGTTCAGGGTGCCGCGCTGGCCGGCAAAGCTGATGTCGCCGGTGCGCACGTCGCGGGTCACGCCCGGGGTGAGGAGCACGAAGTCAATGAAGTTGCGTCCGTTGGTGGGGAGCTTTTCCACGGACGCGTTGTCTACGGTGGAGCTGACGGCGGTGCGCGAGGTCTCGATCAGAGGCGCAGCGGAGGTCACATTGACCGTTTCGCTGGTGGTAGAGATGCTCATGTTCATCGGCAGATTCATCTTGGCGCCGACCTTCAGTTGCACGTCTTTGCGACTCAAGGTGGCAAAGCCAACATGCTCAACCTTTAATTCGTACGTGCCGACCGGGAGCACCGGAAACACAAACAGTCCGTCCGCCGTGCTCTTGGTGGTGAACTGGATGCCGATCTGCTGATTGGTGGCAGTCAAAGTTGCGTTAGGGATGACGGCGCCGGAGGCGTCAAGGACAGTGCCTTCGATCGATCCCTGGTTGCCGGTCTGCGCGAAACTGGTGGCAGTAAGCGCCAGCATCAGTACGCAAAAAGTCGCGAGAGATGTAGTCCATCTCTTCATGGGAAGTCTCCTTATTTCGGTCCGAGGAACTTGGGTGTTCAATTTTTGAGGATGGGGTGACAGGTAGAATGGTATCGCGCGCGCCTGTGGATTAGCAATGACTTAGATTGGAAATAGGGTATAAACCTGACGGGGGACTGGGGATGCCGGAAACGCCGAAAGAACCGCGCAAACAGGGCATCTTGGTGGAAGGGCTGAAGTACAGCCACATCGCGTTCGCGCTGCCAGGAGGAGTGATTGCGGGGTGGTTGCTGGGCGCGTTGCTGGATCGCTGGCTCGGAACCAGTTATCTGTATCTAGTCGGCCTGGGATTGGGCGTAGTCGCTGGCTTTTACGATCTCATTCGCACGGTGATGCGGATGAATAAGGAGACGGGTGGAAACTGACCAGACCACCTTGGTGGAGGCGAGTCCGGCGGCGGAGGCTTTCTATGCCGGCGCCTATCGGCGAATGCAGGCGGTGATCATCGCGCTGGGCGTGACCGGGAGCGGACTGGCTTTGCTGGTATATGGTTGGCGCGGCGGCGGCGGATTCCTGTTGGGAGCGGGCCTCGCTTATCTGAATTTCGTGTGGCTGAAGCAGTCGATCATCGCGTTGACGGATCGGGTGGCGGGGCAGGGAGCCAGCGCGGAAAACGCCAGTGAAGCTGCCCCTCAAAGCGCATCCCAAGGGCGCGCCGTGGTGTTCAAGTTCATCTTCCGCTACCTGGTGATCGCTACTGTGGCCTATGCTATAATCTCCAGTTCTTCACTCAGTGTTTTGGGTCTTATAGCGGGCTTTTTCCTCTCCGTAGTGGCCCTTTTGGCGGAGGCGGTGACGGAAGTGGTGTACTCGCTCCGGCACGGCGATTAGCAACATTTAACTTTTCTGAAGGCGACGATGCACGAGCAACTCTGGTTGACGGAACAACTGAATCACCTGTTCGGCGGGCCGGTGGCGGCGCTGCTGAACGCTATCGGCATTCATCCGCACGACCCGCATAATCCCATCACCGACCCGGTCGCTATGCAGCTGCTGGTGGTGGCGCTGCTGCTGACGTTCTTCATCGCGGTGCGGGCGCGCCTCTCGGTGGACAATCCGGGCAAGATCCAGCACGTGGCTGAGATGATCCACGAAGCGATGGCGGGACAGAGTGAAGAGATCATCGGGCATGAGTACAAGCGCTTTGTGCCGTACATCGTGACCATCGGCCTGTTCATCGTGGTGAGCAACCTGCTGGGACTGATCCCCGGGTTCCTCTCACCCACGCAATTCCCGAGCGTGCCCCTGGGCTTTGCCATCGCGACTTTCACTTACTACCATTTTCACGGCTTGCGCCAGCAAGGCTTTGTGCATTACATGAAGCATTTTGCCGGACCGGTGCCGTGGCTGGCCCCGCTAATGTTTCCCATTGAGATCATCAGCCATAGCGCGCGCGTGATGTCGCTGACCATTCGTCTCTACGCCAATATGTATGCGGGTGAGATGGTGACGCTGGCCTTCTTCTCGCTGGTGCCGGTGGTACTGCCGGTGGCATTCCTGGGGCTGCATCTGGGCGTTTCGCTGCTACAAGCCTACATTTTTGTGCTCCTGACCATGATCTATCTTTCCGGCGCGGTGGCCGAAGAAGAACATTAAGGCGAGCGCGACCAAGATCTTCGCCAGCGTGAGGGCGCCAGCACGGTGAGCGCCAACCACCCACTGGAGATGATGCAAAAGGAGAAACAATGAACAGAAAAGCGGTCATCGTATTCATGATGCTGGCGGCGGTCATGCTCTTCGCCACCCCGGCATTCGCGCAGGCGCCGGCTAACGCTCCTGCAGGCTCGTTCGGTAACTGGGGACTCTCAGGCATCGGCCTGGGCATCGCCGTGGGTCTGGCCGGATTGGGCCAGGCGCGCGTCGCCGGCTCCGCCTGCGAAGGCATTGCGCGCAACCCCGGCGCCCGCGGCGGCATTCAGTTGGCCATGATCTTCGGTCTGGCCTTCATCGAATCGCTGGTGCTGTTCATCTGGGTCATGCTGTTCCTGCGCGCGTTGTAAGCGAGCGCAGTTAGTATCAAAGCCCTCGCTGCGGCGAGGGCTTTTTCATTGCTTTACCGCATCTCATACAATGATGGCGATGCCCTCCGCGCTCGAATTTCAACACGTCAGTAAGGAGTACCGCGGCTTTTGGAGTCGAAAGTCGTTCCGGGCGCTCGAAGATTTCTCCCTGGCGGTCCAGCCGGGCGAGATATTCGGTTTTCTCGGCCCCAACGGAGCGGGTAAGACGACGGCAATCCATATTGCGCTCGGACTGATGGCGGCGACGTCGGGCCGCGGGACGATGTTAGACCATCCCTTTGGACATGCGCGCACGCGGCGGCGCATCGGCTTTCTACCGGAGAACATCGCCTTCTACCATCGGCCGGCGGAGGCGCTGATCCGGGTGCATGGCCGGTTGAACGGCGTCCGGGACCCACAACTTGCGCAACGTACGAAAGATTTGCTGGACAGCTTTGACCTGCGCGAGGTGGCGGGCAAGCAGGTCTCGAAGTTCTCGCGCGGCATGCTGCAACGGGTGGGTCTGGCGCAGGCGCTGGTGAACGATCCGGAGTTGCTGATCCTCGACGAACCGACCTCCGCGCTCGACACCGCCGGGCGCGTGACCGTGCGCGAGATTCTCCAACGTGCGCAGGCGCAGGGTAAGACCATATTCCTGAGTTCACACTTGCTGTCAGAGGTGGAGCTGGTGTGCGACCGCATCGGCATCCTGCACAACGGGCGACTGGTTCGCCAGGGCACAGTCGCGGAGTTGCTGGAGACGGGCGCGGAGTATGAGATCGTGGCGCGCGGCGGTGATCTCCAGAAAATCGTTGCGGAAGGATATAGCGCGTCAGGGGGCGATGACGGGCAAGTGACGTTGCGGGTTGCGGCCAGTGCGCAACGCGCGGCCATTGAAAGAATGTGGATGTCGGGGGGAGAGGTATTGTCCGTGACGCCAATGCGGCGTTCGTTGGAGGAGCTGTTTCTAGAACTCACCAAGACGGAACTCACAAAGACGGAGCTGACAGCGGAAACCGAAACGCCGGAGAAGCCGCAATGATCCCGGTGTGGCTGATCGCAATCAATTTTGTCCGCCAGCAGCGCATCGTGACTTATGTCTTTCTGGCGTGGGTGGTAGGCTTCGGCCTGCTCTTTGGGTTGTGGGGAGGCGGCGACCGCAGTGATCTGCTCGCGCTCTTCCACCAGCAGACCGCCTACGGTGTGGTCTATACGCTGTTCCTGGCGGCCGCGTCGGTACACGGCGAGCGCCAGTCACGGCGGATATTGTCCGTGTTGTCGAAGGGCATCCGCCGGCACGAATATATTGCGGGGCTGATGCTGGGCAGCGTGCTGATGACGTGCCTTTATATGGTGAGCTTGGGATTGGTAAATGTGTGGCTGGCGTCGCGGCTGGGATTCTCGGCGCAGATTTGGCCAATCTGGTCGATTTTGGCGGCGGCCACGCTGGCGGGCGTGCTGGTCGCCGCTATCGCGACCATGTTCTCGACGTTCGCGCACCCACTGGTGGCGACCATCGGCACCATTATTCTCGCGGGATTACCGGCGGGGCTACAGGCGTGGAAAGGAAATCCAGTGGGAGTCTTGTCACCTGCGGGGTATGTACTGCAGCAGATCTTCAACTCAGACTTTGTGCACGGCTGGGCGGGTGGCTGGGACTTTGTGCCCATGGCCATTTTGCAGATACTTTTCTTCTGGGCGTTAGCGGGTCTTATTTTTCAGCGCAAAGATGTGACCGCAGCGATTGAATAGGCGATTGGCGTTTTAACGGACGAGGTCGCGCGCGCCCCGAGTGGCGATGTCGAGGATGTATCCGGGGGCGACGCCCATATAAATGGTGAGGGCGGCGGCCAGGATAAGCGAAGCGGCCACCGCGACCGGCACCGGGGTAAGGACTACGGAGTCGTCGCCTTCCTTCATATACATGACCACGATGAGGCGCAGGTAGTAATAGGCGGCGATAGCGCTGTTGACCACACCGATGATGGTCAGCCAAACCAGGTTCGCCTTCAGGGCGGCGTTGAAGACGAGAAATTTGCCCATAAATCCGCCCGTAAGCGGGATGCCGATGAGCGACAGCATGAAGATGGTGAGAGTGATGGCCAGGACGGGCGAGCGGTGGCCGAGTCCGGCGTAGTCGTCGATGGAGACGTAGCGTTCGCCTTCACTGGCGAAGTGACTGACCACGGCGAAGGCGCCTACGTTCATGGCGGCGTAAGTCGCGGTATAGAAGATGGCGGCGGAGATTCCGATCTCCTGCAGCGATGCGAAGGCCACCAGCACGTATCCTGCGTGGGCGATGGACGAATACGCCAGCATGCGCTTCACGTTGTTCTGGAGCAGCGCGCCAATGTTGCCTAAAGTCATTGACAGTGCGGCGGAGATCCACACCAGCGGCATCCACCAAGCACCGAGCAGTCCGAACGCGCCAAAGAAGACGCGCAGCATCAAGGCGAAGGCCGCGGCCTTGGGGCCGGTGGACATCAGCGCCACGATGGGAGCGGGCGCGCCCTCATAGACGTCGGGGGTCCAGACGTGGAAGGGGGCAGCGGCCACTTTGAAGCCCAGGCCGACGAACATCAGCGCCAGCGCCATATAGGTGAGGCCGGAAACATTGCCGCTGCGCAACGCCGCCGCAATCGCGGTTATGTTGGTGGTCCCGGTGGAGCCGTAGATCAGGGCCACGCCGTAGAGAAAGAACGCGGTGGCAAATGAGCCCAGCAGGAAGTATTTGAGCGAAGACTCGGCGCTGGTGGCGATGCGACGCCGGAAGCCGGCGAGAATGTAAGTCGAGATGGAGGAGATCTCGAGCGCGATGAACATCATGACCAGCTCCATCGCCGACGACATCAGCACCATGCCGACCGTGCCCAGCAGGATGAGTCCGTAGTATTCGCCGGCGCGGATGCTCTGCGTCTCCAGGTAATCAAGCGAAGACAGCACCGCCAGGATGGAGATGGCGATGATAGTCACATGGAAGAAGATGCTGAAGAAGTCCACCCGCACCATGCCGAAGAATGCCGTGCCCAGATGGTTGACCTGGCAGAAGCTGGCAATAAGCGCAGCGGCCAGCGCGGCCAGGGAGAGGTATCCCAGGGGCTTGCGGCTGCTGCGCGCGCCCATGAGCGGCTCCACCAGCATGATGATCATGCCGGCGATCGTGAGAATGATCTCCGGCAGCACGCTGAAATACTGGGAACTATCGATCAAGGTCTTCATTTCACCACCGCTGCCACGGGCGAAGTAGGACGCATCGTCGTGTGCGCTTCATTGATCGTTTTGGTGGTGGGGTCGATGGCTTTCATCCAGTAGGGAGAAGCCAGGCCCATGAGAAGCGCCAGCGCGACCAAGGGTAGCAGTGCGACGCGTTCACGGGTGTCGAGGTCGAGGAGCCCGCGATTCGCCTCAACTTTGATGGTCCCGAAAAATGTTCGCTGGTATAGCCACAGCATGTAGCCTGCGCTCCAGATCACGCCCGTGGTGGCGAGCATTCCGTAGATGCCTTTGGCCTGGAAGGCGCCCACCAGGATAAGGAATTCGCCGACAAATCCGTTCATCAGCGGCAAGCCGATGGACGAGAGCGTGATCAACAGGAAGATCATGGCGTAGACGGGCATGGGAGTGGCGAGTCCGCCGAATTCTTTGATCTCATAGGTATGGCGGCGGTCGTAGAGCATCCCCGCCAGCATGAAGAGCGCGCCGGTAGAGATGCCGTGGTTGAGCATCTGGTAGACGGCGCCGTCGGCGCCAGCGGCATTGAAACTGAAGATGCCCAGCACCACGAAACCCAAGTGGCTGACCGATGAATACGCGATCAGTTTCTTTAGGTTGGGTTGGACCAGCGCCACGAGCGCGCCATAGATGATGCCGATGATGGCGAGCGCGATGATCCACGGCGCGTGGATGCGCGCTTGCTCCGGAAAGAGCGCGACATTGAAGCGCAAGAGGCCGTACGTTCCCATCTTTAGCAGCACGCCCGCCAACAAGATGGATCCCGCAGTGGGCGCTTCCACGTGCGCATCCGGCAACCATGTATGGAAGGGGAAGAGCGGCACCTTTACGGCGAAAGCGATGAAGAACGCGAGGAAAAGCCAGGGTGCGGCCGTCGCCAGCGCCCCGCTGAAGGCCGGGTCCGCAGAATTGAGCAGCGCATTTTGGATGACCAAGTAATCGAAGCTTCCTGTCTTGATGTACAGCCAGATGATGGCGGCCAGCATGAAGACGGAGGCGACCATGGTGTACAGGAAAAACTTTACTGCCGCGTAGACACGGCGCTCATGACCATAGACACCGATAAGCAGCGCCATCGGGATGAGCGTTGCTTCCCAGAAGACGTAGAAGAGGAAGGTGTCGAGCGCGAGGAATACGCCGATCATGGCGGCTTCCTGCAAGAGCATGAGGATCATGAACTCTTTTACGCGGCCATGGATGGAATTCCACGAGCTGATGATAGCGAGCGGCACCAGCAAGGTGGTCATCACCACGAGCCACATGGAGAGTCCGTCGACGCCGAGGTGGTAGTGGATGTTGGGAGTGGAGATCCACGGGATATCGATATCGAATCTCGGCTGGAAGCCGGCGACCTTGTAATCGAAATGCGCGGGCAGATGTAGTGATG
>JBKKBM010000043.1:0-3708 GCA_046714215.1 Terriglobales bacterium | reverse complement strand
GCTGATGGCGTCGTCGCGGTCTTGCGCTCCCGGACGATGACGCGCAATGTCCGCGGCATGCGCCGCAATCTTGTATGCGATGATGCCGTCCTTCACATCTTTCGCGTTGGGCAGCCCGAGATGCTCTTTGGGCGTCACGTAGCAGAGCATGGCCGCGCCGTGCCACCCGATCATCGCCGCTCCAATGGCGCTGGTGATGTGGTCGTAGCCCGGCGCAATGTCCGTCACCAGCGGGCCCAGGGTGTAGAACGGCGCTTCATAGCAAAGCTCCACTTCTTTATCCACCTGCTCTTTGATCTTGTCGAGCGGCACGTGCCCGGGACCTTCGATCATCACCTGGACATCGTATTCCCACGCCTTCTTGGTCAACTCGCCCAGCGTCTTCAGTTCGGCGAACTGCGCGGCGTCACTGGCGTCGGCGATGCATCCGGGACGCAGCCCATCGCCCAGCGAATACGAGACGTCGTGCTTCGTCAGGATCTTGGTGATGCTGTCAAAATTCTCATACAGGAAGTTTTGCTTGTGATGATGCGCCATCCACTGCGCCAGGATGGACCCGCCCCGGCTTACGATGCCGGTGATCCGCTTGGAGATCATGGGCAAGTACTGGATCAGCACCCCCGCGTGGATGGTCATGTAATCCACGCCCTGCTCCGCCTGCTCCTCGATCACCTCCAGCATCACGTTCATGTTCAGGTCTTCGATCTTCTTCACCCGCGAGATGGCTTCATAGATCGGCACCGTGCCCACCGGGATGGGCGAATGCCGCAGGATGGCCTTGCGGATCTCCGGGATCTCTCCGCCGGTGGAGAGGTCCATCACCGTGTCCGCGCCGAAGTGTACGGACGTATGCAGCTTGGTCAATTCTTCGTCGATGTTCGACGACACGGATGAGTTTCCGATGTTCGAATTGATCTTGCACAACGACGCCACACCGATCGCCATCGGCTCCAACTCCGGGTGATTGACGTTCGCCGGAATGATCATCCGTCCGCGCGCCACTTCATCGCGCACCAGTTCCGCCGTCAGCTTTTCCTTGAATGCGATGTATTCCATCTCCGGCGTGATTTCGCCCTTGCGCGCGTAATGCATCTGCGAGAGATTGGTGTCGCCCGACTTCGCCGCTTCGGCTTTGCGTTGGGCGATCCACGCGGCGCGGGGTTTCGGCACGTCCGCGCCCTGATACTTCGGGTCCGTGTGATGGGTCTTTAGATTCACAGGATTCACATTGCCGCTGGCGCTCATAGTAAAAAGCCTTTCCCCAGAGATTCTCTGAACATTGATGTCCTGAAACCAATGATGTTTGAAACATCGATTATACGCCGTAAAAACCGCTCTTTGCTTGACCCTGCCCACCGCAGCGCGTACGATTTTCACCAGAGATTCTTATGTCCCATCGCTTCGTCCGCTTCGGCGCCGCCATCACCGTCATCGTGCTTACCCTGGGCTATCTGGCCTATACCGGAGTGCAGGAAAGCAAGAGCTACTACGTGACCATCGCGGAGTTGCGCGGCATGGGTGATGAAGTCCACTCCAAGCGGTTACGCGTCGCCGGCGATGTGGTTCCCGGCTCCATCAAGCGCCAGGGCACCACCGTGGAATTCCTGCTGAAGGAAGAAAACCACACGCTGCCCGTCATTTATAAAGGCACGGAAGCTCCGCCGGATACTTTCAAGGACGAATCGCAAGCGCTGGTCGAAGGACAATTCGGCAAGGATGGCGTCTTCCGCGCGCAGCATCTTCAAGCCAAGTGCGCCTCCAAATACGCGCCTAAAAAAGATGAAGCGGCCCCGGCGCCGGCTGGCACTCCATCAAAAAAGACTGCGACCAGCACTACTTAAGGCTCACCGGTTGACGACCTCCGCCCTCCCCAACCCGACGCAGTCCGTCACCGCCGCCACCGTCACGCTCACCAACATATCTAAATTTTTCGGGCGCTTCCCCGCGCTGCTCGGTGTGAGCGCGGAATTCCATCCTGGTGAAGTCTGCGCATTGCTCGGCGGCAACGGCTCCGGAAAATCTACGTTGTTGCGCATCCTTGCTGGACTCGCCCAGCCCTCCGACGGCGCCGTGCATGGTCTTTCCACTCCTGCCGGCTACATGGCCCACGCTTCCATGCTGTACGACGAGATGTCTGGCCTCGAAAACCTGGAGTATGCCGCCGCGCTGTATGGGATTACATCGCGTGACCATTGCGTCGCCGCCATGCAAGATGTTGGCCTCGACCCCGCGCTCGGCCGCCTGGTCCGCGATTATTCCCAAGGCATGCGCCAGCGGTTGTCGCTGGCCCGCGCTTTCATCCATGATCCCAGCCTCATTTTGCTGGATGAACCCTTCTCCAATGTGGATGCCGCCTCCGCCACGCAAATGCTTGATCTACTCGCACGGCTGCGCGCGCGCCAAAAAACCATCATCATCGTCACTCATCAGCCCGAACTGGTGCGCGGCCTCGCCGACCGGTCGCTCGTCCTCGCCGCGGGCCGCATCGCCTCGGATTCCGAATCCGCTCGAGGTCAGCAATGACATTCCTCGAACTCACCGCGATGAATCTCAAGAAAGATCTGCGCCTCGAGTTCCGCTCGCGCGATACGCTCAACGCTCTCGGCTTCTTTGCGCTGCTCGTCGTCGTGATATTCAGCTTTTCCTTTGATCCCAACGCCGAAGAATCGCGCCGCATCGCCGGCGGCATCTTCTGGGTGTCATTCCTATTTGCCGCATTGGTCGCGCTCAATCAATCGTGGGCGCGGGAGCTTCGTAACCAGGTGCTGGACGCCTATCGCGTCTCCAAATCGCCGCCCGCCGCGCTCTTCCTCGGCAAAGCCTTGGGCAATTTCCTTTTCGTCGCCTTGATCGAGGCTCTGGTCTCGCCCCTCTTCGTCATCTTCTACAACCTGCGTGCCCTGGGTTCGCTGTGGATGCTAGTCGCCGTGTTTCTGCTCGGCACCTGGGCGCTCGTCATCAATGGCACCTTCTTCGCCGCGCTCTCGGCCCGCACCCGCAGCCGCGAGATGATGCTGCCCTTGTTGCTGCTGCCCATCTCTATCCCCGCCGTGCTGGCGATGGTGGAAGCCACCACCGCCATCCTTACCGGCGAAAGTTCGCCCGGCATGTGGATCAAGCTGCTCGCCGGTTACAACATCGTTTTCACCACCGCCAGCCTTTTGCTCTTCGAGACTGTACTAAACTCGGAATAACTCTCTTATGCGACCTCTCGTCATCCTGTCCATCGTTGTCACCGTCGCGCTGCTCGGCTTCGGCTTTTATCAGGGCATGTATGCTGCGCCCACCGAACAGACCATGGGCGACATCCAGCGCATCTTCTATTACCACGTGCCTTCGGCCTGGACTTCATTCGTCTTCTTCTTTGTAAATTTTCTCGCTTCCATCTGGTATCTGGTGAAGCGCCGCCTCCCCGCCGACGCGCTCGCCCTCGCCTACGCGGAAGTCGGCGTCGTCTTCTGTACCATCGTGCTCATAACCGGGCCGCTGTGGGCCAAACCCGTTTGGGGCATCTGGTGGACGTGGGACGCACGCCTCACCACCACTCTCGTCCTCTGGCTTATCTATGTGAGCTATCTCATCCTCCGCCGCTTTTCTGACTCGCAGCAGACGCCCACGCTCGCCGCCGCGCTCGCCATTTTTGGATTTCTCGATGTGCCCATCGTCTACATGTCGATCCGCTGGTGGCGCACGCAGCATCCCCAGCCA
>JBKKBM010000042.1:0-6691 GCA_046714215.1 Terriglobales bacterium | reverse complement strand
TGTTGGCGCCGTCCATGTACAGAAGGCCGCCCTTGTCATGCATGAGGTCAGCGATCTTGTGAATGTCTTCTTCGAAGACGCCGAGCGTGTTCGGATTGGTGAGCATCAGCGCGGCGACATCTTCGTTCATCTGCGCGGCCAGAGCGTTAATGTCGACCATGCCATTCGCGTTAGAGCGCAGGTTCTCGACTTCGTATCCGCAGATGGCGGCGGTGGCGGGATTGGTGCCATGCGCGGAGTCGGGGATGAGTATCTTCTTGCGCTGCTTGCCTTGCGCTTCGAAATAGGCGCGCACCAGCATGATGCCGGTCATCTCGCCATGCGCACCGGCGGCGGGCTGCAGCGTGATCGCATCCATGCCGGTTATCTCGATCAATGCCTGCGAGAGCTCATGCATCACCCGCAACGCGCCTTGCGCCATCTTTTCCGGAAGATACGGATGCGCGTTGGCCAGTCCGTCCAGCCGCACCACCACTTCATTCACGCGCGCGTTGTATTTCATGGTGCAGGAGCCCAGCGGATACATCCCCAGATCGATAGCGTAATTCCACGTCGAGAGCCGGGTGAAATGGCGGATGATCTCGAACTCACTCACTTCCGGCATCTGTCCCAGGTCTTCGCGCAGCGCCGTACCCAAAAGTTTTGCCGCGTCGGCTTCGGGCACGTCCAGCGGCGGCAGCCGGTAACCGCGCTTGCCTTTCGACGATCGCTCGAAGATCAGCCCTTCATTCTGGCTGATGTGCCGCGTGACTTTTTTGATGTTCTTATTCATTTTCGTGGCTTGATCGCTCATTGGCCCACCGCCTTGGCCGCGGCGTCGATCTGGGCCTTGGTCACGAGTTCCGTGCAGCACCACAGCGCTGCGTTCGCCAGTTCGGGATAGAACTTGGCCAGCGGCAGCCCGCCGATAATCTTTTCTGCCAGGAGCTTGTCATTGATCTGCTTGGCGCCGCTCTTCGACTCAACCACGAACTCATTGAAGCGAGGCGCACCTTCGAACAGCACCTTGGCGCCCTTCTTGAACTCGCCCACGGCGTAGGCGGTCTTTGCCAGGTTCTGTTGGGCGACATCCTTCAATCCCTCGCGGCCGTAAATGCACATATATATGGTGGCCATGAGAGCTACGAGTCCTTGGTTTGTACAAATATTCGAAGTCGCCTTCTCGCGGCGGATATGCTGCTCGCGAGTAGAGAGCGTAAGTACGAAGCCGCGCTTGCCCTGCTTGTCCGTGGTTTGGCCCACGAGGCGTCCGGGCATCTGGCGCACGAATTTCTCGCGCGTGGCCAGCACGCCCACGTAGGGGCCGCCATATCCCAGCGGTACGCCAAACGACTGCGCTTCCATGGTGACGATGTCGGCTTCCGTGGGCGGCTTCACGATGCCAAGCGAGAGAGCTTCGGCGATGGAGACGACCAGCAGCGCGCCTTTCTTGTGGGCGATGTCGGCGACCGCGGCCACATCTTCGATGGTCCCAAAGAAATTCGGCGACTGAATGACAACGCACGCCGTCTGATCGGTGATGGCGGCATCCAGAGCCTTGAGGTCGATGCGCCCATTGTCCGTGAACTGCACTTCCGCGATGGGCATGCCCTGGTGCTGGGCATATGTCCGCAGCACCTCGCGGTATTCCGGATGCACGCTGCGGCCGATGACCGTGCTGCTGCGTCCGGTGATGCGGATGGCCATCATCACCGCTTCCGCGATGCCGGTGGAGCCGTCATAGAGCGACGCGTTGGCCACTTCCATGCCGGTCAATTCGCAGATCATGGTCTGAAATTCGAAGATGGCCTGCAGCGTGCCCTGCGAGATCTCCGCCTGGTAGGGCGTGTAGGCAGTAAAGAATTCGCCGCGCGAGATCAGCGCATCAATAATGACCGGGCGATAGTGATAATACGAGCCCGCGCCCAGCATGATGCCGTAGCCCGCCGACATCTCGCCGGCAAAGCCCTTGAAATATTCCACGATCTCCGCCTCGCCCATCTGGCGGGGCACGTTGAGATCGCGCTTCAGGCGATATTCGGCGGGAATGTGAGAGAACAGGTCGTCGATGTTGACAGCGCCCACGGCGTCGAGCATCGCGCGGCGGTCAGAGTCGGAGTTCGGAAGATAGCGCATGGATGTGAGGGTCTCACTTCGTGAAGCATGAGACGTAGCCAGCTACGTCTCTACAGATTATTTGGAAGATTCTTCGGCGACGTACTTCTCGTAATCGGTGGCGCTGAGCAGGCCATTGACCTCGCTCGGGTCCTTCAGCGTGATCTTGATCATCCAGGCGGCGTGGGCGTCGGAGTTGATCTTCTCCGGTGAATCGGCCAACTCCTGATTGACTGCGGTGACGGAGCCCGAGGCGGGGGCGAACAACTCCGAAACGGCCTTTACTGACTCCACCGAGCCGAAAGACTTATGCGCCGCGACGTCAGTACCGGGCTTGGGTAGGTCCACGAAGACGATGTCGCCGAGCGAGTCCTGAGCGTGGTGGGTGATGCCGATGGTGGCCGTGTTGCCCTCCACCTTGATCCACTCGTGCTCTTTGGTGTAACGAAAATCCGCAGGATAAGCCATTTTGCCTTTCACCTCAGGGGCTAAAGCCCCAGGTATTTCTCAACTCGCTCGGCATGACTGAAGTCATACCCTGATACCGTTCACTGCTCGATTCCACTACTGCTTCGCTGCTTCCTTCTTTGGCTTCTTGTAAAACGGCGTAGGCACCACTTTGGCTTTCACCTTTTGTCCGCGGATCTCGACGTTAACCACGGTATCCAGGGCGGAGAACACCGGCGGCACATACGCCAACGCAATATTTTTCTTCAAGAACGGCGCCGGCGACCCGCTGGTGATGATTCCGATCTCATTCCCGGCATCGTCAAAGACTTTGTAGTCATCGCGGCCGATCCCGCGCTCGATCATCTCCAGTCCCACCAAGATCCGCTTCACACCGGCGGCCTGCACTTTTTCCAAAGCCGCCCGCCCGATGAAATCACCCTTCTCCGGAGTGAACTTGGCGTAGCGGTCAAGAGCAGCTTCAAACACATTGATGGTTTCGGAGATCTCGTGGCCGTAAAGCGCCATCTTCGACTCCAGCCGCAACGTGTTGCGCGCACCCAGGCCGCACGGCACGATCCCGAATCCCTTGCCCGCCTCCATCACCTCGTTCCACACGCGTTCGCTGGTGGGTTCGTCGGAGGGTACGTAGATCTCAAAGCCATCTTCGCCGGTATAACCGGTGCGCGCCACCATCGTGTTGGGGATTCCGCACACAGTGCCGTATTTGAACCAGTAGTTCTTGACGGTGGCGAGGTCAACGTCCGTAAGCTTCTGCACCACGTCAACGGCCTTTGGCCCCTGGATGGCGAGCTGCGTGTAGTAGTCGCTGAAGTCCTTGGGATGGCAATTGAAACGGGCAACATTCTGCCGTACCCAATTCCAATCTTTTTCGCGGGTTCCGGCATTGATGACGAGCAGATAGTCGTTTTCGCTGAGCTTGTGGACGATCACGTCGTCGACGAACGTGCCTTCGGGATAGAGCAGCGCCGAATAGTGCGCCTGTCCGACCTGCAGCTTAGAGGCATCGTTCATGCTGATGTGCTGCACGGCGGCGAGGGCTTGTTTTCCCATGATGAGGATATCGCCCATGTGGCTGACGTCGAAGACGCCCACGCCGGTGCGCACGGCCATATGTTCGGCAATGAGTCCGGAGTACTCGACGGGCATGTCCCACCCGCCGAAGTCGACCATCTTCGCGTCCAGGCGGCGGTGGACGGCATTGAGCGCGGTCTTACGCAGTGCGGAGCTGGTATCGGAGGTGACGGACAACGGGATTTCCCTTCGGTGATGCGGCTGATGGTCCGAGGAACGGAGCAACCGGGAACCCTTTACGTTATCACGCGATTTTTAGGTGGGTCAATCGGCGGAGCGGCGGGTATACGGAGTCTAGACGGGGTTCTTGCGGAACCACCAGATCACGTTCCCGATTATTTTCCATTCACCACTGCTCACGTTGTAAGACGGCAGGTCGGGATTCTCGGGTTTGAGCGTGATCCCCTGCGGGGTGGTGAGCAACCACTTCACCCGCGCCCCGTGCTTGGCATGCGTAGCCAGCACCATCTTTCCTTCGAGTTGCGCGGGATCGGTCTGCTCCAGGTCGACCGCGACGATGGAGGCATCCGCCAGCAACGGCTTCATGCCCATCCCCTTGTACTGCCAGCAGATGGTGCGCTCGGGATGCGGACACCAATCGCGGCGGGCCACCATGAAGTCCTTTTTCTCGGAGCCACCGGAAAGATCGAAGCGAGTGGCGTCCGGCGGCAGCAGCGGCAGCGCGATGTACTCCGAGTCATTCACGACAGCCGGCACCGCCAGCTTCTGCGCTACAATCTCAGCCGGATCTGCACAACTGATCAGGTCTTCCTTGCTGAGCCCGGCTTCTCCCCAGAAGTACCAACAAAGCGGATGACCGATCATTTTTCCCATACGCAGAAAGATGGATGAGGGCGGGCGGTTGATACCGCGCTCCCAGCGGGAGGGGGCCATGGGCGAAACATTCAGTTTCTTCGCCAAAGCCGCCTGACTGAGGCCTAAGCGGTCCCGCATCTCTTCGATCTTTTTCGCCCATTCAGGGCGACCGTTCGGGGGAACAGCCATACGACCGATTGACTCCATAACAGAGACGTTATATGGTGTTAGCCATAGGACGTTTGGGTTTTTGGCAACAATGGTGACTAAGCATAACATAGACTCGGAGCTGTTACGGCATTCGCTCTACCGCGGCGTCTACAGCCGGGTGGCGAAACAACTGGGCTTGGACCGTTCGTACGTGAGCCGGGTCGCCAACGGAGAGCGACGTTCGAAAAAAGTGGAAGCGGCGCTGCTGGCCGAGATCAAGCGCATCGAGAAGATCGCGGGCAAGCGAGCAGCGGCGGCCAAGGCATCGGGCGCCTGACCTGAGTATCCATCCAACCGGTCTTTCTGGATGGGTCCATTGTAGTACTTTGCCCGCCAGCCGCAAGTGGCTTTACTTCCCTCTTTTCAATTTTCGCGGCACAGGCTAAAGTCTCTGGCATGGCCGAACCATTCAAATGTATGCAGTGCGAGAGAGAAGAGGCCCGCTGCCAGTGCGAGCGATTTTGCACGCTGTGCCAGGGTCAATACAACGTGCGGCTGTGTCAGGACGGCATGTACTACTGCATCGATTGCCGCGAGGCGTGCGACTTCCAGGCGCAGATCTAGCCGGAAGCCCTACAGCACTACCTCTTCCTTATATTCCCCAAATACGCGGCGCAGCACGTCGGCGATCTCGCCTACGGTAGCGTAACTTTCCACCGCGTGGATGATCCGCGGCATAAGGTTGGCATCGCCGCGCGCCGCTTCTTCGATGCTATCCAGCGATTTCTGCCAGACCTTGGGATGGCGGCGGGCCCGTAGCGCGCGCAGCCGTTCCACCTGATTCCGCTCCTGCGCCTCGTCGATGCGCTGGATCGGCGTCGATTTCTCCCCATCCATTTGAAATTCATTCACGCCCACGACTACGGCGTCGCCGCGGTCGACCGCCTGCTGGTATTCATAGGCGGCGTTCTGGATCTCCTGCTGCACGAAGCCGCGCTCGACGGCCTTGATCATGCCGCCCAGGGCGTCGATCTTAGCGAGGTACTCATTGGCCTGGGTCTCGATGCGGGTGGTCTGCGATTCGATGAAGTAAGACCCCGCGAAGGGGTCGACCGTCTGGGCGGCACCACTTTCATAGCCGATGATCTGCTGCGTTCGCAACGCGATGCGCGCGGCCTCCTCGGTGGGCAGACCCAGCGCTTCGTCAAAAGAATTCGTATGCAACGACTGCGTCCCCCCCAGCACCGCGGCCATTGCCTGGATCGCCGTACGCACGATGTTGACTTCGGGTTGCTGCGCCGTGAGTGTGGAGCCTGCGGTCTGGGTATGGAAGCGCAGCATCCACGACCGTTGATTCTTCGCCTTGAAATGCTCGCGCATGATGCGCGCCCACATGCGCCGGGCCGCGCGGAATTTCGCCACTTCTTCCAGGAAATCATTGTGCGCATTGAAAAAGAAGCTGAGTCGCGGGGCAAAGGTGTCGACGTCGAGGCCCACGTCCAAGGCAGCTTGCACATACGCAATGCCATTGCCCAGGGTGAATGCTACTTCCTGGGTGGCGGTGCAGCCCGCCTCCCGCATGTGGTATCCGGAGATGGAGATGGGATTCCATTCTGGCAAGTGCTGGTTCGCGTAGGCGAACATGTCCGTGATGATGCGCATCGCCGACTTCACCGGATAGATGTAAGTCCCGCGCGCGATGTATTCCTTGAGAATGTCGTTTTGCACCGTGCCAGAGAGTTTGGCCACGGCGGAGCCCTTCCGCTTCGCGACGGAGATGTACAGCGCGAGCAAGATAGAGGCGGTCGCGTTGATGGTCATCGACGTCGAGATCTGGTCGAGGTTGATGCCGTCGAAGAGGCGCTGCATGTCTTCGATGGAGTCAATGGCCACGCCGACTTTGCCTACTTCGCCCAGCGCCATGGGGTGATCGGAATCCATGCCGATCTGGGTGGGCAGATCGAACGCCACGCTCAGTCCGGAGGTGCCATGGGCGAGCAGATACTTGTAACGCTTATTGGATTCGCCCGCATCGCCCATGCCCGCGTACTGGCGCATGGTCCAGAGGCGTCCGCGATACATCGTGGGC
>JBKKBM010000041.1:0-11963 GCA_046714215.1 Terriglobales bacterium | reverse complement strand
CGCCCGGGATCACGTTCTCCCGGAAGCCGCCTTCGATGATGGTGGGCACCACCGAAGTACGCAGCGTGGAGTTTAGCTGGATGTTGGTGGCGCGGATCTTTTCCTGGACCTTCGGGTCAGATAGGTTCCGGTACATCGCCGCCTCTTCCGGCGGACTGATGGAGGCCAGCCGCTCGAAGAAGATCTTGGTGGTGTCATTGAGGCCCATGGGAGGCTGCCACGCCCCGACTTTAGCGACGGCGGCGGCCAGGCGGGTCACAGGATTGTCTAGTCGCGGCATGGAGCCGTGTCCGCTGCTGCCGCGCGCGATAAGGTTCAGCCCGCGGGGAACTTTCTCTGTGGTCTGCACGCCTACCCACGGCACTTTACCGCCGCGCACAATGGACCAGCCACCTTCATTCAGCGCAAACTCCGCATCGATCTTGTCCCAATGTTTTTCCACCATGAAGTCGATGCCGAATTGGCTGGTGCCTTCTTCGCCGGCTTCCGCCATATAGATCACATCGCGATCCAGCTTCACGTTCTGACGCTTGAGTTGGAGGAAGACGACCAGGTTGGCGGCCACCATGGCTTTGTCGTCAACCGCTCCACGGCCATAAAGAAAGCCGTCTTTGATGAGCGCCGCGAAGGGATCGACCGTCCACTTCTCGCGCTCCACGCCCACCACATCGGTGTGGCCCATCAGCATGAGAGGCCGTTTCTTCCCGTTGCCCTTGAGGCGGGCAATGAGGGTGGCCCGTCCCGGCACGGACTCGAAAATCTCCGCGGCGATACCGTCCTTCTTGAGGATGCTCTGAATATATTTGGCGGCAAGGATCTCTTTGCCGGGAGGATTGCTGGTGTCAAGCTTAATGAGACCACTGAGGATCTCGACCGCCTCCGTATTCCACTTGGAAAAGTCAGGGGACTGCTGCTGCGCGGGCGCGTAGAGCGAGCACAAGAGAATCAACACGATTGCGATGGACGAACGGCGCATGTGGCCTCCAAAAATGCAGGTCAGCATAACACTTTGGCGACTCCACTCCCCGGAGCTAGCCGACTTTCCCCACTAGCACGATGGGCATGGTCGGTGTAGCGCTGCCCTGCTTGGGCTCGATGGTCACCGCAAAGCCGGCGGGTGTGGCGGCCTCCGTCAAGGCCAGGGTGTAGACCGCATGTCCATAGGTGTCGGGACGGAAGGTCCCCGCGGGAACCGGCGCACCGCTCTTAGGCAGCAGCCAGAGTTGGTAAGTCTTGTCGTCGGCCATCGGCGGCAGGTTCGCGGCGATCACCACCAGCCGCCCACTGCGAGGCGCATATACCGCATCCACTCGCGGCTGCGAAGAGGGAGCCGCCGCGGGCGAGAGCGTGACTCGCAACGCTTCGGGCGAGCGCAGGGCTTCCAATATGCCTTCTGCCTGGGCCCGGTCTTGCCGCGAGAGCACGAGCTGGTCTTTTGCCGTGGCAATCTCAGCTTCCAACTTCTGATTTTCGCGGGCCAGCAGCAACACGCCGATGGCAAAGATCAATGAAGCGGCTAACGGCAGCAGCACCCACTTGGGGGCGCCGAAGAAAGGAACGGTCTTCATGGCAGTCTCCTGACGGAGCGCACGCAGTAAACGCACTCGCGCGCCTTTCGGCGCTGGCGTCGTGGCCACTGCCTGGCGGATATTCGAGAAATCGGATTGCAGCAACTTGACCTCAGCCCGGCATTCGACGCATGTAGGAAGATGGTCCTCCATCGCGGCCAGGTCGGCGCCATCCAGTGCTCCAGCGGCAAAGAGAATGAGGTCGTCTTTGATCTGTTCGTGGGTCATGCCAGCGCCTTTCTCACGGTCTGGAGCGCCGTGCGTAATCTTGACTTCACTGTCCCCAGGGGAGCCCCGGTCTGCGCGGCGATCTCCGTCTGCGTCATGCCTTCAAAGAGCGCAAGTTCGGCGGCACGCCGCTGGTCGGAAGACAACGTACCCAGCACGCCCTCCACCCGCGTCCGCAGTTGCGCTTGCCGGGCTTCATCTTCTACGTTCTGATCACTGGCTAGCGACAGATCGGCAATGTCCTCCTGCGGCTTCTGTTTCCGCATGGCATCGATCCCACGGTTGCGCGTTACCACCGTCAGCCAACTGGCCAACGCTCCGCGGTTTTCTTCGAAGCGCTCCGGTGCCTGCCACAGACGCAGAAACACCTCTTGCAGCACATCTTCCGCCAGGTCGGGCTGCTTCACCACCCGCAAGGCCACGGAATAGACCAAGCCGGAATAGCGGTCATACAATTCCGCCAACGCCGGCTGGTCGTGCCGTCTGAGGCGCGCCACCAGTTCACGGTCGACTTGTGCTCCGGGCCCATCCAATGGTCGCTCTCTCCTGTTAGTACGTAAACCACTCAGATTCGGATTCCCAGCATACCAGCCGCCCAGTATTTTGGGGCGCGGCAATCCGTTTGCCGGGTTCCTTCGTTCCTCCCATGAGAGTTAATCCTCAAGGCGTCTTCAGGCGCCCATCTGTAAAGGAGCAACGAATGAAAAAGAGTTTAACAGTGATTGCGTGCAGTCTGATGTGTCTCACCCTGGCCTTCGCCGGCGACGTGTGGGTGGGCGGCAGCGCCATGATGCCCAACCGCAACATCGTCGAGAACGCCTTGAATTCCAAGGACCACACCACCTTAGTGGCGGCGGTCAAAGCGGCCGGGTTGGTCGAAACCCTTTCCAGCAAAGGCCCGTTCACGGTCTTCGCGCCGACCAATGACGCCTTTGAGAACCTTCCCGCCGGCACGGTGGATACACTGCTGCAGCCGGAGAACAAGTCCATGCTGACCGGCGTCCTCACTTACCACGTGGTCGCAGGAAAGCTGGATGCCGCGGAGCTGGAAAAATTGATCAAAAAGGGCAACGGCACGGCGGAGTTGACCACTGTCCAGGGCGGCAAGCTCTGGATCACGAAGAATGGTGGCCGTAACCTCGTGCTCAAAGACGAAAAAGGCAACATGGCAAACGTCACCGTCTATGACGTCAACCAGTCGAACGGCGTGATCCACGTGATCGACAAAGTGGTGATGCCGAAATAAGTAAGGACTCGCAGGTGAAGATCGAAGTTGGGGGAGACGCAGGCCGTCCAGTTGAGGTCTGCGTTTTTTTGTGTCAGGTGGGGTAAGCCCGGAAAAGTTTTGGGTGGATCTTGGTCGGGACCGAACCGACGACCTCCCGGCGGGACGGGACGTGCTAGCCGAGGAGTATCTGGTGGACCTGGTCGGGATCGAACCGACGACCTCTTCCATGCCATGGAAGCGCGCTCCCAGCTGCGCCACAGGCCCACTTATTAAGGAAGGGACAACCCTTCTATTCTCTCTTTGAATCCGTAGTTCGTCAAACGAACGTCCAAACACTCCCGCGCAAATAACCCCAACGCGGTTTTTTTCATCTTAGTTCGCAGCAACTCGGGTTACCAGCAATCCGGCCCTGACTTAAGCTCCAAGAAAGCCTTTCCATGAAGATGAAGACCTTTGTTCCATCGTTCCTCACGCTGATGTTTTTGTGGCTGGGAGCCGCCTTTGCCCAGACTGCCGCGCCGGCCCGAGGCAATTCTGTAGACGTCGCATCCACACTGCAGCAGATCGAGCAGACCGCGCAGGCTGCCGCCCTCGACCTGGCTCGCCTACGCGTAGATAAGTGGAAGGCCGACGGCGCCATCAAGGACCAGGCGCAAGCGAACGCTGATTCCCTCTCCCGTAACTTGACGGCCGCGCTGCCGGGGCTGGTCAGCAGTGTGCGCACCACCCCGCAGAGCATGGTGGCCAGCTTCAAGCTGTACCGTAACCTGAATGCGTTGTACGACGTCTTTGAGGGTCTGGCCGAATCTGCCGGCGCCTTTGGCAGCAAGCAGGAATTCGAAACTCTCAGCCAGCATGTCCAGGCTCTCGACACCTATCGCCGCGCCCTAGGCGACTACATGGAGGCGCTGGCCGCGGCCAAGGAGGCGGAACTCACCCGCGCCCGTGCTGGCGGCACTGCCACCCCCGCCACCCGACCCAAAAAGATCATCGTGGATAACGGACCCACCCCCAAGACGTCTAAAAAGAGATAGCCGGGCGGAACCTTTTCCGGAACATTTTGCCGACACCCGGGGTCTAACTTTGCAGCAGTGAAGCAGTGGCCGTTTCTCCGTAAGACCGCCATTGCCCTGAAAGAGGGCCTTGCGCGGTTCTTGTACACTATGAGGTACGCCATGCAAAAAGCAGTGGCGGGAGCTACCACGGTGGGCGACCTAGCGGGCGCATTGACAATCCGGGCCGAAGAAGCATCCATCCTGGAAGAGTTACGGTCGGGATCGGAAGATGCCTACGCCTGGCTGATCGCGCATTATCACCAGCCCGTGTATAGCCTGGTCTACCGGATCGTCAACGACCCTACGGACGCTGCTGACACCACCCAGGAAGTCTTCATCAAAGTCTTCCGCAGCATCAAGCGCTTCCATGGGCAGGCTAGTCTCAAGACGTGGATCTATCGGATCGCCATCCACGAGGCCTCCAATCAGCGCCGCTGGTGGTTCCGCCACAAGCGCCGCGAATATAGCATCGAGTCGACTACCGGTCCGCAAGAAGACGAAGGCCTACGCCTGCAAGACACACTGGTCGACCGGCACGATTCGCCCTTCGACCATGTGGTGCACGAAGAGGTCCGGGCCGCGGTTGAAGCGGAATTGAAGCAGGTGCAAGAACCCTACCGCACCACGCTGGTACTGCGCGACATTGAAGGCCTCTCCTATGAAGAGATCGCAGAGGTGCTGCAGGTCTCGCTGGGGACGGTGAAGTCAAGGTTGGTACGCGGGCGCGAAGTTTTGCGGAAACGTCTGCTCCCTTTCGCCCAGAGGGTAGGCCCTGAGTTGGGATTGAAGACCGTCGCCGGCACGGAGCCCAGCGCGACGAAACCGGCAAGAGCAGTTGCCGCAGTGGAGGTCGAGACAAGGCGATGAATCCTCACGAAGTACGTACTGAAACACGTCCTGAAGTTTGTTTTGCGGTCCAATCCCTTTTCTCCCCGTATCTGGACGGCGCGCTGAAGGGCACGGAATGGCAACAAGTCTCCCAGCATCTGGAGACTTGCGCAGAGTGTGCCCGTGAATATGCCGCCGTAAGTTGCACCCAGGAATTAGTGGCGGCACTGGGCCGCAAGCCCGCCCCGCCGGACTTGGCACTGAAGTTGCGCGTCGCCATCTCCCAGGAACTGTCCCTGACTTGGGAGCGGCGTCTGCAACGTGGGTTGATCCGGGTGGAGGGCGCCATTAACACCTTTATGCTGCCCGCTACCGGAGGACTGGTAACCGCGCTGCTCATGTTCGGCCTGTTGACCGGCGCCTTTATGAGCTTGTCGCGCGGCGTGGCGGGCCGGGGCAATGATGTCCCTACTTCGCTCTACACGCCGCCCAAGCTGAGTTCGGCGCCTTTCCCGGATGCTTTCCTGGTGCGCTCGGACACCCCGGTCGTGATTGAAGCGATCGTGGACGCGAACGGGCGCCTGCAGGACTATCGCATCATCGACGGCCAGGACACGGCCGAGATCCGCAAGCAACTGGACCGCTCCCTGATCTTCACCGTCTTTGAACCGGCCATGTCGTTCGGCCAGCGCGCCCCAGGCAAAGTCGTACTCACCTTCGCCAACATCGAGGTGAAGGGCTAAGCGATAGGACTAGTATGGAGAACGGGCCTCGCTCGATGCGAGGCCCGTTTTCATTGCGCTGGGGGAGGGACTCTCTTCAGGCTACGTCCGAGAGACTGCTGCTGGGGTCCTTCTGGCCGCCGATGTAGGCATCCATGGTCTGCTTCAGTTGGGCGTCCACTTCATCGGCAATCGTCATCACGCTGACCAGGACGTGGCTGAAATCCAGTAGGTGGAGATTCTCTTGCAGGGTCCGGAAAATGCTCACTTGCAACATGCGGGATTCTTCCACGATCAGCGCCGCCGTATAGCCTTGTTTCCGCCGGGTTTCCCCGTGGAGGCGCGCGGCGGCGCCGCTGGAGGGCGGCGCTTCCAGGGGATAGGGGTGCAGCAAGCGGTTGATCAGATCCGTGAAGAGGCGGGGCAGGTGCGCCGTGCGTTCGGCGTCGGTAAGCGTGATCCGCGCCAGCTCCGGACTATTTTTCACCCGCTCTAGCCAATCGTCAACGGTGTGAGCAGATTCGCGCTGTAAGATCGTGGCGACCGATTCCGCGTCGTCCCCGGGGATGGCCCGGGGTGTACGGTCGCGGCCCTCGGCCAGCCGGTGGTTGATCATGGTGATCAGGTCGGGGATGATCAACGGCTTCACCAGGACCTCATCGGCCTGCAGCAAGATGTCTGACATGGCTGCGCCCAGCGCCGGATAGCCGCTGTAGATGATGGTGATGGCCTCCGGATTGCAGTGGCGCATGGCGCTGACCACGGTGAACCCGTCTCCTGGCCGCGGCATGTGCAAGTCACACAGCAACACGTCGAACTTTTGGTTGCAGCAGAGCCGCAACGCGTCCGGCACGCTGCCCGCCGTCACCACCTGGAAATCGTTCTGCTGCAATACCTCCGCCATGGTGGTGCGGACGCCGGCATAATCGTCGACCAGCAGCACGCGGCGCTCCCTGGCTTCCTGCCGCCGGGAGCTATGGATGACGGCATCGGATGCGCTTTCAAGTGCGTTATGGGCGACGCAATCGAACATTACTCTCTCGCTGACCTATTCTCGGATCCTTGCCGGCGACGAGCGCATCATGCGACCCGGGGTTTTCCCTGCTTCTCGCTGCTCGCTTCTTCCTCGTTTTCCAGATCCATGAAGGTTTCTACCGTGTCTTTCAGTTGCGCATCACATTCATCCGCAATGATCACCACCCCGGACATCATCCGCGTGAGATCAAGCTTCGCTTGATTCCGCCGTAACGTGTCAAAGATGCTGACTTGTATCAGCCGTGACTCCTCTACCAGCATCGGCACAGAGTAGCCCTGCTCGAACCGCACTTCACCGTGGTCGTGCGCGGAAGTGGTGACCGGGCGCTCCGCTTCCTCTTCCTGCTGGAGTCGCGCTATCAAGTCTTCGATCAGTTGCGGAAGATGGCCCATGCGCTCCTCTCGGCTGAGCCGGACCTCCATCAGCGACGGAACCTCCTCGACCCGTTTCATCCAGCGGTCGATGGTGGCCTGGAGTTCTCGCTCCAAGACGGCTGCTACGTTTTCGGTGTTGGATGCCATGGCGCCTCGTTGGACCCTTAATGGGTACTGGCGGAATTATGGAGCCGGGGCGAGGAGGGCGCTGTTCAAGATTGACCAGCCAGGCAATCGGCTGTGTTCACTATTGCTCAGGTCCCGGCCGGGGAAAGGCTCGCGGCCATTCATCCCGGTCTTCCCCGTGGTTGTCCTGCAACCAACTTCCGGCCCCGTTACCGACCAGCCCCACCGCCGTTTGACGGGTTAGGAGATAGGGCGTTCTAAAACTGCCCTCCCCCTTGCTTGGGTCCATGCATCGCCTTCAGGCAGGCGTTGGCGGGCGGTCGTTCACTGCTTCCGCGGACTCATCGTAATCGTGTGCCTTGCCACATTTTGGGCAAACGACTTGGGTATTATGTTCGGCCATCTCTCTGAGGAAAGCCGAAAACACCTGTCCACAGCCACCCTTACATAAGAGATTGATCTCTTTGTCGCTCATGATTTCCTACTCTCGTTCGGGAACGGCACCTGCCAACGGCTTGTTCACGCAACCGCTTCGTTTTGCGGGGCAGAGGCTGCACGCTTCGCGCCTGTTTCACCAAGGAAATTCACCAACTCGGCGTTCACTTCGTCCGCATGTGTCCAGGTTATGCAGTGCGGCCCATCTTTCACCACCACTAGGCGGGCTCCCTGGATAAGCTTGGCAGTTCGGGAACCAGAGGCAGCGATGGGGAGAATTCGGTCCGCATCGCCGTGAATGACCAGTGTGGGTACATCAATGCGGGTGAGGTCCTCGCGGAAGTCCTCGTACCACGTTGAGACGCAAGCAAGACTGGCTGCGGCAGAGCAGCCTACGGCAACATTCCAGTTCGCCTGTATGGCTTGCTCACTGACGCGTTTGCCGAGCAGTACGTCGGTGTTGAAGAAGTTCTTGAAAAATTCGGCAAAGAAGGCATAACGGTCGGCGACGACGGCCTTCTTGATTCCGTCGAAGACACTGCCGTCTACGCCCTCGGGATTCTCGGGCGTCTTCAGTAGGAACGGCGGGACTCCGGCAATGATTACCGCCTTGCTCACGCCTTTGGATCCGTATTTCCCAAAGTAACGCGCAACCTCGCCACCACCCATGGAGAAACCGACAAGTGCGAAGTCGCGTAGTTCGAGCTGGCTCACGAGCTTGTGTAGGTCCTCAGCGAAGGTGTCATAGTTGTAACCCGTTGCGGGCTGGCTGGACCTGCCAAACCCTCTACGGTCATAGGTGATCACACGGTGACCTTCCGCTAAAAGTGCCGTGGACTGTTTTTCCCAGGAAGCACCGCTCAGCGGATATCCGTGGATGAGGACAACAGGCTTACCAGAGCCGTGATCCTCATAGTACAGGTCGATGTTGCTGGAGTTTTCTGCACCAACAGTAAGGAATGGCATTGAGATTCTCCTAAGCTTCCCCATATTCTGTTCGAGAACAAGCCCGCATGATCCGCAAAAAACCAGAGTAGCGTGGCATCGAGCGCTTACGGCTTCCTGCGGGCTGAAGGCCGGTCCCGATGAGTCTCATCTCGCGGCATTCCAGTGTGAAGTTCGCATTGCTCTCCAGGACGTGCGCCGCAGATAGGGCAAGGACTCTTGAGATCTTTCGGATTCATTCATCCATCATAGTTACTTACTGATAAACAAGATGGTCTGTCCGGCTCACGATCGGCGTTGGTTTCACGGCGTAACCGGGGGAGTTGGCGAAGCAATCGACAAAACCGGCAATTCCCCGAGCCGAGCTGTCGTATCCTTTACGGTCCTAGTGGGACTTGGCAGCCGTATTTCCTAGCGCGATGAGTGGAACGAGGAGCTGCCGGTATGGCGTTTCTAGGCTGCGACGCCTCGGGCCTTCCGATTGCCGCGAATCTCGGCTTCTGCTTCAAGCCAGTCCTCGGCCGCGCGACCGTCTTCTTTGCCGCGAGCCACGTAAAGCTCATAGGCACGGTTTCGAATCTGGTCTTTGAGTTGAATAGCACCAAGGAAGGTTGGCGGTTGTTCAACGGCGGTGGGAGACTTTTTCGGAACTGCCATGGGAGGGAACTCCTGTAAGTTAGATTTCAGCGCAACAAAAGTCGGGCTTCTAAGTCCCTGTAGGCTGTTGTACTTTGTAGTAGCCGCCACGAATCGATCTGACAGTGTCGAGGAAGGCATCTGGTTCACTCGTAGCTGATTGGAGGAAAGAGAAAGCTACTGCGGCAATGTCCGGATCGCTGCCCTCGTGAAGTTCCAAGGTTGGAATATGCTTGTAGCAGTCCGTCCTCATTTCGCGCGAGATGCGGGCTTTTTCTGCTGGCGGAATGGAATGGCCAATGATCGCAAGACTGAATTCTTGTGCCTTGCAGGCTGCAATCAAACTTCGGATGTCAGTGACCGCAACCACCTTAAATCCAGCCTGCTCCAAAATCTGCCGCCGTACATCGGAATGCGTCTGATCTAGAGACACCACCAGGATGGAATCTTCGCCAATACTCTTTTTCTTCGTTCCCTGTATTCCCGCTTCCAGAACAGAATATGGGAAGGCCTTCACATTTCCGTCTTTTTGGCTTTGCCGTTCGGAGCCAGGTTGTGTAATGGCTCCCCCACCGGTTGGTGGAGGTTTCGCGTTGTTGGCATTCTGGCTGTCCATAAGATGGTCCTTCGTCAGTCCGATTTTATGAGAATCGTTGAATGCGCCGCTGTTCAGTTTTATACATTTTCAGCAGAGAAACTAGAGAATCGACGGGCTATTTCTTGCACTTATCGCGAGCATTTCTCGGTCAATGTTGCTACTGAAAAACTCCAACGAGTCCGGCTAGTGCCTGCCAGTGTCGAGGACGAGGTCGGCATCGCTGCCTTCGAATGTCCGCCGCTTAGTAAAGGGACACACCGAGAACTGCCGCAACAGCCGAGTTCGACTTCTCAGCGAGAAGAGGCTGAATTCTCTGCGAAAACAAACTGAGCCGGTTAGAGTTCATGGGGGTGGCAGTTTCAAAACGCCCTATCTCCTAACCCGTCAAAACGGGAGTTGGGTCGGGAGATAGGGCGTTTTGAACCGCCCTCCCCTCACGGGAGGGTGACCGCACTCTTGCGCATGTAAATTGTCTTTTAGGGCCTCGCCGTAGATTGTGCGCACAATTGAACAGTAAATCGCTTCCGAAGAGCCGAAAGTAACACTGAAACCAAGCAGGTGAAATGTTATGGTCAGTTCATCCGATATTCTTAACGCCAAAGTCCTGATTGTTGACGATCAGAAAGCCAATGTCCAAATGCTCGAGGGTTTGCTGCGCGGCGCCGGCTATACTTCCGTTCAGTCAACGATGCATCCGGGTGAGGTCTGCGAGCTTCACCGCAAGAACAGCTACGCCCTGATCCTGCTCGATCTCCAGATGCCCGGCATGGACGGATTCCAGGTGATGGAAAGCCTGAAGGAAGTCGAAACGGACGGCTATCTTCCTGTCCTTGTGCTCACCGCTAATTCGGAATACAAGCTGCGGGCGCTGAAAGCCGGCGCGAAAGATTTCGTCAGTAAGCCGTTCTATCTGCCCGAGGTGTTGATGCGCGTTTACAACATGCTCGAAGTCCGTCTGCTGCACCTGGAAACGAAGAAACTATACGATCGAGTCGTGGCGGAGCAGAAGGTAGCGAAGCAGTCTCAAGCAGCTCTGATCAAGTTGGAAAAACTGGCCGTCGCGGGACGTATGGCGGCTGTATTGTCACACGAAATCAATAATCCCCTGCAAGCCGTCACCAACCTGCTCGCTTTGCTGGAACGCTCACCAGGGCTGGACGATCAAGCCCGAGCATATGCAGTATTGGCGGAGAAGGAGCTTGGACGTGTCGTGCACATAGTAAGGCAATCGTTGGGATTTTTTCGCGAATCACACGCGCCGACGGCAGTCAATGTCGCCGACGTACTCGACAGCGTGGTGACCCTATATGCCAAGCAGTTTGAAGCAAGACAGATCACTGTATCGAAGCAGTATCGATTGGATGGAACGATACAGAGCTATCCCGGCGAGATTCGTCAGGTGTTCTCAACGCTGCTCATAAACGCAATGGATGCTATAGCTAATGGCGGTGCAATCGTGGTGCGTGCCGACGATCGTCCGGAGTGGAAGAATTCATCCATTCAGGGTGTTCGTATTACCGTGGCAGACAGCGGAGTCGGAATACCTCCTCCTGCACTGATCCGCGTTTTTGATCCATTTTTTACAACCAAAGGAGATCACGGTACCGGACTAGGCCTTTGGGTAACTCAGGAAATCGTGCATCGGCTTGGCGGCTCGATTCGTGTACGCAGCAAAATACAACCGGGAAAAAGCGGTACTTGCTTTTCATTGTTTCTGCCAAGTCAACCGAAGAAGCCAGCAGAACTAAAGGCTCTCGCAGCGAGATCGAGTTCAGGACTAAACACTCTCGCTACGATATCGTAGGTTAATGACGCAGCCCACCCAATCGCGGCAAAGACAACACGTCCGGAGCTAAGGCTGCTCTCCACCGGCAAGCGACTCATGAACACCCCCCGAGCGGTCGCTGTCAAAGGCAAAGGCCACGCAGGTCGTGGCCTCCGCAGCGTCGCAATGCCATGGCACGATACAAATGGTTGCCTTCAAGCCAACCAGCTTGGCTAAGCAATGAAGTTTTTACGCAGAAGATTCAGCCTTTATTGTCGGAGAAATCGAACTCGGCTATTGCGGTATCTCTTGGCGTTTCTCTTTACTATGCTGCGGATATCAGAAGGCTGCGGTGCGTACCCTCATGAGCGACACTGGCAGTCGCTAGCCCTACTCGTGGGAATTTCTCAGCTGCGACC
>JBKKBM010000040.1:0-3815 GCA_046714215.1 Terriglobales bacterium | reverse complement strand
TGGTGATCTTCATCACCTGCATGGCGCGTTCACTGGATTCTTCGATGCCCTTGGTGTTCTGCCACCAGTAGAAAATAGTCATGGCGAGGGCGAACACCACGGAAAAGGCATTTTCCGGCAGTTGCGGTGAACCCTGCGCCAGATCATGCATCGCCCGCGGGATCCAGCCGTGACTATCGGCGGTGCGCAGGATCTGGTTGATGAGGCCAACGATGTAATGCCCGGCGGAGACGCCGGAGATGGGCCCGGTGAGCATGTAGTCGAACATCAGGGCGGCGGCGCTGAGTTTGGCGAAGGTGGGGCCGAGCGCCTCTTTGACCACGCGGTAGACACCGCCCCGCACGAACATGGAACAGCTTTCGACGTAAAGCGCGCGCACCGCTGAGGCAAAGAACATCACGCCCAGGATGAACCACGGAGCGGCCTTGCCCACCGCCTGCTCGGCGATGCCTCCGGCGTAGAAGGCGGATGAGCCCAGATCGTTGAGCACAATGGCCGCCGCGCGCCAGAAGCTGATAAAAGTCAGCATCACGGAGGACGCGACGACGATGCGTACACGATTGTTCGGGGGGGCGGCCTGAGAACCTGAGGACATTAACTTACTTGGGCTGCATTCATGGTTAGGTGCATGCCTGGTTGACGAAAGAAAAAGTCTACGCTCGCGTGTGGGCAACGTCAATGTGGGGACAGAGGCGTTTGCTACACTGCCTGAGTGTCGAGGAAAACTGCATTGAGGATTCCCGCAAGAGCATGGGGTTGGGCCGCGCTGTCCAGCGTGCTGCAAGTGCTGATCTTCCCTACGCCCGCATGGAGTGTGTTGGGCTGGGTAGCGCTCGCGCCGCTGCTGGTCGCGCTATTGCAGCGTCCGCGGGAAGAAGTGCTGAGCCCCGGGGTGGTGGAAGGGCTCACGCTGCGGCAAGGATTCTTGCTCGGCTACCTCTGCGGATTCATCTGGTATCTGGGCTCGTGCTACTGGGTGTTCCACGTGATGCACAGCTATGGCGGCCTGCCCGCGCCGGTGGCCGGCGGCGTGCTGGTGTTGTTCTGTCTTTATCTCGGTCTCTATCACGGATTGTTTGCCGCGCTTTTGGTCAGGCTGGGACGGAAGAGCATTCCCTTCGCGGTCGTCGTCTCGCCGTTCTTATGGGTAGCAGTGGAACTGGCACGCTCCCGCATCACGGGATTTCCCTGGGACCTGTTGGGAACATCGCAGGTGGAGAATATCGCGCTGACGCGCATCGCTCCATGGGCGGGAGTGTATGGTGTGTCGCTGGTGATCGCGGGGGTGAACGCTGGGTTTGCCGCGGTGGTCCTGACGCGCGAGAAAAAACTAATGTGGGGGGTGGCCGCGCTGGCGGTGGCCTCAATTCTGCAGGCGGGCGCGCTTTGGCGTCCGGCGGAGTCTCCGGCCACGCACGTGGCGCGTTTGGTGCAGCAGAATGTTCCCATCACCCACGCGGGATGGACGGCCGACCAGTTCGACCAGACCATCGCAGAGTTGAGCGACCTGAGTCGCCAACCGAAAAGTGGTGGCGTGCCCAAGAATTGGGGAGCGGCCCCGCGACTCATCATATGGCCGGAATCGCCTGCGCCGTTCTATGTCAACGACCCGAAGCTGAATAACTGGCTGGGTACATTGGCGGCAGACCAGAATGCATACGTGCTGGCGGGCAGCCTGGGGTTACGCAATCCGGTCAATGGCGGCGATTACGACATCTTCAATTCGGCGATGCTGGTGGCGCCCTCGGGCGTGTTTCTGGCGCGCTACGATAAGGTGCATCTCGTGCCTTTTGGAGAGTATGTCCCGTTCCAGGAGCTGTTGTTCTTCGCGAAGAACCTGACCAAGCAGGTAGGAACGTTTTCGCGGGGAGTAGACCGGACCGTATTCAAGTTGCAAGCCAACCCAATAGCACCGCCGGTGGCCGAGCATGCGCACCACGAGGGCATGGCCATGCCGGAGCAACGCCAACCACCAAAAGACGCAGGCGAGGGATACCGGGTAGGAACGTTTATTTGCTACGAATCGGTGTTTCCGGACGAAGTGCGTTTGTTCGCGTTGAATGGCGCGCAAGTCTTTGTGAACATCTCCAACGACGGATGGTTCGGCGCCAGTGGCGCGCCGGGACAGCACTTGAATATGGCGCGGATGCGGGCCATCGAGAACCGTCGTTGGCTGTTGCGCAGCACCAACACCGGTATCACGGCGGCGATCGATCCTTACGGACGCGTGGTGGCGCGGGCGGAGCCGAACATCCGCGTAGCGCTGAATGTGCCTTACGCGATGATCACGGAGACTACTTTCTACACGCGCCATGGTGACTGGCTGGCTTACGGCTGTGCGATAATCTCTCTGGTCGCACTGTTGGTGCGCTTCAATCTGAAAGCGGCCGTCCTTAGGTCGTAACGAGCCAGGAGCCATGAGCGAAGAACTCGAACGCGAATTCACGCCCCTGCGGCAAAAGGTCCATGACCTGCGGGAGTATCTTTGACGCGGCCCGCCTGCGTGAGCAATTAGGCGAACTCGAAAAGAAGATCGCCGAACCCAACTTCTGGTCCAATTCAGAGCTTTCCCAGCAGACCATGCGCGAGCGCAAACGGCTGGAGGAATCCATTGCCATGGATGCGGAGTTGGAACGCCGTATCGGCGACATAGCCGCTTATTTCGATCTGGCCAAAGAAGGCGAACAGGTGGATGCGGACCTGCGCCGCGAGATCGATGCACTGAAGACGGTCGTCGAAAAACTGGAGACGCAAACGCTGCTCTCCGGCGAGAACGATGCGCGCAATGCCATCGTTACCATCCATCCGGGCGCGGGCGGGACTGAATCCCAGGACTGGGCGGAGATGCTGTTGCGCATGTACATCCGCTGGGCGGAGGCGCAACGCTTTGAAGCGGTCGTGAATGATTACCAGCCGGCGGAAGAGGCGGGCATCAAGTCGGCCACCTTTACGGTGACCGGGGAATACGCCTTCGGCCTGCTGACCAGCGAGATCGGCGTGCATCGGCTGGTGCGCATCTCGCCCTTCGACCAGGCCAAGCGGCGGCATACGTCATTCGCCAGCGTTTTTGTTTCGCCGGAGATCGATGAATCCATTGAGGTGGATGTGAAGACGGAAGACCTGCGCATTGACACCTACCGCTCGGGCGGCGCGGGCGGACAGCACGTGAATACCACGGACTCCGCCGTGCGCATCACCCACTTACCCACGGGCATCGTGGTGAGCTGCCAGAACGAGCGCTCCCAGCACAAGAACAAGGAACGTGGGATGAAGATGCTGCGGTCCAAGCTCTACGAATACGAGTTGGAGAAGAAACGCGCGATCTCGAAGACGTTGGAAGACTCCAAGCTGGAAATAAACTTTGGCTCGCAGATTCGCTCGTACGTACTGCATCCCTATCGGATGGTGAAGGATCACCGCACCAAGGTAGAAGTGGGCGACGTGGACCGCGTGCTGAATGGCGACTTGAAGGAATTCACCCGGGCGTACCTGGTGGCGCGGCGCTCCGGCACGCCGGTGGTCTCAGCCGCAGATGATGAGGAATGATGACGACGAATAAAGAAGAAACTATGAGCAGGATTGCCCTGACGGGATAGGCGCCAACGGTTTAGGCTATGCTTTCGCGGCACTCTTTCGTGGCACTCGAGGGATGGAAATGGCAGAAATGGAACAGGACGAAGCCGTACTGGCAGCGCAGTTTGTAGCGTAGCATGCCGCGGAGATCGCCGCGGAAAAGGACAAGAAGTTCGAACTTAGCGGGGCGACGGCGGACGAGATTGTGCGCCTGATGCAGGCTGCCGAGGTCCCGGCAGCAC
>JBKKBM010000039.1:0-5470 GCA_046714215.1 Terriglobales bacterium | reverse complement strand
GTTATCAACAAGAAATAGGGCCTCTTTTTTGCGATTCCGAGCTGCCCTGTCGTTTCGCATGGTGACACACTTCCACTTGTGTGCCAAGTATATTGATACCACGCTAAACCCTTTAAAGTCGCGATCTTACGATTTTGCCTGATTTTTTTATTTTGACCGATGCTCCCAACAATGCGATCCGCGGAGCGAATACTTCGACAAACCATCACAAGGCAGGGGAGAAGGATGGAAGGAAGCAGTGAAAGGAGGAGATCAGTCCGACTTGGAATCGCCCAGCAGGAAGGCCAGCAGCGTGCGGTGGACCCTTATGCTTCCGTTGTAATCGATGAAACCCCGCTTGCGGAAGCGATTCATGAAAAAGCTGACCCGGGAACGAGTGGTGCCCACAGCTTGGGCGAGGGTGCCCTGGTCGACATGGACTTCCGCGGAAGAACCATTGGCGGAGATACCGGAGTCGCAAAGTTGCACCAGCAGACGGGCCAGCCGCTTCTCGCTGGAATTGACGAGCTGGTCGACGAGATCGCCTTCCACCTGACTGATACGCAGCAGCAAATGCGAGGTAAAGAGCTTGGCGAAGGCGGGCTCGTCCAGGAGCCGGCGCACCATGACGCGCTTGCCGATGCGTCCGACGGTGGAGTTTTGGACGGAGGTGGCGGTACAGATGCGAAGAGCTTTGCTGATAAGGCAGCCCTCGCCGAAGCAGTCGCCCACCTGCAAGACGGCGATCACGGCCTTTTTCCCGCGCCTGGACTTGAAGGTGAGTTTGACATTACCTTCCTCCACGCGAAAGATGGCGCTGGCGACGTCGCCCTGGGAAAAGATAGCTTGCCCGTTGTGGTAGCTTCGGCTGGTGGCCTGGCCGGCGAGCTGCTTGAAGAGCCCGTTGGCGCTCAGTTTCGGCTTGTGATTTTTGTCCATATCCATCAATTCATCAACTACCGATCACGGGAGCAGTTCCTGGGGCCCAGTGGCGGCCCAGTGGCGGGCCGGAGTGGTGCGGCGGCCAAAGCCGTACTCTCATCGTGGCAGCATGCCTACGCTGAACGCTACGAGGCTGCTTCGACCATACGACGGCGTTTTTGCTCAACCTTTTGGCCCGAGAAGCTGGCCATGGTCTGCATGAGTTGAGAATCCACTTCGTCGGCGATGGTCATCACATCGGTGAGAACCAGCGCAAGGTCTACCGCATTCAGGTTGCTGCGCAGGGTCTTGAAGATGCAGACTTGCAGGATCCGGGACTCTTCCACCAGCAGGGCGGACGTATAGCCTTGGTGTCGGCGCGCCTCTCCGTGGGCGCGAGCGGCATGCGAAATCTTGGCCTTGCCTTCGTCCAGGCGAGGTGCGCGGAGCCGTTCCACCAGTTCGAAGAGCAAGGTACCCAGGTGACCGGTACGGGCCTCATCGCTAAGAGGGATTCTTGAGATGTTCCCATTCTCCTTCACCCGCGTAAGCCATTCGGCGATGGTGCGGGAGGAATAGCGCTCCAATATAGTGGCCACTGGTTCGCGGGGGGATGTGGTGCGATGTTTCGGGTTGCGGAGTCTCTCCTTCAACAGGTTCACGATCTCGGGAAGCGGCATGGGAGTAACCAGGACTTCATCCGCTTGGGGCAAAAGAGCGGAGACCGACTCCCGGAGAGCAGGATACTCGCTCATGATGATGTTGATGGCCTCGGGGTGGAAGTGACGCATGGCATTGACCAAGGTGAATCCGTCGCCGGCAGCCGGGAGATGCAGGTCGCAGACCAGCGCGGAAAAAGTTTCGGAGGTGAGACAGGTCAGGGCGTCGCGCATGGTGGGTCTTGCCACCACGTGGAAACCGCCGCGTTCGAGGGCGCCCTGGAGGCCACTTCCCTCTTGGGCAGGGGCCTGCACCAGCAGGACCCGCGGCGCAAGTGGGCCGGGCTCTGGCAGTGGGGGGCGGGGCGGGCTGACTCTCAAAGATGTCATGGTTGGCGACTCCAAATCTCGCTGATGGTTTAAATGCTACCCGTCGCGAGGCGAGCCGTCTGGCCAATATTGACCTAGCAGGGGTACAACAAAGTCGGAGACCGACCCAGGTCGTGAGCGCAAATCAGGTGTAGAATGTAGCCAGAGAATTGGGAGCGGGCCAAGGTGAGCAAAATTGACCAGACTGCGCCCCGGTGGATGAGTTCAACTTAAGGGTGTAGCTGTGCGGGTAAGCGTCCGCCGAGCATCCGCGAATGAAAACGAGCACCAGTAAAAAGGCAAATGGGTCCGCCAAGAAACCTGCGGGCGCGCCGCTTGGCGCTCGTGCGAGGCCCGCGAAGGCCGCCGAGGGCGGTGCGGCCGCTGTGGATTCCCGCAGCCTTACCCTGCGGGACAATGGCTTTAAAGCCGCTGATTTTCTGGCCAAGGCCGCGGTGGGCGGAGTAGCGGTCAGTCGCAACAAAGACGCTACCGTTTTTTCCCAAGGCGACACGGCCGACTCGGTCTTCTACATTCAGCAGGGCAAGGTCAAGATCGGCGTCGTCTCTAAGCAAGGCAAAGAAGCGATCGTAGCGGTGCTGAGCGCGGGCGAGTTTGTGGGAGAAGATTGCATCGCGACCGCCCATCCCGTGCGGCTGGTCACGGCGACCGCACTCACCGATTGCAAATTACTACGCATCGACAAGCAAGACATGGTGCGGGAGCTCAGCCGGGACCCGGCATTCTCGGACGTGTTCGTCTCCTTCCTGTTGGCACGGAATGCCCGCATCCAGGAAGATCTGATCGATCAACTCTTCAATTCCAGCGAGAAACGTCTGGCCCGGGTGCTGCTGCTACTGGCGCAGTTCGGCAAGGAAGGTAAACCGGAGACGGTAGTTCCCAAGCTCAGCCAGGAATCGTTGGCGGAGATGGTGGGTACAACGCGCTCACGGGTCAGCTTTTTCATGAACCGCTTCCGCAAGCTGGGATTCATCGAATACAACGGCGAGATCAAAGTCCACAGCTCGCTGCTCAACGTAGTGCTCCACGACTAGTCAAACGGAAAAACATGCGATGCGCTGGCGATCGGAGTCCCCTCCCTCTTTTGATCAGCCTGATGCTGCCGCCATGGTGCCGGCAGTGATGATGTCGCCGGGTATGGCAACGGCGCCGGCAGCCGGACTGGAGACGGCCGCGGTCTGTCCGCAGGTGCCGGTAGAGCAGGTGGTCGCCAACCTGGTGGGGCGGAACCTGGAGCGCGCTCAATCGCTGCCCGCCTATCGTTCCTCGCGAAAGTATCGGGTGGATTATCGCGGCTTTCCGGGGTCGCGCAACGGCGTTCCAGCCCTAAAAATTCGGCCCGTTTGGGCTGATACCGCTTCAATCCTCGCAACAAGCTCAATTATGCTCAGTATTACTTTCATCGGGAAGCCACAATGGCTTAACGACTTGAATTTTTCGGAGCCTTATGACAGATCAGACCGGACTTATAGTGACCGCGATGGCATTGACCGAGGACGTGCTACTGAGGATCAGCACGCAGGAGATCGCCCGCGATCTCAAGCGAGGTCACGCTTTCTCAGAGCGAGCGCTGGCGGCGCGGTGTCTAACGTGCGGCGCCGGAGCCGGGGAGAGGTGCGAGCTGAACACCGGCGATTCGCGGCAGGAGCCGCATCGCGATCGGGGTCTACCAGCTTAGCGAGGGGTGAAGGTTACGGCCCGAGGCAGCGAGACCGCAAGCAAAGTTCAGACAAAGAGCAGGGAGTCAGTCGTGGAGATCGGATTAGCCGACGTTCCGAATGGGCTCCTCGGACAGGCGGGCCACGCTTCCCGGCGAATTTCTGGAAGTCTGGCGCAGCGCCGCAGCGTCAAGGAATTCTTCCCTAACGATTTGGCTTCCACCAGGATCAGGTGAATTCTGCTGGGTGACCAGCGCGAGGACCTTGCTAATGGTTTCCTGTATGGGTTCGCCATTTTTGTGAAATCTACGACTGGCGACGCGCACCCAATGGCAAAGCAGAAATCGATTCGGAATATGGCTACCCGCAAGAAACACTAGATCTGAGCGCATTGTCGTCCTTTCATTGCCGCAATCATATGTAGTTGGTCACGCACGGTCCGGAGCCCGGCCTGCTCTAGCCAATTCGCCGCAGGCACCCTTCGTTCAGAACGAGAACCGCCAGGGAATCCCTGAACGACTGCTTGCGGCTTACTGGAGACCCGGTAAAAAAGTCAGCCCCATTGGACTGCCATTCAGGAGAGAGACAGACAAGGTGCAACTTAGCCAGAACCTTACCAAGCGACAGATGCACCGTCTGCTCAAAATTGCACAAGACATGAACAAAATGGCCCGGCCCACCAGCTGGGCAGAAATTTCCCTTATGCGGCCCTGCGAACGACATCTAACCCCTGTATGCCGCTACCATCTGAACCCATAGCTTTCGAAAAAACGTTACCAAAACCTCGTTTCTGGGGCATCGTGGCGAAAGTGGCTGCCGGGGTTGCGGTCGGCGGCATGGTCCTCGTACTTCTAATAGGGATAGCCGGGATTACATTGGTGAAGCGGTGGGTGGATCCATTCCAACCCCGTGTATCCGTGACTGAATCCACGGTGGTCCGCAGTATTCAACAACTGCAGCGACTGGAGACGGTGGTCTATAAACTCGACCAAATAGTGACCGAGGAGCGCACGACGATGCTTCCACCAGCCCTGGCCGGCGATCGCATCCTGCTCATCGTGCATGGCGATGTGACAGCGGGGATCGACCTGGGCAAACTGAGGACGGAGGACGTTCGCATCAACGGGCGAGCCATCACGGTGAAGCTGCCGCCGGCAGAAATCTTTGCCACGCGCACCGACACCAGCCGGACACGCGTCTATTCTCGGGATACCGGGATCTTTTCTTCGCCTGACCCCCAGATGGAAACGCAGGTCCGGCGGCGGGCGGAAGGTCAACTAACCGCAGCAGCACTGCGAGAGGGCATACTCGCGACCGCCGATCAGAATGCCCGCAACACCATCACTTCGCTTTTATACTCCCTGAACTTTGAAAAGGTGCAGGTGGAGTAAGAGGCCGGGCTGGCGAATATGGTCACCGATGGGGATGCTTACGCAGAAGGTTTCAGTAATCGGGGAATGGCGGGGAATGAAATTGAAAAAGTGGAGGCGCGGGTGGGAATCGAATCTACACCCTAACGTGATTCCAACGAGTTGGACGGAATGATGAGTATTGAAAAGTACTGAGAAGCACTGCAAGTAACAAGTGTTGCCCCCTACCCGCCCCCACTCATGTCGGTAAGAGGTCAGGCGTTCCGAGGTAAAAGCAGTCTTCGTTATGGCCATGGGCAGTTCACAGATGCGCGAGGAAGCTGAACTGAAGTGGAACGGCAAGGAGTATGCTCTGATGAAATCCATCGCCTAGTCGTGGTCCGAGCCATGCCGAATAGCCAGGGCGGCTTGCTTCGATTATAGATGGCAACGACGGAATCGCCGGACATGAGGGCTCGACGGTAAGACCACAGGCAAAAAGCAACTAAGAGCG
>JBKKBM010000038.1:0-7091 GCA_046714215.1 Terriglobales bacterium | reverse complement strand
GATCCGCAGTTCATTGAGCGCCTTGCGCATCTTCTCTACCACGAAGAAGGAGTTCTTGTCGGTGGTGTCCGGCAGGATGAGGGCGATGGTCGTCAACTCGTAGCGTACGGCCACATCATTCTGGCGGACTTGCGCGCAGATGTTCTGTCCGATCTGCTGCATCATGCTCTCCACGCCCTGTTCGCCGATCTCCTTCACCAGTGTTGACGCTTTGCCGAAATGAAAGAGCAGCACCGACGCGGTGGTGTTCTGGGTGATGCAGCGCTTCGCCTCAGACAGCAGTACATCGAGATACGAAGAGCGTTTGAGCAACCCGGATTTCTCGTCCGTGACGGCAAGGTTCTTCATCAGGCTGCGCAACTTGGCGTTATTCACGGCCAGCACCATCTGGTCAGCAATGGTCTTCAGCACCACCGAGTCGGTCTGGCTCCAGTTGCGTTGCTGGTCGCATTGCTCCAGCAGCAGCAGACCAACGTGCTCGTCGCTGGAAGAATCCACCAGTGGTACCGCGAGTAGAGACTGGATGCCCAGCGCGGCCATCGAATCGCGCACCGAAGCCAACTCCGGCGCGGCGGCGGCGTTCGGCAGCGCCACGATCCCCACCTGCACGGCCACGGTCTGCACCGCGGCCAGCAACTTCACCAGGTGTTGCACTTCGGATTGCTTCACCCCGGGCGAGCAATACTCCAACGCGGCCGAAGGCGGCTTGCCCGGAGAGCATAGCCCGGCCACGCAGCGGCTGGCATGGTAATGGCGTCCCACATCGTTCACCGCGGCAAAGAGCACGCCTTTGACCGTCGATTGCCGATAGATGTTGCGAGTGATCTCCGTTACGCGGGAGAAATTGTCCACGGCGTTCTCATCGTGCGAGTAGGCGGGCGCGGCCGGCGCCGGCTGTCCGGCATTACCCGGAGTCCCATAGCTGGGCGCCTGCCCGAGCGGTGACAACGGCGTCGCGGCCCCCGGGGCCGGTGTGTCATATTTCGGATTCATCCCCGCGTTGCTATACAGCTTGTGCAGCTTCTCGTTCTTCGCTTCTTCGCGTGGGAAAAGCTTGTTTATGCGCTCCAGCCGCTCCACGGCTTTGGAGCGCATGCCGTATTGCAGAAAGATCTCCGCCTGCAGCATGAAGTCTTCCAGCACAGTGGGCTCTTCTTCCATCTTGGGCGCCGCATCTTTGCCCTGGGCATCGCCTTCGCCCAGTTCCACGCCTACCGCGCGTAGCCGGTCGGCAATGGCGGTGAAGCGGTTCTGGTCGATCTTGCCCTTGATCAACTCCAGCCGATTCTTATGCCCGGATTCATAGGGATCCACTTCCACCGCGCGGTCCAGCGAATCCGCCGCCTTCAAGTGATTGCCCGCGGCAAAATACAGTTGAAAGAGACTCAGCAGCGTGGTGCAGTAGTCATGCTCGCGGTTGGCGGAGTTGTACAACTCCACCATGTATTCCAGGAATTCCACTCCGGGTTTGGTCTCCGCGATAAGGTCGCCCATGATCCCGATGAATTCCTTGCGCTTGCCCTGCTTGACCATGCTCTGTTCCAGCTTGTGGGCCACGGCCAGCGCCTTGTCACCCTGCGCCTGCGTCATCAGCAGCGTGAGGAAGCGCTTCATCTCGTCTACCTGCGCGGGATCTTTCTCATAGAGCTCCCACACGAAGGGCTCGGCTTCCGCGGCACGCTGCAACGCCATCAGTGCGTGGGCGTATTGTTCGCGCACCGGTGCGGTGCTGCCCGGGGCCGTGGCCAGGGGAGCCAGGATAGCGATGGCTTCCTCATGTTTCGCGGCCGCATTCAGCGCCTTGGCATAGGCCAGCGTGAGGTCGACATTGGATGGATCCAGTTTGTAGCCGTGTTCCAGCCAGACAAGCGCCTGGTCAGGTTCCAACGCGCCCAGCTTGAAGAACGACGCACTCGCCGCCTTGGGGTCATTGAGCAGCTCCGCCATTTCGCCCAGGCGTTTGTGATTGGGGGCGGAGGGGTCCAGCACGACCAGGCGTTTCATCGCGGCCAGCGATTCATTGCGTCGGTCAGCGACTTCGAACGCCTTGATGGCCAGTTCATAGCCTTCGAGCGCCGTCTTCTTGTCCGCCTTCTCAATGAATTGCGAATACTTGAAGGTCTGGTCGATAGTGGGCGAACCCGCCTTGGCCAGCTTCTTGTAATTCATCACCGCTTTGGCTTGGTCGCCGATGCCGGATTGATGGTCAAACAGTTGGCTCAGGAGTTCGGCCGCTTCCTTATTATGGCCAAGATTCAAGCACAGGTCAGCGGCCGTCTGGCGGACGACCTGGTTGTTCGGGTCCTCGTCCAACGCGATCAAGTATTCGTCGAGGGCATCGGCCGGCTTGCCCTTTTGCAGATACTTTTCCGCTTTTTCGAGTCGCTTGTGGATGTCAGCCATTGGGGATGTATTACCAGCTTATAGGAGAGCGTATTGTAAGGGGAAGGAGCGACAGCAGCAATCAGGTAGAAGACCTGCGAAAAGTTTTCCTGTGTTTTCATTCCGACTTTGGAATGAGAACCAAATCGCTGAGTAACACCTTGCTTACGGTAAAAAACTCTTCATAGCTGAGCGCCATCGAGATCTTTGCGCGTGGTTTCGGATACCCGCTTTGCCAGTACCGGGTGACAAATAAAATTTTTTATTCAAAATCGTAAGATCGCGATTCTAAACGCCTTAGCCGAAACGTGCCGCTAACATCGCGACGGTAAAGGAGTTAAAGGTATAGTCGCGCATCTAAAGGACTTAGCTCGACGCCTTTCGGTCTACCCCCACCCCTCTTTCGTTCAACTAATAGAATCAACGTGATAGAGCCGATTTTTGGTTCAACTAATGTTTTCAACAGCTTGGTCCCACCCTGCCACTGGGCCAACGGGGATAACCGGTTATCCCCCACCCCCCGTTATCCCTAGAATAATAGACTTACGGAGGGGTTATCCTCCAAGCCACTGATAGAAAAAGACTTGCAAAGTCATTACCTGATTTCATTGGCGATTTCGCATTTTCAGGCCGGATAACCAGCCTTCGGCAGAGTGGAAGCCGCTCCGCGGCGGCGTTGAACGCACGGTTGAAACCGTGCTGTACCCCCACCGCAGTGAGTCCGTTGAAACCGTGCAGTGCCCAACAAGCGTGCCGTTTTGCGTGTCTCTGGGTTCGATCCGACGCGTTCTGTTCGAATAGACCACATGACTCAAGCTAACAGTCCGGGGAGCGGATGAAACATGAATCGGAGATCTCTATTTGGAGTTAAATCAAGGAGTTGGAGGTAGGTATAACTTCTAGACATTTTGTGATTTGCAGGGGCGACGAAAAAGAAGTGCGAGTAACGAAACAGCAGAGGTCAACCAAGGGCCCGAGAAGGGTTCGTCAGGGCACGGCTTCAGCCGTGCCGAAAACATCGGCGCGTAGCGTCTACGTTGCTGCCGCAGGCTGCTCTTACTCCCTGATTTACGCATCGCTTAGAGGCAGGCCTCACAACTAAAGCTCCAGCTGCTCACAGGCAGGACTGCCGGTGCCACGGGGCAGTCAGCACGCACGCGTAGTAGTTACGTGTATGCGGCACGGTGAGTCCCGAAACGGATACAATCTCCCGATGCCCACGGTTTCCGCCAATAGTCCGTCGGATCGCTCCCACAATACCGACCCGCTCCTCCGCTTTCGCGGTGAGTTTCCCATCCTTGAGAACAACATCTACCTCATCAGCAATTCGCTGGGCGCCATGCCTCGCGGCACTCGCGACGCACTGAACGAATACGCCGACTTGTGGGCCACGCGCGGCGTCCGCGCCTGGGAAGAGACGTGGTGGGAGATGGCCGGTCAAGTGGGCGACGAGATCGGCGCCCTCATGAACGCGCCGTCCCGCACCGTCTCCACGCATCAGAACGTGACCCAATGCCAGGCCATCGTCGCTAGCTGCCTCGATTTTCCCGGCAAGCGCAACAAAGTCGTTTACACCGACATGAATTTTCCTTCGGTGATGTACTTCTGGGAGGCGCAACGCGCGCGCGGCGCCCGCGTCCTCATGGTGAAGACCGACGACGGCATCACCATCGACACCCAACGCCTGCTCGACGCCATTGATGACTCTACGAAGATCGTTCCCATCTCCCACGTCCTATTTCGCAGTGCTTTCATCAAGGATGTTGCCGCCATCATCGAGAAGGCGCATCGCGTGGGCGCGCTGGTGCTGCTCGATTGCTTCCACTCGGTTGGCATTGTGCCGGTGGATGTCCAGGCGCTGAACGTGGACTTCGCCACCGGCGGCGTGCTGAAGTGGCTCTGTGGCGGCCCGGGGACGGCGTATCTCTATGTCCGCCCTGACCACGGCGCAACCCTGGAGCCGACCCTCACCGGCTGGGCCGCGCATGAGAAGCCTTTCAAATTCGAGGCCGGCCCCACTCGCTACGCGCAGGCTCCGTATCGCTTCATGAATGGCACGCCCAACATTGCCGCGCTTTACGCCGCGCGTCCCGGCTTGCGCATCATCAAGGAAGCCGGCATCGAGAACATTCGCGCTAAGTCGAAGCGCCAGACGGCTTTGCTGCAGCAGCTCGCCGAAGATCGTGGATGGAAGGTGAACAGCCCCGCCGACCCGGAGAAGCGCGGCGGCACCATCACCATCGAGATGCCGAACTCCAAGGAAGTCTGCGCCGAGTTGCTGCAGCGCGACGTGGTGGTGGACTGGCGTCCCAACGCGGGCGTGCGCATGGCCCCGCACTTCTACAACACCGATGAAGAGTTGCACCGCGCCATCGCTGTAGTGGAAGAGATCCTGGCGGAGATGAAGAGCGACACGAAGGTGGCCCGCTAAAGGCAGCAAGCAACGGGCGAGGATCTCTCCCCACCCGTCGTAACCAACGCCAGCTTTACAACTGCGTGACCGTGACCTCGACGGCCGTGGAGCGCGTGCTGTTGATGTCGTCATAGGTGGCGACGGTGGTCTTCTTGCCCAGCGTGACCAGTGCCGTTACCCGGCTCTTGTTGGACCGCAACACCGGATTGGTACTCCTCATCTGGTCGTCGGAGATGAAGTTGGCGATCTCGATGGTCGACTCCACCGAAGCCTTGTCGACGCCTCGCGGCTTGATCCGGCAATCGATGTTCAGGCCTACATCCATGTAGGTCGTCGTAGCTTGGCCGTCCTTGTTGGCCGCCGTGATGGGCACGCGCGTGCCCACGCGGATGCTGGCCGGTGAGTAATTACCGCGCTCTTCTTCCTCCACCAGTACCGTGTAGTTGCGCGTATTCACGCGCTTGCCGTCCTGCGTCTCCACCAGCGAGTAGTCCACTTTGTAGCCACGCAGATTCTTGGGCGGCGTGGCGGAGTCGTCCTTTTGTTGAGCGTTCACCGGCAGCAGGAACAGGCAAGCCACCGCCATCAACCCTAACCATTGCTTCTTCATTGTCATCTCCATCTCCATTCGGAATCACTTACTGGTATTCGAATTCGTACGGACGTCTGTAGCGGGCTTCTCCAACTCTTCCACCTTCAAGGGGGTCAACTGCAATCGCGGAACCTCCAACTCGCGGATGCCGCGCTCGGGAGCTATCGCGGAGGCCAGGGGCAGCCGCTCGCCGATGCGCGCATACGCCAGCGCCAATCGTTCCTGCTCAGACAATGGCGCCGGAGCAGGGAAGACTTCGTTCCGCACTTCGCTGCGGACTTCACTCTGCACCCCGCGCCCGGCCCCGCCCGGGCCCTCGGTCAGCATGGCGATGTTGGGAAGCTGGGCGGCGACCTTCGGCATGGCTGCCCGGAAGACTTCCGGCGGAATACGCGGGGGCAGCGCCGCCGTCAACGTTTCCACCGGCGCTCCGGCCTTGATCTCAATGGCCGTGCCTTCACCGACATAATCAATGTCGTCGCCCGGACTGGTGACGAAGAACATGCCGGCGGTGATTCCTGCGACCAGCACCATCGCCGTCACGGCCCATCCCCAGCGCTGCCAGAAGAAGGCTCCCCACCAGGGCGTCGGTTCCGCAGCCGTGCCTTCCAGACGAGCCAAGATGCGGTCTTCGAGTCCCGTCAGCGGCTCCGACTGCGAGTACTGCGCCAGGCTCGCGTCCAGCAGTTGGTCCAGCTGGTCGCACTCTGTGCTTTCCGGATTGTGGTCCTGGTCTTTCATTCGCTTGCTTCCACTCTTTCTCCCAAACTCTTTGCCAGCTTTTCCTTCAGTAGTTTCCGCGCGCGGAAAAGCCGCGTACGCACCGTGCCCTCAGGTATCTTCAGCGCCTCGCCGATCTCGGTCGAATTCAATTCTTCGACGGTCGAGAGCAGCAGTGGTCCGCGCAGGTCTTCCGGCAGCGTGGGGATCGTCTCCGCCAACCACGCTTGCATCTGGCGATGGCCCGCTTGTTCTTCCGCGCTGGTGGCGCCATCGCGCAAACTTTCGCGGATGACCTTATAGGCTTCGTCGTCTAGCGACGCGACGGAAACCTTGCCTTTCCGCCCCTGTCGCTCTACCGCCACCCGCCACGCGATTCGCGCTACCCAAGCCTTCACGTCGCCGACCACAGCCAATTTCTCCCGATATCGCCAAACGCGGAGGAAAACTTCCTGACTGGCATCTTCTGCGTCGTGATGATCACGCAGCACCGAGTACGCGATCTGATAGACCAGCTGGGAGCGCTCGCGGACGATGCTGGTCAACGCCGCGTCGAGAGGAGTGCCGCTGGTTTGGGTGGCCGCCATCAGCATCGTCTCACTCAAGGTCACCTGCCCGGTCCCCATCATGTTGCGCTCTCACTGTATCGCTTACTTATAAAGAGCGGCGGAAGGGGGGAAAGTGTTCTAGTTTTTTCCGGATCCCCGAAATCCTATACCCGGTGCGGGGTTCAAACCGATAGCCGATAGCCGATAGCGATTTTCTCCTTGACACTTCGCCTTTTCTTCGCCACAATGGGGCACATCTTGAGCGTTGCCTTGATTCGGGGAAGATGAGCCCCGTATCAGGCGCCGCCCGGATGCTCTAGCGATTTGATTTTCACCGCGGCCCCTTTCCCCCCGCGCGGGAGCAAAAAACTATGGCCCTGACCAAGCGACAACGCGAGATGTACGACTTTATCGCCCACTTCGTGCAGAAGAACGG
>JBKKBM010000037.1:0-4750 GCA_046714215.1 Terriglobales bacterium | reverse complement strand
CCGGCGCCCTCGCCAACCCCCAAACCCCGGCCCCCACGCCGCCAAACAACACCCCTGCCGCCGCGCCGCCGCCCGCCGGCGCGGCCACTCCTGCGGGCGGCCTGCAACTCCCCGCGTATAAGAAGGTGAAGCTCAAGAATGGGCTCACTCTCTTACTGATGGAGCAGCATGAGATCCCCATCGTCAGCTTCTCGTTCATCGTGCGGTCGGGTAGCGCCGCTGATCCGCAAGGTAAAGAAGGCCTCGCTTCGCTGACCGCCGGTCTATTGCGCAAAGGCACCAAGACGCGCACGGCCGACCAGATCTCCGCCGACCTCGATTTCATCGGCATGACGTTCGGCGCCGGCGTGAACCCGGACTACACCAACGGCTCCGCTGAGTTCCTGAAGAAGGACACCACCAAGGGTCTGGAACTGTTGACCGATGTCCTGCTCAACCCCATTTTCCCGGAAGACGAAGTCACCAAGATGCTGAAGCAGCGCGTGGACGCCGTCCGCGCCGCCAAGGATAACGCCGCCGGGGTCATCGTGAATTACTACAACGGTTATCTCTTCGGGTCGCATCCTTACGCCCGTCCCACCGGCGGCGATGAGAAGAGCCTGGCCGCACTTACGCGGGCGGATGTCACCGGCTTCTACGCCGCCAATTTTGCGCCCAACCACACCCTCATCGCCGCCGTCGGCGACTTCAACGCGGCGGAGATGGAAAAGTCTTTAACCGATCGATTCGGCGCATGGCCCGCCAAGACCGTGGCGCCGGTGAAGGTAGCCGCACCCGCCGCGGTCACGGGCAAGCGCATGCTGCTGGTCGATAAGCCCGATGCCACGCAGACGTATTTCATGATTGGCAACACCGGCATCGCCCGCACCAATGACGACCGCGTCGCCATCGAGTTGGTGAACACCCTCTTCGGCGGACGCTTCACCTCCATGCTGAACACCGAGCTGCGCGTGAACACCGGCCTTACCTATGGCGCCCGCGCCTTCTTCACCCCGCGCCAGGTGCCGGGTCCGTTCGCCATCAGCACCTACACCAAGAACGCCACCACGGAAAAAGCCATGGACTTGGCGCTCGACATCCTGAAGTCTCTGCATGAGAAGGGCATTACCGAAGAACAACTCAACTCCGCCAAGGCCTATGTGAAAGGGCAGTTCCCGCCGGACATCGAGACCACCGACCAGTTGGCCGGCTTACTGACGGAGCTGGAATTCTTCGGGCTCGACCAGCGCGAGATCAACGAGTTCTATACGAAGATCGACGCGTTGACCGTGGCCGGCGCCAAGCAGATCATCCACAAGTACTACCCGCTGGACAATCTCGTATTCACCGTGGTCGGGAAGGCGAGCGAGATCGAGCCGGTGGTGAAAAAGTACGCCCCCAAGCTCGACAAGAAGTCCATCAACGACGCCGGCTTCTGATCCGCGACGCGCTTACGCGGGCTGGTGCATCTCCAGCAATTGCAGCACGCCGTGGTAGCGGTCTTGATCTTCGGTGGCGGCAAAGCCAACGATCTCTATGCCCATGCCGATGCCCGGGTGCGCCGTGCGGACGATGGCGGTGATGGCAACTTGCTGGTTACGCTCCAGCGTAAGCAGCACGCGCAAGGTGGTGCCCACCGCGGCCGGCGCATGGATCTCAACGTAGCAGCCGCTGCGGCTGATGTCCGTCAGCTTGGCGGACGTGCTAACTCCGCTGGGGCCGAATAGGATCGCACCGCCCACCACCGCCATCCGTGCCTCTCGCCGGCGCTCCCGCCGCAGCACGATGGGATCCGGCGATGTCATCTCACTCTTCCACATGCACGTGGTGCCGGTGTCCTGCAAAGTCACGCGGTAGATGCTCAGCCCGGAGAGGAATGATTGCAGCACCCGGAAGCGCGACCGCTTGCCTTGGTAGCCGAGTCCGATCACTTCGCCGATCGCCAGTTGGCGGCTGAACTCCACTTCCACCGCATCCTCGGCGATGCGCTGCGTGGTGGCCGTCGCAGTGAACGGCTTGAGCGAGGCGTCCATCCCCCAGAGGCTTACGCTTAGAGCCTTATTCACGAATTCGTTCGGTCCGCGGTCCGGCATAAGACCAGCCTACCCCGATTCCGCTATTTTCTAATGCGGGGATGTGCTTCTATCAAGGTTCGCGAAACCGTTTCGGGAAGTAACTTCAGCCGGCCCAAAAGGGCACTGCTTGAGCCCACCCCTTTGGCCCCCCAGGGGCCGTCCAAACTGTCCGCTCGACCACTGGCCCCACGGTGTTGGGTTGTACCCCTCGCCGTGTACCTAGATAGCCATCCTCAGGCCCAAAATGGGCCTCATAATAGGGGAATGTGGAGAATGGGCCAATGTCTGAGCCGTTGACGCGGGTGGATTGGAGAAAGCTGCTGGCTTTCACCGCCGCCGGCAGTAATGATTCGCGAACGCCGGTTGACGAAGAGTTGTTGCCAAAACGGGAGGGCGATCGCCAGGAAGTCCTCTTGGCCATCGCGGAGATCGATCATCGCTTGCGCGGAAATTGTAAGTGTGTGGGTTGTGGCGCGCCGGTGCGCGCCGTGATGCGCGCGGTAGCGGTGGATGATTCCGGCCAGACCCACGAGTATGAATGTCTCTGTCGGCGCTGTCTGGAAGCGGAGAAGATGTACAGCCGCAAGGTGACTTCGTACGTGGCGGGCGTGGTCTTTGACGAGTATGTGAACCGCAAGGAACTGGTGCCGCGCCCCCAGTCCGCCAGCGTTCAAGCTGCTTGAAGGTGTTTGCCCGGCGCGCCTAAGCCACGGCGCTGTTCAAAAATTGCGGAGCCAGCGACTTCGCCGTATCGCCGCCTTCGTTGCGTGCCGCTTCCAGCGCATTCTCCGCCCGGTTGATCACTTCCGTCACAATGTCGATGGGATCGTACTGTGACTGCATCACCGCTTCGGCGATGCCCACCGTGATGGGGATGGCTTTGTCAGAGTTGGGCACCTTCAACCCATTGAGCGCTTTGCGCATCTTTTCCACCACAAAGAAGGAGTTCTTGTCAGAAGTATCTGGCAGGATGAGCGCGATGGTGGTCAACTCGTAGCGCACGGCCACGTCATTCTGGCGGACTTGCGCACAGATGTTCTGCCCGATCTGCTGCATCATGCTCTCCACGCCCTGCTCGCCGATCTCCTTCACCAACGCCGACGCCTTGCCAAAGTGGAAGAGCAGCACCGAAGCGGTGGCGTTCTGGGTGATGCAGCGCTTCGCCTCGGTGAGCAGCACATCGAGATACGAAGAGCGCTTGAGCAGGCCGGATTTCTCGTCCGTCACGGCGAGGTTCTTCATCAAGCTGCGCAGCTTGGCGTTATTGACGGCCAGGACCATCTGGTCGGCGATGGTCTTCAGCACCACCGAATCGGTCTGGCTCCAGGGACGCTGATGGTCGCACTGTTCCAGCAGCAGCAGGCCTACGTGCTCATCGCCGGAAGAATCCACCAGCGGCACCGCGAGCAGGGACTGGATGCTCAGGGCGGCGAGCGAATCGCGCGCGGAGGTCAGCTCGGGAGCGGCGGGCGCATCGGGCAGGACCACGGTCCCGCTGCCCACGGCCACGTCCTGCACCGCCGCCAGCAGCTTCACCAAGTGCTGGACTTCAGACTGCTTCACGGCGGGTGAGCAATACTCCAGCGCCGCCGATGGCGGTTTGCCGGGAGCGCAAAGGCCGGCCACGCAGCGGCTCGCATGGTAGTGCCGTCCTACATCGTTCACCGCCGCAAAGAGCACCCCCTTGACGGTCGCCTGGCGATAGATATTGCGGGTGATCTCGGTCACGCGGGAGAAATTATCCACGGCGTTCTCGTCGTGCGCGAATGCGGGGGCCGCCGGCGGTGGGGCCGCTGGTCCCGGTGTCCCGTGACCCGGATACCCATAGCTCGGCGCCTGGCCAAAAGCCGGCAGCGGCGGCGCCGCCGCCGGGGCCGGCGTGTCGTACTTCGGATTCATCCCCGCATTGCCGTAGAGCTTGTGCAGCTTCTCGTTCTTTTCTTCTTCGCGGGGGAAAAGCCGGTTGACGCGCTCCAGCCGCTCCACCGCTTTGGAGCGCATGCCGTATTGCAGAAAGATCTCCGCTTGCAGCATGAAGTCTTCGAGCACGGTGGGTTCGCTGTCTTCCTTGGGCAAGGCGTCTTTTCCGGGTGCGCCGCCCGCCGCTTCCAGCTCCACGCCCACCGCGCGCAGGCGGTCGGCGATGGCGGTAAAGCGGTTCTGGTCGATCTTGCCCTTGATCATCTCCAGCCGATTCTTATGGCCGGATTCGTAAGGGTCGACTTCCACGGCGCGGTCCAGTGAATCCGCCGCCTTCAGGTGGTTGCCCGCGGCAAAATACAGTTGGAAGAGATTCAGCAGCGTGGTGCAGTAGTCGTGCTCGCGGTTGGCGGAGTTATACAGCTCCACCATGTACTCCAGGAACTCCACCCCCGGATTGGTCTGGCCCGCGAGGTCGTGCATCAGCCCGACGTATTCCTTGCGCTTGCCCAGCTTGCCCATGCTCTGTTCGAGCTTGCGCGCCACCGCCAGCGCCTTGTCGCCTTGCTCCTGCGCGATCAGCAGGGCGAGGAAGCGCTTCATCTCGTCCACTTGCGCGGGGTCTTTTTCATACAGCTCCCACACGAAAGGCTCGGCTTCGGCGGCGCGTTTGAGCGCCATCAGCGCATGGGCGTAGCCCTCACGGACGGGCGCGGCGCTGCCCGCGGCCGTCGCCCGCGGGGCGAGGGCCACAATGGCCGGTTAGTACCACTGCG